>JBMOQZ010000135.1:0-22007 GCA_049322475.1 Myxococcota bacterium | reverse complement strand
CGCCGGCGGCGGCGACCTCGACGGCGACGGCTGGGACGACGTCGCGACCGGCGCCCCCGGCGCGGGCGCCACGGACGAGGGCGCCGTCTACCTCGTCGACGGGCCCGTCTACGGCACGCTCGACCTCGCGACCGCCGACGCCACCGTCACCGGCGCGGCCGCCTACGACGGCGCCGGCGAGGCGCTCGCCCTCGGCGACGTCGACGGCGACGGCTTCGACGACCTGATCGTGGGCGGGCCCGCCGCCGGCGGCGGCGCCGGCGTGGTGTGGGTGCTGCGGGGCCCGGTGGGCGGTACCACCTCGGTGGCGAGCGCCGACGCGACGTGGACCGGCGGCGCGATCCCCGACGCCGCCGGCACCTCCGTGAGCGCGGGCGACGTCGACGGCGACGGGCGCGCCGACCTCGTCGCCGGCGCTCCCGGCGCGGGCGCCGGCGAGACCTACGTGGCGCTCGACGCGCTCGCGGGCGGCGCGTTCTCCGGCGCCGACCTCGTCGCGAGCGGCGAGGTGACCGGCGACGCCGCCGGCACCGCGGTGGACGCCCTCGGCGACCTCGACCGCGACGGGCTCGCCGACGTGATCATCGGCGCGCCCGAAGCCGACACCACCGAGCGCGGCGCCGGCGCGGTCTACGTGATCTACGCGTTCGCGCCCGGCGCGCTCCTGCTCGACGCGGCCGGCGCGCGCGTGGAGGGCGAGGACATGCACGGCGGCGCCGGCGTCTCCGCCGCCTCCGCCCCCGACGTCGACGGCGACACCTACGACGACCTCGTCCTCGGCGCCTCCGGCGACGACGAGGGCGGGTCCGGGGCCGGCGCCGCCTACCTCCTCCTCGGCGGCGGCTTCTGAGAACCCGCCCCTCTCCCCCGCAGGGGGAGAGGGTGGCCGAAGGCCGGGTGAGGGGATCGCAAAATCGCGCCTCCTTCCTGCCGAACGCAGCTCACCCCCGCTCGTGCACGTGCACCTGCACCCGCACGTTCCGCGTTCCCGTGACCTTGAACGCCGACGTGAACCTGAACGCGAACGTGAACGAACTTCGGTCCCGGCGCCCCTATCGAAACACGAGCACCACCCCGCTCTCCTCCCCGTCCGGCGCGCTCACCACCAGTTCCTCGCCCATCCACGCGAGCGCGTACCCGAGGTTCCTCACCTCGGGCCCTCCGGTGATCCGCACCGGCGCGTCCGCGAGCGTGTAGGGCCCGGCGGAGTCGGCGGACAGGACGGCCACGGCCTGGACCCCCTCCGTCTCGTCGTACTCGCCGGGCATGCCGACGGCGAGCCCGGCGAGCGCGGCGCCGGCGTTGCCGCGGGGCTCGCCGGTGAAGGTCCAGGTCGCGGCCTCCGCGAGCACGACGCTGCCGCGCGCCCCGGCGGGCGTCAGCCACGCGCGCCCGCGGTGGTCGCTCGCGTCGCCGCCGTCGTACGCGCCGATGGCCACGTCGGGGACGTCGTCGCCGTCGACGTCGCCGGGGCAGGCGAGCGCGTAGCCGGCCTGCAGGAGCCCGGGCTCGCCGCTCGACCACGCCGCCTCGTCCTCCGTGGCGATCTCGTGGGCGCCGGCGACGCCGCCGGGCAACAGGTGCGCGGTCCCGCTCGCCTCGTCGGGCGACCAGGCGTTGAGCTGGGAGATCACGAGGTCGTCGTAGCCGTCGCCGTCCACGTCGCCGGGCGCGCAGCCGGCCCAGCCGGCGTTGCTGCCCTCGGCGCCGAGCCAGACCTCGTCGGCGTCCGCGAGCGAGCCGCCGTCGCCGCCGTGGAGCACGTAGGCCGCTCCGCGCTCGTCCGCCGCGCCGGGGGCGCCCACGAACACGTCGGTGGCGCCGTCGCCGTCACGGTCTCCCGCGCTCGCGACGGCGCGCCCGGCGAGGTCGCCGTCGGCCTCGCCGGTCCAGCGCGCGTCGCCCACCCACACCTCGCCCGCGCCGCCCTCCGCGCCGGCGACCACCACGCCCTCGACGAGCGCGACCGCCACCCCGAGGCGCAGGCCGGGCGCGTCGCCCTCCACGAGCGCGCCGTCGTCGGCGACGAAGTCGGCGTCGAGCGGGCCCGCGAACACGCGGAAGGCGCCGCGCTCGTCGTCGCCGTACAGGGGCTCGCCGACGACCAGCGTCGCGGCGTCGGCGGCCAGCGCCTGCCCGAAGCGGGTGCCGGCGCTGCCGGTCACGGTCCCGATCGCGTCGTCGGGGCCGAGCTCGACGGGCTCGTCGGCGCCCTTCGGCGGCTCCGCCGGCGGCACGCAGGCGGCGAGCCAGATCAATCGTACCCCCCCGCCCAGATCCACACGTAGGCGCGATCGCCGGACTCCTGGGGGGAGGCGACGGCCCAGTCGTCGCCGCCGTCGTCGGTGAGGTCGCCGACGGCGGCGGGCTCGAGCGCGTCGCCGTATCGGCTCGTGCCGGACGCCGTGGCGTGCGGGCCGGTCGCGTCCACGAGCGCGCCGCCGTAGAGCAGCCACCAGGCGCTCGTGCCGGTGGCCTCGTCGAAGGTCAGGGCGGTCACGTCGGCGAGCCCGTCGCCGTCGACGTCGCCGGCGGGCCCGACGCGATAGCCGAGGCGCTCCTGCGGGCCGCCTCCGAGGGCCGCGGCGGCGACGTCCTCGGCGCGGACCGTCCCGCGCCCCGCCGCGGGCAGGAGCCACACGGCGCCGCCGTCGCGCTCGGCGTAGTCCTGCTCCCACGAGCCGACGACGAGGTCAGGCGTGCCGTCGCCGTCGAGGTCGCCGGGGCAGGCGAGGCCCGATCCGAAGCCCCCGTCCTCGCCGTGGGGCGACTCGATGTCCGACACGATCGTCGCGACCGCGGCGTCCTCCACCGCTCCGCCGTCGAGCGCCGTGCCCGGCACGAGGAAGACCACCCCGGCGACGGTGGCCCAGGGCGTGCGCGGCGCGCCGATCGCGAGGTCGGGGACCCCGTCGTCGTCGACGTCGCCGGGGGAGCACAACGCGGTGCCGAAGTAGCTCGACCCGTACGCCTCCTCCCAGCGCGCCTCCTCCACGCCGTCGGCGTCGAAGCGCCACACCGCGCCGCCGTCCTCGATGCCGTGGTAGGGAGCCGCCGCGAGGATCCCCGGGCGGCCGTCGGCCCCGAGGCCGGGCACCAGCGCGAGGTGGAGGCCGAACAGGTCGAGCGCCTCGCCGGCGGAGCGCTCGAGGGGATCGGCGAGGGCATCGCTGGTGAAAGGGGCGCGCGCGAGGAAGACCTCGCCCTCGCGGCTGTCCTGCATGTACGCGGGCGCGCCGATCACGAGGTCGTCGAGGCCGTCGCCGTCGAGGTCGCCGGCGGCGAGGGCCGTGCCGGCGTTGAGGCGATCCTCCGGGCCGGTGAGCGTGACGTCGCCGGGGTCGTCGACGTGGAGCCCGAGCGCCACCGGGGAGAGGTACACGTGGACCGCGCCGTCGACGGGCAGGTCCACGGTCTCCTCGCGGGCGCCGAGCGCGAGGTCGCCGATGCCGTCGCCGTCGAAGTCGCCGCCGGCGAGCGCGCCGCCGTGGCCGGTCTCGGAGAAGGCCTCGAAGACGATGGCGGCGTCGTCGCGCGAGAGCTCGCCCCAGGGCGCGCAGATCTCGCGGTCGCTGCCCTCGCAGTCGTCGTCGGCGCCGTCGCCGCAGACCTCCTCGGCGCCCGGGTAGGCGGTGGGGTCGGCGTCGTCGCAGTCGCCGGCGACGGTCACGCCGTCGGCGTCGCGGTCGTCGTCGTTGCCGTCGCAGTCCTGGTCGACGCCGTCGTACCAGACCTCCTCGGCGCCGGGGTGGACGGCCGGGTCGTCGTCGTCGCAGTCGGCGGGGCGCTCGACGCCGTCGCCGTCGTAGTCGGGGGGGGGCTCGGCCTCCGGCTTGCAGGCGAAAAGCCAGATCACCACGAGCCCGCCACGCCGATCCCCGGCCCCACCCACAGCCGCACCGGCGCGGGCGTCACGAGGCCGGCGACCACGAGCGCGGCGCCCGCCCCGGCGGTGACGGCGGCGGCGCGCGTCCAGACGGCGGCCTCCTCGCGAGAGGCCTCGCGCGCGTGGAACTCGGAGCCGGTCTCGCCGGCGGGCGCGTCGCGGCTGGCGAGGAGGTAGCGCTGCCCCAGCGCGAACCCCGTCCCGCCGACGGCGAGCGCGGCGGCGCCGGCCCCCCCGAGCGTCGGGCGCACCCACGCGGGCGGCGTGCGCGGCGCCGGCGTGCGCGTCCACTCGCCCGGCCGCCACACGGCGCCGTCGGTGTAGACGAGGGCGTCGCGCCCCGCGAGCGCGGCGTCGAGCAGCGCGCGGCTCCGCGCGTCCTCCGGGCTGGCGAGCGCCGCGGCGACGGCGGGCGCGGTCAGCACGTGCAGCGGCGCGTCGTCGACGTCGACCACGAAGGTGCGGACCTTCGGCTCGAGCACCTGCACGACGTGGAAGCCGGGCGCGAGCGTGTCGCCCGCGGGTCGCCCGTCGATCCAGAGCTTGGACTCGCCGGCGATCACCGGGACGGCGACGGCCTTCGCGCGGGCCTCGCGCGCCCGGTCGAAGCCCGCGCGGCGCTCGGGCGGGAAGCGCTCGTCCCACGCGAGGTCGGGGGAGAAAGCGAGCGCGCGCGTCCACCAGTACGCGTCCATCGACGGGTCGGCGACGCCGAAGAGGAAGTAGAGCCGCGCGGCGAGCGAGGCCTCGACGGGCTCGGCGAGGCAGGGGAGGCGGGCGCCGGCGTCGCGAAGGTCGGCGAGGGCCTGCGGCAGCTCCTGGTAGGCGATGCGCGACTCCGCGCGTTGCACGGCGGTGCGGACCTCCGCGTTGGTGGCGGGGGTCGCGCACGGGGGGGCCGCGCCGGAGACGATCGGCTCGTCGACGAGCTCCCCGGCGGTGACGAGGCGCAAGTCCCAGGTCTTCGCCACGGCGGCGGACGCGCGGAGGGCCTCGCGCGGGTCGCCCGTGAAGAGCACGGTGGTGGCGGCGTGGGCGAGCGCGAGCGAGAGGAACATCGCGCCGGCGTCTATCCGCCGGAAAGCTCGCGGACGAGCGCGACCACCGTCGCGCCCGCGCTCCGAAGCCGCCCCACGCGCACGAGCCGCCCGTCCCGCGCCGCGGCGACCATCCGGCGGGCGTGCCAGTCACGGCGCCCGTGGACGTGGTCGCGCGCGGACTGCACGCGCACGTAGGCGCCGCCGAAGCCGCGGACGAGCGCGGCGGCCTCGCGGCCCGCCCACGCGGCGTCGTCGAAGGGATCGAGGCCGGCGAGCGCGTCGCCCGGGCGGGAGAGGAGCGAGTGGCGGTCGGCGGGGCCCTCGACGTCGACGAGGAAACGCACGCGGTCGTCGGCGGCGAGGAGCGCGTTCACGACGCCCCCCGACCACGACAGGAGCCCCACGGGCCCGTGCTCGGCGGCGCGCTCGATCACGGCGCGGGTCTCGGCGACGTGGATCGGGTTCCCCGGAGCGAGGTCGGCGTCGGGCGAGCGCGCGAAGAGCCAGACGGCGACGTCGGGGCCGAAGGCGTCGTCGGCGAGCTCGAGGAAGCGCAGCCGCTGCGCGAGCCCGCTCTCGCCGGCGTGCACCACCACGAGCTGCGTCCGGGCGCCGGGAGGGCCGAGGCGCTCGAGGAGAGGCAACCGCCAAGACGCCGAGGAGGCGCCAAGGACGCCAAGTTGTTTTTGGGGGAGGAGGTCCTCGGCGCCGAAGGCGCCCCCTTGGACTCCCTTGGCGTCCTCGGCGTTCTCTTGGCGTTCTTGGCGGTTCAAAGATCTCCCGGACGGCACGATCCTGTCGCCCCACCTCCCCACGAACCGCTCGAACCCCCGGATCTCGTCGTGCTCGTGGAACGTCGCCCCGAAGAACGGCGTGCTGCCGGGCGGCGCCTCCCACGCCGTCTGCACCGCGGCGATCTCGGAGAGCCGATCGAAGTCGAAGCCCCACCGCGGCGGCGCGAGCGAGACGTCCATCACCGTCAAGCCGGGCAGCGGGGAGCGGGCGAGCCACCCGTCGTACGCCTTCAGCGCGCCCTCGGGCCGGTCCGTCACGACGCGCGCGCCGAGCGCCCACGCCCTCGCCAGCACGATCGCGCGCGATCGCGCCTGCACCAGCCCCGGCGACGCGATCCGGGCGTCGCCGCCGGCCGCCACCACCGCGTCCCGCGCCGCGCGCAGCCGCCACGCGTGCGCGTGCCACCCCGCCTCGTGCCCGCGCGCGACGAGCCCGCGGACGAAGCCGTGGGTGTCGCCCCGCGCGAACCACTCCCGGAACCGGAACGACAGCCGCGCGCCGCCGGACTCGGCCGTACGCGCGAGCCCGTCGAGGTGCGCGGCCACGTCGGGCCAGACCGAGGGGTCCTGCGCGAGCCGCACGTCGTCGACGTGCACCTCGAGCCAGATCGGCGTCATGCCGGGCGGGGCACGATGAGCCGCAGCGCGTGCCGCACGACCTCCACGCGGTACGACGCCGCCGACACCCACTCCTCGCCGTCGAGCTGCGACTCGACGGGCTCGCCCATCGGCCGGTCGTGGACCCGCACCACGAAGCGCGACGCCCGCACGATCGGCGAGAGCTCGGCGAGCTGGTCGAGCGGCACGGGCATCGGCACGCCGTCGAGGTGCACGACCGCGCGGGCGATCCACTCGTTGCGGCCGCGGAAGGGCACGAGCTCCATCTCGCCGTCCTCGGGCGAGCTCGTCGGGTCGAGGATCCAGGCGCCCGCGTACATGCGCGTGTTCTTCACGACGAGATCGGTCATGTTGTCGAGGAAGATCGGGCCGGCGGGCGTGTCGACCTCGGCCTCGAACTTCTGCTCCTCGACGTAGCTGGCGAGGAAGGCCTGCAGGATGGCGCCCGCGTACACGAGCTGGTCCCGGTAGAGCTCGCGCACGATGGGCACGCCGCTCACCAGCCGGCGGTCCTCGTTGCGCTGGCGCAGGATCCGCGCGGAGATGCCCCAGCCGAGGCTGTCGAAGAACCAGTCCTCCGCGACGAGCTTGTCGACGAGGTCGTAGGCGAAGACGTGCCCGGCGTCGAGCGGGACGGTGTACCCCTCGGCGAGGGTGCGGACGTTCTGCTCGAGGTGCTTCGGCGCGGCGAACATCCCGAAGCTGCGGCCCTGGTCGTTGGCCGTCCCCGTCGGCAGCATGCCCATCGGGATGGCCTTCCCGCTGGCGAGGAGCCCCTTGGCGACCTCGGCGAACGTGCCGTCGCCGCCCATCGACACGACGCAGTCGTACGCGTCGCCGGAGAGCGCCCGCGCGACGTCGCCGACGGTGCGCCCCTCGGAGCGCGTCGCGAGGAAGTCGTGGCGGATCCCCAGCCCGTCCATGAGCCGACGGGCCTCGTCGATCCGTTCGGCGTTCTTCCCGGACTGCGCGGTGGGGTTGCCGACCAGGAGGTGCATCTCGGCCCCTTATCGCCCCGCCCCACCGGTTAGTCAGGCCGCGTCGTGCTCCGCAAGCTGCTCGCCGCCTACGACCGCGTGGCGCCGCGCCCCGCCGACGTCGTGGCGTCGGTGGCCGGCGCGGCGGTGGCGCTCCTGCCGCTCGCCGCCCTCCGCCTGTGGGTGGCCGGCCAGATGACGGCCAACCCCCGGACCATCGACCTGTGGCGCATCCAGCTCGCCGAGATCGAGTGCTGGAGCGTCACCGCGGTGGTCGGCATGGTGCTCCTGCGGCTGTCGCGGCACCACCGGCTCGTGCGCGTCGGCTTCCACGCGTGGTGCACGCTGTTCCTGCTCCTCTCCATCGTCGAGCTCGTGTTCGTCTCGGTGATGGGCAGCCGCGCGGACTGGGATCTATTGCTGTTCGCGCTGCGGGACGCCGCGGAGATGCTCCCGGTCGCCGCCTCCGAGATCCGCTGGTACCACCTCGCCGGGCTCGCGCTGGGCGTCGCCGTGGGGTTCGCGCCCGCGGCGCTGCGGGGGACGTCGCTGGCGTCGCCCTGGTGGGGTCGCCTGTCCCCGCTCCTGCTCGTCCCCGCCCTGTGGCTCGAGGTGGAGGGGCGTCGCCAGCCGAAGCGCGATCTCAAGCCGCTCGTGCCCTCGCTGATCGAGGTGATGTGGTTCGACGGGCTCGATCACCTCGGCAACCCCGTCGTGCCGCCCGCCCCCGGCGAGACCGACTCGCTGCTGCTCGACTGGGCGCCGGGGGCCCCCCGGCCGAACGTCGTGCTCATCCTGCTCGAGTCGACGGGCGCGCAGGTGACGACGCTCCACAACCCCAAGCTCCCGACGACGCCCAACCTCGTCGCGCTCGCCGAGAAGGGGCTGCACGCGAAGACGGCGTACGCGGTGGTCCCCCACACGTCGAAGGCCATCGTGACCACGATGTGCGGGACGTGGCCGAAGCTCGTCTCGGAGATCCGCGAGGCCGCGCCGGGCGGGCTCCCCGGGCGCTGCCTGCCGGACCTGCTCGAGGAGGCCGGCTACCGCACGGCCTTCTTCCAGACCGCCTTCGAGAAGTTCGAGAGCCGCCAGGACCTCGTGCACTTCATGGGGTTCGACCTCTTCCGCTCCCGCGACACGCTCTCGCGCAAGCCGTACGCGACGGTGAACTACTTCGGGCTCGAGGACCGCGCGATGACGGAGCCGGGGCTCGCGTGGTCCACGCAGGAGCCGGGCCGCCCGTTCTTCGCGACCTACCTGACGCTCACGTCCCACCACGACTACGGCACGCCGCCCGACTGGGAGAAGGTCGACTTCCCCGACGCGAAGGGCCGCCGCGAGCAGTACCTCAACGCGGTGCGGTACGTGGACGCCTTCGTCGGCGAGCTCGTCGCCGCCTACGAGGCCCGCGGGCTCGCGGAGAACACGCTCTTCGTCATCCAGGGCGACCACGGCGAGGCCTTCAACCAGCACGGCCGGAGCTACCACGACCTCGTCATCTGGGACGAGGGCCTGAAGGTGCCGCTCGTCCTCTACGGCCCGAAGGTGCTCGGCGGGCGCACGGGCGTCCTCGACGGGCCGCGCCAGCAGATCGACGTGGTGCCCACGATCCTCGACGTGCTCGGCGCGCGCGTGCGGCGCGGGAGCCTCCCCGGGGCCAGCCTGCTCGCCGACGTGCCGGAGGACCGCGAGCTGCGCCACTCCTGCTGGCGCAGCTACCGCTGCCTCGCGACGCGGCAGGGCACGACGAAGTTCATCGACCACTACCGCGAGATGGACCCGCAGCGCTTCGACCTCGCGGACGACCCCGGCGAGAAGCGCCCCGTCGCGATGGACGCCGAGGAGGAGGCGCGCCGGATCGCCGACGCCCGCGCGTGGCGCGCCCGCGTGAACGGCCGGTACGAGGCGCTCCACGCGATGTACCTCGAGCGCATCCAGCGCCCCGACGCGTCCACGCCCGCCGTGGCGAGCTGGGGCGAGGGGAAGGTCGAGGGGCTGGGCTGCGAGGCGACGACGCCGGAGGTCGTCCCCGGCGAGGCGGCGTGGATCCGCTGCCGCTGGCGCGCCGCCGAGGAGATCTCGATGGCGTGGCGCCTGCACGCGCGGCTCGAGGGCAACTTCGAGACCGTCGACGCCAACGTCCACCCGGTCGGCGGCCAGCTCCCCACGTTCAAGTGGCGCCCGGGCTGGGTGGTGGAGGACGAGCTCCGCGTCTCCGTCCCGATGGAGGCCGACCCGGGCCCGGCCACGCTCTCGCTCGGCTGGCGGCGGTTCGCCGGCGACGACGTGCCGCGGGACGGAGGGGGTGGGTCGTACGCGGCGGTGACGCTGGAGGTGGTGGCGCGGGACTGGGAGCGGGTCGCGGAGAACGGTGCCCCGAAGGAGTAGCGTCACGCTCCTCGCCGTGGCCGTCACGCTCCTCGCCGCGTGGCTCGCCCGGCGGGCGTGGATCCCGCCGCTGCCGCGCGCCCCCTCGGTGATCTTCGTGGTGCTCGACGACGTCCGCGCCGACCACACCTCGCTCTGCGGCTACGGGCGCCCCACGACGCCCACGCTCGAGCGGCTCGCCCGCGAGGGCGCCTCGTTCACCTGCGACGCCCGCGCGCCCGGGAGCTGGACGTTGCCGAGCCACGCGAGCTTCTTCACGGGCGAGCCCGTCACGGTGCACCGCGCCCACGAGACCGGCGCCGGCGAGCGCGCGGGCGCGACCACCATCCTCGCGAAGGGCCTCGACGGCGCGCTCCCCACCCTCGCCGAGCAGATGGAGGGGTTCCAGACGGTCGCCGTGTCGGCGAACCCGGTGGTGTCGAAACGGACGGGGCTCCTGCGCGGGTTCGGGATCGCGAAGGCCGCCGCGAAGTTCGGCGCGTGGTTCGGTCCCCGCCTCCTCGACCACCTCGGCGACGCGCTCGCCGAGCTCGATCCCGTCGGCGGGCCGCTGTTCCTGTTCGTGAACGTGCTCGACGCCCACAACCCCTGGCGATCCGTGCCCGCCGGGCTGGGGTGGGCGCCGCGCACCGAGGGCACGGGCGTCGACCGCATGAAGCGCGAGGGGAAGTGGCAGCGCTTCCTCGGCGGGACGATGCCGACGGAGGAGCGGGCCGCCCTCGTCACCCGCGTGACCGACCTCTACGACTACGCGATCTGGCGCGCGGACAACAACCTCGCCGGCGTGCTCGCCGCGGTGGAGGCGCGCGGCTGGTGCGCCGCCGGCTGCCGCGTCGTCGTCGTGAGCGACCACGGCGAGTTCCTCGGCGAGAAGGGGCTCTTGGACCACGGCCACTACGTCTGGGAGCCCGACGCGCGCGTGCCGTTGCTGGTGGCGGAGATCGGCACGGACGCCGAGCCGCCGCCCCTGCCGTCGCCGGTGAACGCGCTCCACGCCTTCCACCTCGTCCGCGACGGCGAGCTTCCGGACACGCTCGCCCCCGTCGCGTCCGCGGCGTGGCCCCACGTCAAGCGCTGCGCCGACCTCGAGGGCGCCGCGTTCTGCGCGACGTCGGCGGCGTGGTGGGAGGGGGCGACGAAGTGGGTGTGGAGCGACGGCGTCGTGACCGCCTACGACCTCGCGACCGACCCGGGCGAGGACCACCCGATCGAGGCGCCGCCGCCTCCGAACTTCGACGCGTTCGTGAAGGACGTCGTCGCGCAGTCCGGCGCGGAGGACACGCTCGACCCGAAGGTGAAGGAGGCGCTGGAGGCGGCGGGGTACCTCGAGTAGCCCTCAGCCGCCGAGGTAGGCCGCGCGGATCGCGTCGTCGTCGAGCAACTCGCGCGCCGAGGCCTTCTTCTGGATGGTGCCCGTCTCCAGCACGTACGCGGTCTGGGCGACGCGCAGCGCGAGGTGGGCGTTCTGCTCGACGAGCAGCACGGTGACGCCCTCGGCGTTGATGGCGCGGATGGTCTCGAAGATGCCGGCGACCACCACCGGCGCCAGCCCGAGCGAGGGCTCGTCGAGCAGCAGCACCTTCGGCCGCGCCATCATCGCCCGCGCGATGGCGAGCATCTGCTGCTCGCCGCCGGAGAGCGTGCCCGCCGACTGGGAGAGGCGCTCGCCGAGGCGCGGCCAGAGCGTGAGCACGCGGTCCATGTCCTGCGCGATGCCGCGGGGATCGCTGCGGGTCCACGCGCCGAGCTGCAGGTTCTCCTTCACCGTGAGGTTGGGGAACACCTGCCGCCCCTCGGGCGACTGCGAGATGCCCTGGCGCACGACGAGGTGGGGCTCCATGCCGGCGATCTCGACGCCGTCGACCTCGATCGACCCCCCGCGCGGGCGCACGAGCCCGCTGATCGCGCGCAGCAGCGTGGTCTTGCCCGCGCCGTTGGCGCCCAGCAGCGTCGTGATCTCGCCCTTCGGCACGTCGACGTCCACCGCGTGGAGCGCGTGGATCTGCCCGTACCAGACGTCGAGCCCGCGGATCCGCAGCGCGCTGCTCACGCGCTCTCCGCGGCGACGTCCGCCCCGAGGTAGGCCTCGATGACGACAGGGTCCTTGCGGATGTCGTCGGGCGTGCCCTCCGCGATGCGCGCGCCGTGGTCCAGCACGGTGATGCGCTCGCAGATGCCCATCACGACGGGCATGTGGTGCTCGATGAGCAGGATGGTGACGGCGAAGGTCTCGCGCACCCAGCGGATGAGGTGCATGAGCTCGTCGGCCTCGGACGGGTTCATGCCCGCCGCGGGCTCGTCGAGGAGGAGCAGGCGGGGGCGCGTGGCGAGCGCGCGCGCGATCTCGAGGCGGCGCCGCAGCCCGTACGCGAGGGCGTCCGCCGGGAGGTCGGCCGCCGCGGCGAGCCCGAAGGTGTCGAGCAGCTTGCGGGCGGCCTCGTCGGCGTCGCGCTCGTCGCGCCAGTAGCGCGGCGTGCGCAGGACCGACTCGATCAGCGACGCCCGCAGGTGGCGGTGCATCGCGACCTTCACGTTCTCCAGCACCGTGAGCCCGTGGAAGAGGCGGATGTTCTGGAACGTGCGCCCGATCCCCGACGCCGCGACGCGAGTGGCGCCGAGCCCCACGATCGAGCGCCCGTCGAGCAGGATGTCGCCCTCGGTGGGGAGGTAGATGCCGGTGACGAGGTTGAACACCGTCGTCTTCCCCGCGCCGTTCGGCCCGATGAGGCCGTGCAGCGAGCCCTCGGGCAGGGCGAGGTCGAGGTCCTGCACCGCGCGCAGCCCGCCGAAGCGGATGCCGGCCTTCCGGAGCTCCAGCAGCATGGCGATCTCTACCTCGAAGCGCCCGTCCCGGCCGCCGTGAGATAGGACGCGGCCGTGAAGCGCGCGGCCATCCTCGCGGCGGTCCTCCTCCCGATCGCGGCGGCGGTCCTCTGGGAGTTCGCCCCGGGGCTCGACCTCGCGCTGGCGAGGCTCGCCGGCCGGGCGAGCCCCTCGGCCCCGACCACGATCCTCGTCGTGATCGACACGCTCCGCGCCGACCGCACCTCGCTCTGCGGCTACGGCAAGCCCACCACGCCGGCGCTCCAGCGCTTCGCGAGCGAGGGCGCCACGTTCACGTGCGGCGCGCGGACGCCGGGGAGCTGGACGCTCCCGAGCCACGCCAGCTTCTTCACGGGCCTGCCGGTGCTCGAGCAC
The DNA here is from genome assembly GCA_049322475.1 of Myxococcota bacterium. Lineage (GTDB taxonomy): Bacteria > Myxococcota_A > UBA796 > UBA796 > SXON01 > JBMOQZ01. The sequence goes on along the minus strand of JBMOQZ010000135.1, from coordinate 9,103 downwards.
GGCGCTCACGAGCTCGTCTCCGGCGGGCTCACGCCCGAGGCCACCGCCGAGCGCGTCCGCCCGCTCCCGAAGGGCGTGCCGACGCTCGCGGAGGCGATGGCCGCGCGCGGCCACCAGGCCCACGCGGTCTCCGCGAACCCGGTCGTGTCGGGGGCCACGGGGCTCGCCCGCGGCTTCGACACCGCCGTCGCGGCGGCGTCCTTCGGCGAGCTGCGCGGCGAGGCGCTGATCGACGAGGTCGAGCGCGCCTTGCGCCAGCGCGCGGACGAGCGCCCGCTGTTCCTGTTCGTGAACGTCGCCGACGCGCACCCCCCGTTCGAGACCATCCCCGCCTCGCTCGGGTTCCTGCCGCCCACGAAGCGCCTGCTCTACGAGCCCCACCGCAAGAAGGGCAACTGGCGCCGCTTCTACGCGGGCACGCACCGCAACGCGGAGAAGTTCCTCGCCGACGTGGGCCACCTCTACGACTACGGCGTCTGGCGCGCGGACCGCACGGTCGCCGCGCTGGTGGACCGCGTCGAGGCCACGGGCTGGTGCGACCGCGGCTGCCGCTGGGTGGTCGTGAGCGACCACGGCGAGTTCCTCGGCGAGAAGGGGCTCGTCGACCACGGCCACTACCTGTGGGAGCCCGACACGCGTGTGCCGATGATGGTGTGGGAGAAGGGCACGGGCGCGAGCGCCCCCGCGCTCCCGCCGCTGGTCAACGCGCTGCACGCCTACCACCTCGCGAAGGACGGCGCCCTGCCCGCCGAGCTCGCCCCCGTCGTGTCGGTCACGTGGCCCCACGAGCGCCGCTGCGCCAACACGCGGAAGAAGTTCTACTGCGAGACCTCGGCCGCGCTCTGGGAGGGCGACGACAAGCTGCTCTGGACCGACGGCCGCTTCGCCCGCTACGACCTCGCCGCCGACCCGGCGGAGGAGCGCCCGCTCCCCCTCGACCCCGACGCCCGCGCCCGCCTCGACGCGCTCGCCGCCGCCGTCGTCGCCGCCCGCTCGGGCTCCGACGCGATGGATCCGGAGCTCCTCGAGGCGCTGGAGGCGGCCGGCTACCTCGAGTAGGCGGGGCGAGAGGCAACCGCCAGGAGCGCCAAGAGAACTGCGGAGGACGCCAACGCGGGTGAGACGGCGGAGCCCCCTCCCAACCTTGGCGGCCTTGGCGCCTACTTGGCGTCTTGGCGGTTGCCTTTCCTATCTTTCAGGCCGCCTTCTTCCGCCTGAACAGGTCCGAGATCTCGTGGTTCCCGAGGAGCCCTGTGGGCCGCAGGATCATCATCCCGATGAGCAGGAGCGCGTAGATCACCATCCGGTACTGCGCCACCGGGCGCAGGATCTCCGGCAGGGCCGACAGGATCGCCCCGGCGAGCAACGGGCCCGACAGCGAGCCCGTCCCGCCGAGCACCACCATCGCGAGCAGCTCGATGCTCCGGTCGAACTGGAACTGCGACGGGAAGATGGAGCTGCGGTAGTGCGCGATGAGCCCGCCGGCGATCCCCGCCCAGAAGGCGCCGATCACGAACGCGGACACCTTCGCGCGCGTGGTGTCGATGCCGAGCGAGCGCGTGGCGATCTCGTTGTCGCGCACGGCCTCGAACACGCGCCCGTGCGGGCTCGCGAGCAGGTTGCGGACGAACACGCCCCCGAGCAGCACCCACGTGTACGTCCAACCGAAGTTGGTCGCGACCGGGATGCCGGTGAGGCCTTGCGCCCCGCCCAGCACCGGCGCGTTCTGGATGAGCACGATGATGATGCCGTTGAACCCGAGCGTGACGACCGCGAGGTAGTCGCCCGAGAGCCTCAGGCTCGGCAGGCCCACCGCCACGCCGGCCACGGCGGCGAGGATGCCGCCCACGAGCACGCCCAGCATCGGCGGCATGTGCGCGTAGAGCGAGCACGCCGCCGCCGCGTAGGCGCCCACGGCCAGAAATCCCGCGTGCCCGAGCGAAAACTGGCCCGTGAACCCGAGCACGAGCGCGAGGCCCATCACCGCGAGCAGGTTGAACCCGATGCGGACGACGATGTCGGTGACGTAGGGGTCCGTCCAGGGCACCGCGAAGAGCTCGACGCCCCACACCGCGGCGATGGCGACGGCGAGCGCGAGGTAGCCCTTCATCACACCTTCTCCGGCGCGTGCCGCCCGAAGAGCCCCGCCGGCTTGTAGAGCAGGATGACGATGAGCAGCAGGAACGCGATGGCGTCGCGGTAGGTCGACGCGAGGTACCCGCTCACCATCGTCTCCGCGAGCCCGAGCAGGAGCCCGCCCGCGACGGCGCCCGGGATGCTGCCGATGCCGCCCAGCACGGCCGCGACGAACGCCTTCAGCCCGCCGGTCATCCCCATGTCGGGCCGGATCGTGTGCTTGTCCATCGCCACGAGGAACGCCGCGGCGCCCGCCAGCACCGAGCCGATCGCGAAGGTGGCCATGATGATGCGGTCGACCGGGATGCCCATGAGCGCGGCGGCGTCGCGGCTGTGGCTCACCGCGCGCATCGCCCGCCCCACCTGCGTGCGCTCGACGACGAAGGTGAGCCCGAGCATCAGCACCAGCGTGACGCCGAGGATGAGCACGTCGTTGCTCCGCACCTGGACCCCGGCGAGGACCCACTTGGTCTCGGGCAACAACGACGGGAAGTCCTGCAGCGCGCCGAACATGAGCAACGCGAGGTTCTGCAGCAAGAGCGACATGCCGATCGCCGTGATCAGCATGTTGAGCCGCGTGCTGCGGCGGAGCGGGCGGTACGCGAGGCGCTCGATGGTGACACCCAGCACCGCGCAGAACGCCATGGCGCCCACGAGCACCATCGCGGCGCCGGGGACCGTCGGGTTGTCCGCGACGCCCGTGTACCGGGCGAGGTACAGCGCCGCGAACGCGCCCATCATGTAGACCTCGCCGTGGGCGAAGTTGATGAGCTGCAGGGTGCCGTACACCATCGTGTAGCCGAGCGCGATCAGCGCGTAGATGGCGCCGAGCGAGAGCCCGTTCAGCAGCTGCTGGAGGAACAGGGTCACGGGGCGATGGACTCGACGAACTTCGTCCCTTCCTTCGTGACCTCGACGACGATGGCCGGCTTCTTGGCGTTGCGCTGCGCGTCGATGGTGATGCTGCCGGTGACGCCCGAAAAATCGGTGGTCTTCGCGATCTGGTCGCGCAGCGCCGTCCGGGCCGCCTTGCGCTTGTCCTCGGTGGCGGGGAGCCCGCTGCGGTCGGTGAGCCCGGCGAGGTGGTCGGGGTTCTTCGCGACCTCTTCCATCGCGAGGTAGAGGATCTTCGCCGCGTCGTAGCCGAGCGCCGCGAGGCCGTCGGGCTTCTCGTGGTACTTCGCCTCGTACTTCTTGATGAAGTCCTGCACGGCGGGCGTGGGGTCGTCCACCGAGTAATGGTTGGTGAAGTACTGGCCGAGGATCGCGTCGCCGCCGATCTCGACGAGCTTGGAGCTGTCCCAGCCGTCGCCGCCGAGGAGGATGCCCTTGAAGCCGAGCTCGCGCGCCTGCCGCGCGATGAGCCCGACCTCGGTGTAGTAGCCGGGCACGAACAGCGCCTCGGGGTTCTTCGCCACGAGCGAGGTGAGCTGGGCCTTGAAGTCCATGTCCTGCTCGGCGTAGGCCTCCTCGCCGACGATGGTGCCGCCGAGCTGCGTGAAGGTCTCGGAGAAGTACTGCGCGAGGCCGACCGAGTAGTCGTTCTTCACGTCCTTGAGGATCGCGACGTTCTTGATGCCCTTCGTGTTGAAGGCGAACTTCGCGACGGCCGTGCCCTGGAAGGGGTCGATGAAGCAGACGCGGAAGATGAAGTCGCCCACCTCGGTGACCTTCGGCGACGTCGACGACGGCGAGATCATCGGGACACCCGCCTGCTGCGCCAGCGGGGCGGCGGCGAGGCTGCGGGAGGAGCTGACCTCGCCGAGGAGCGCGACCGGGCGGTCGCGGGACAGCAGCTTGCCGACGGCGGTGGCGGCCTCCTCGGCCTTCGACTGGTCGTCCTCGACCACCACGCGGATGGGCACGCCGGAGATGCCGCCCTTCGCGTTCTGCTCCTCCGTCGCGAGCTCGATGCCGTTCTTCGTGGAGATGCCGAACGTGGCGGAGGTGCCGGTCAGCGAGCCGAACTCGCCGACGACGATCTCCTTCGGCTCGTCCTTGCCGCCGCCGCAGCCGGTCAGGAGCGCGAACAGGGGCAGCGTGGCGAGCAAGAGGTTGCGCAAGGAGCCTCCGAAAGCGCCGCGATTGTAGCGATCGGCGCCTGCAAGTCAAACCGGGGCGCGCGCGCCGGGGTGCCCGTGCCCCTCGACACGCGCCGACGCGGGTTTCTGGCCAGGCACGCCGTTTGCGTTGGCTCGGCGCCCGGAGGCTCCGCCATGTTCCTCGCCCTCGTCTCGACCGCGCTCCCCTGCACCTGGTACGTCTACGACGACTACAGCGACGGCTCCGCCGACGGCACCGTGTACGGCGGCACCTTCGTCGAGGGCGGCTGGCGCCCCGACGGCGGCACCATCGTCTACAACCTGCCGGACACGATCGTGGAGGGCACGGTCACGATGCGCCTGTCCGACGTGGACGAGCGCGACGTCTCCCAGCACGACCTGCTCGAGCTCTTCAGCGAGCACGACGGCGACTTCCAGGACAGCCGCCGCGACAACTTCCTGCAGGTGAAGTTCGCGGGCGACATCTACGACGGCTACGACGGCCGCGTGAAGCTCCAGGGGGGCCCGGAGCTCTACGGCGACGCCGAGTGCGGCTCGTGGACGTCCGAGTACGACTGGAACCCCGACCGCTCCTACGACTTCACCGTCCGCTGGGACGCGACCTCCGCCGACATGGACATCGGCGGCGAGCTCTACTCGGTCATCGACGCGACGCCGTGCGACGACATCGGCCCGCTCGCGTTCAAGTCGATGCTCGTCCCCAACAACGGCAGCTACGCGCGCGACGCGCTCATGGACGACGTGGTGATCGCCGGCGTGAGCCTCTGCGGCGTGAGCGCCGAGGGCGACGCCGACACGGACACCGACGCGGACGCGGACGCGGACGCCGACACGGACGCCGACACGGACGCGGACGCCGACGCGGACGCCGACGCGGACGCCGACGCCGACGGCGACAGCGCGGCCCCGCCGCCGGTGATCACGCTCGCCTCGGTCGAGTCGCCGGACGTCGAGGCCTCCGAGCCCTGGGTGGTCGACTGGGCGGTCGACGGCGAGGTCTCCGCCGCCCGCTTCTGCGTCCGGTCCGTCGGCGCCGAGCTGGACGCGTGCCTCGACCTCCCCGGCGCGCAGGGCCGCACGACCTTCCCCACGCGGGGCCTCGCCGCGGGCGACTACGACGGGTGGGTGTGGGCCGCGGGGCCGGGCGGGGTCGCCGAGTCCGCCGCGATGGACCTCTCCGTCGCCTCCGAAGCGGAGACGCAGGAGTCCGGCTGCTCGCACGCGGGCATCCCGGCGTCGCTGCTGCTGGCCTTCAGCGGGCTGGTCTCGCTCCGCCGCGCCCGCCGGCCGTAGCCCGCGGCCTACTCGAGGGAGGGCTCCAGATACCCGAGCCCTCCCCAGGTGTCGTACTCCTCGACCACGATCTGCACGGTGTTGGTCCCGGGCTCGAGGTCCATCAGCGGGATCTCCACGGCCTCGGCGAGCCACAGGTCGGTCTCGGCAGGGCCCTCGCGGCCGGCGTCGTAGCTCGTGCCGCTCGTGAGGATCACGGCGCCGTCGAACATGACGTAGATGTTGTCGTTGATGGGCATGCCGTCGAACCAGGGGCTCGCGATCCGCAGGGCGCCGTAGTCGCCGCACGACGGGATCTCGACGGTCAGCTCGACGAGGTGACAGTCGACCGTGTGACGTTGGTCCCAGCTCGCCCAGGTGCGGCCGGCGTCGCGCCCGGTCTCGGCGCTGTCCGGGGTGTGGTCGCCGGTGTCCCAGACGTTCGACGTGGACGTGGGGAGGGCGAGCGCGTCGGCGACACACGCGCCGACCGCCGTGGCTCCCACGCGGCTCGACATCGGCGAGCGGGCCCACGTGAAGGTGGGGGTCGCCGAGGGCTCCGTCAGCGTGAACGTCGCGGTCGCCTCGGCGGTGAGGCCGGTCGGGTCGGCGACGTCGACGCGGATGGACTTCTCGCCGTAGCCGGGGTCCCAGGGCACGGAGACGCTCCCGTCGGCCGCGGGCGCGCCGGCCCACAACACGTCGCCGCCGCCGCGGACGGTCAGAGCGAGCTCGCCGACGGGGGTGTCGTCGTCGCCGACCTGCACGTCGATCGTGACGCCGTCGCAGGTCTCGCGCGTCTCGCCCGGGGACGGCGACACGATCCGCGCCCAGGGGCCGCCCGGCTGGTGCGCGGGCGGCTCGCCGGTGTCGGCGGAGCCGGTGTCGAGATCGGGCGCGAGCGTGTCCTCGGGGCGGTCGTCGCGGGGGACCTCGCCGCCGGCGTGGTCGCGGGAGGTGGAGAGGCCGTTCTCGGAGGCGCAGGCGGCGAGGAGGAGCATGCCCCCGTGGGGAGCAAGCGGCGTGCCCGCCGGTAACCCGCGGAATTCCCGTCGCGGGGCGACCGCGTCGCCCGGGCGCGCGCGCCCCGGTGGGGTCCGCGCGCCGGAGTATGATGCGCCCGTGCGGCGCCTCTTCTTCGCCCTCCTCCTGCTCGCGGGCTGCCCCTGGGTGGGGCCCGACGAGCTGGCCGAGCGGCTCGCCTACCCGGACCGCGACCGCCCCACGCGCGAGGACACCGCCGCCGTGGGCGCCGACGTCGACGGCGACGGCTTCGTGGCCGAGGCCGACGGCGGGCTCGACTGCGACGACGCCCGCGCCAACGTCAACCCGAACGCCCCCGAGGTCTGCGACGGCCTCGACAACGACTGCAACGGCGCCACCGACGACGACGCCGTCGACGGCTACAGCTGGTACCCCGACGGCGACGCCGACGGCTTCGGGCGCGACGACGGCATGGTGACGAGCTGCGCCTCGCCCCAGGGCTACGCGGCCTACGGCGGCGACTGCGACGACGCCGACGCCGCCTTCCACCCCGGCGCTCCCGAGACCGACTGCGCCGATCCGAACGACTACAACTGCGACGGCTCCACCGGCGAGGACGACCGCGACGGCGACGGCTGGATCGCCTGCCTCGAGTGCAACGACGCGAGCGCCGCGGCCTACCCCGGCGCCACCGAGCTCTGCGACGAGATCGACGACGACTGCGACGGCGCGATCGACGAGGCCGACGCCGCCGACGCCACCGCCTGGTACACCGACGCCGACGTCGACGGCTACGGCGATCCCGCCTCCGTGCAGACCGCGTGCGAGCGCCCGCTCGGGCTCGTCGCCGACGGCACCGACTGCAACGACGCCGACTCCACCGTCAACCCCGGCGGGCTCGAGCGCTGCAGCGGCCCCGGCGACGAGGACTGCGACGGCGAGGTCGACGAGAAGGGCGCCGACGGCTGCGCCGTCTGGTACTACGACGCCGACGGCGACGGCCACGGCACGTCCGACGACGCCTGCTACTGCGTCGCCACCGGCGCGTACCGGGCGACCACCGCCGACGACTGCGACGACGGCGAGCCGCTGGCGTGGACCGGCAACGCCGAGGTGTGCGACGGCGTGGACAACGACTGCGACGGCACGGCCGACCAGGACGCGACCGGCGCGACCACCTGGTACCGCGACGCCGACGCCGACGGGTACGGCGACTCCGCCGCGTCCCTGAACGCGTGCACCCAGCCCTCCGGCTACGTGTCCGCCGGTGGCGACTGCGACGACACCAGCGCCGCCTACAACCCCGGCGCCACCGAGTCCTGCTCCGGCACGGTCGACTACAACTGCGACGGCTCGGTGGGCCGCACCGACGCCGACGGCGACGGCTGGGCGGCCTGCGAGGAGTGCAACGACGGCGACGCCAGCGCGTACCCCGGCGCGACCGAGACCTGCGACGGCGTCGACGACGACTGCGACGGCACCGCCGACGACGACGCCACCGACGCGACCACCTGGTACTACGACGGCGACGGCGACGGCTACGGCACCTCCGGCACCACCACGCGCGCGTGCTCCGCGCCGAGCCGCTACGTGTCCAACGCCAGCGACTGCGACGATGCCAGCGCGGCGGCCAGCCCCGCGGGCTCCGAGACGTGCGGCGGCGGCGACGAGGACTGCGACGGCACCACCGACGAGGCCGGGTCCAGCGGCTGCGGCACCTGGTACTACGACGGCGACGGCGACGGCTACGGCACCTCCAGCAGCGCCTGCCTCTGCGCGGGGTCGAGCCCCTACACCGCCACCAACGCCTCGGACTGCGACGACGGCAACGCCTCCGCGTACGGCGGCGCGACGGAGTCCTGCGACGGCGTCGACAACAACTGCGACGGCAGCACCGACCCCGCCGGCTCGTCCGGGTGCGGCACGTACTACTACGACGGCGACGGCGACGGCTACGGCTCGTCGGCGTCCGCGTGCCTGTGCTCGCCGGGGTCCGGCTACACCGTCACCAACGCGTCCGACTGCCACGACGGCTACGCGTCCATCAGCCCCGGCGCCACCGAGGTCTGCGACGGCTCCGACAACAACTGCGACGGCAGCGTGGACGGCGCGGGCTCGAGCGGCTGCTCGACCTATTACCACGACGGCGACGGCGACGGCTACGGCGGCAGCTCGACGGCGTGCCTGTGCTCGGCGAGCTCCGGGTACGTCACCAACACCTCGGACTGCGACGACTCGACCTCGTCGATCAGCCCCGGCGCCACCGAGTACTGCGACGGCTACGACAACGACTGCGACGGCGACACCGACCCCTCCTACACCGCGGACTGCGTGGGCGGCTGGTACCGCGACATGGACGACGACGGGTACGGCCAGGACTGGGAGATCTGCGCGTGCCCCGGCGGGGGGTGGGGGAGCTGGGACGTCACCAACAACGACGACTGCGACGACTACGACGCGGACACCTACCCCGGCGCCACCGAGTACTGCGACGGCCAGGACGACGATTGCGACGGGTCCACCGACGACACTTGCATCTAGATCCCGCAGCCCGCCCCCGGAGCCGGGCCCCGGACGAGCTCGAGGTCGTGCTCGAGGTCGTGCTCGAGGTCGTGCTCGTGGTCGTGCTCGAGGTCGAGCTCGAGGTC
>JBMOQZ010000134.1:0-2454 GCA_049322475.1 Myxococcota bacterium | reverse complement strand
GGCGCGTTCGTCGAGGAGAAGACGCTCGGCCTCGCGTGGCACTACCGGCGCGCGGACGTCGAGCACGGCGCCGCGGCGGCGCGGGAGCTGCGGCACCACCTGCGCGCGCTGTTGGCGAACGCGCCGGTCGAGGTGCTCGCCGGCAGCAAGGTGATCGAGGTGCGGCCGCAGGGGGCGACGAAGGCGCTCGCCGTCCAGCGGGCGCTCGCCCACGCGCCGGACGCCACCCTCCTCGCGTTCGGCGACGATCACACCGACGACGACCTGTTCGCCGCGCTCCCCGAGGGCTCGCTCGCGGTCGGCGTGGGCGATCGCCCGCTCGGGGCCACCGCGCGCGTGGCCGACCCGGCCGGCGTCCGCGTGTTGATCGGCCGCCTCGTGGAGCTCCGTCGGGCCCTCCCGTCCGAGAGGGTGGCATGAAGGTGCCCCGGCGTCCTCGCGCGCTCGTCGTCGACGACGACCCACACGTCCGGAAGAGCGTCGTCCGGCTCCTCGAAGGGGCCGGCGTCCGCGTGGTCGAGGCCGGCCTCCCGCGCGACGCCTTCGCCGCGTTCCTGCAGGCGGGCCCGTTCGACCTGCTCGTGCTCGACGTCCGCATGCCGCAGATGACCGGCCCCGAGCTCGCCGACGCGCTGAGCGACCCCGGTCAGGACCAGCGGGTGCTCTTCCTCTCGGGCGAGCTCGAGCCGCCCCGCCTCCGGGCAGGCCGGCGCTTCCTCCCGAAGCCCTTCACCCCCGACGAGCTCCTCGCGGAGGTACGCGCGCTCGTGGGGTCACGCTGAGCGCGGTCACTCCCTCCCGGCCGTCCGCTCGAGCGCCTCCGCGAGCGCGGCGAGCCCGGCCCGCAGAGCCTCCGCCTCTTCGGCCGACATGCCGGCGAGCGCGCCGCGGACGGCGGCCTCGACCGTCCCTTCGCGGATCTCGTCCAGGCGCTTGCCCGCGGCGGTGAGGTGGAGCCGCACCCGCCGGTGGTCCTCGGGGTCCTCGCGGCGGGCGACGAGCCGCTGCTCGACGAGCCGCTTGAGCGCCGCCGTGAGCGTGCTCGGGTGGTCGTGCAGCCGGCGGGCGAGCGTCCCCGCGGTGAGGCCCGGGTCGCGCCCGATCATGCGCAACACGAACCGCTGGGGGCCGGTCACGCCGATCCGGGCGTGCATCACCCGCGACACGGCCTCGAGCCCCCGGTCCAGCGCCCACAGGCGGTCGAGGGTCGCGAGGGTCTCGTCGTCGTCGATCGGGCGGAAGAGGCCGCGCATCGCCGGTGCGTATTTCACTCGCCCCGGGAAGGCCCGCTCGCGATCGGCCGCGGGGCGGAGCCATCACGCTCTCCGCGGCGCACCTGGCTCACGCAAGCGGGCGAACGGGGAGCGGAGCATCGCGACCCCCGGGATCAAGGACACGAGACGTTGGCGGCGCCGGGTGAGCCGAAGGCCCCCGCGCTCGGGTCCCACGTCGTGAGCAGGGCGGTGTCCGGCACACACCACAGGTCGTTCTCGGCGCCGGTCGACGAGTAGTCGTCGTTCACCAGCGCGGGATCGACCCCGGCGAGGTCGGCGGCGTCGAGCTGGACGGCGACCGTCGCCGAGGTCGGCCAGTCGTCGCCCGCGCCCGTGGTCCACCAGAGGACCTCGTCCACGAGCACGTCCACGCCCGCGCCGACCGCGACGCCGGGCAGGTCGAGCCGTACGAGGCCGTTCGCGGGGGCCGCGCCGCCGCTCGGGACGGTGGCCCCGTACGCGAAGTCCACGTCGCAGTCGGCGGGCGCGGCGAACGCGGCCGCGTCGGCGCAGAGCACGAGGGCTCCCCCCGCGGGCACGGTCGCGGCGGGGAGCGTCACCGTGTCGAGCACGTCGCAGTCGCCGTCGCCGTAGGTGCCGGGGACGATGGTCGCGTCCCCCTCGACGCAGACGGTGAGGGTCCACCCGTCGAGCGCGACGTCGGCGGATCCCGGCGCGGTCACCTCCCACCAGTCGGCAGCGGCGTCGCCGGCCACGAAGTACTCCGACACGACGATCGTGCCCTCGGTCACGCCGTCCTCGTCGACGTACCCGTCGCAGTCCTCGTCGCCCAGCGTGCCGTCCGTCGGATCCGGCGCGCCCGGGTACGTCGTCGCGACCGCGTCGTCGCAGTCGTCGGGGTCGTCGGCCTCGCCGGGATCGGCGCAGTCGAGGTCGGCGGAGGTGGTGAGGCTGGAGATCCCGAAGCCGTCGCCGTCGCCGTCGGTGAAGCAGGCCTCCGCGCCGTCGCAGTCGGCGTCGACGCCGTCGTCGGGGGTCTCGGCCGCGCCGGGGTACGTCGTCGCGACCGCGTCGTCGCAGTCGTCGGTGTCGTCGGCCTCGCCGGGATCGGCGCAGTCGAGGTCGGCGGAGGTGGTGAGGCTGGAGATCCCGAAGCCGTCGCCGTCGCCGTCGGTATAGCAGGCCTCCGCGCCGTCGCAGTCGGCGTCGACGCCGTCGT
>JBMOQZ010000133.1:0-22254 GCA_049322475.1 Myxococcota bacterium | reverse complement strand
CGGCGCGCGCCGCGTCGCGACGGACGGCGACGGCCTCCCGTGCCCGTCCCGCGGCGGCCACGCGGGGGAGACCCGACGGGTCGATCGGCACCTCGACGAGGAGCGAGGACTCGCCCAGCGCCCGCTCGACGACGAGCGAGGGGTTCTCGAGGGCCGCGCCGGCGCGCGCCTCCGCCCGCGCGGCCCGTGCCTCGGCGTCGATCACGGCGGCGGCGGGGCCCGCGGCGAGGGCCTCGCGGACGGCGTCCTCGAGCGACAGCGGCGCGGCGAGCGCCATCCGCACGAACAGGGGCAGGGCCACGAAGGTCACGGGCGACACCTCATCCGAGCTTCACCTGCGGCACGTGTCGGACCCCAGCAACGGCCGTGCCACCGGTCGCGAGCGGGTGGACCACGGTGAAACCGGGACAATCGCTCGTCCGCGGGCGCGCGGGCGTGACCTCCGCGGTCACGGGGTGACCTCCCCTTCAGCGCGCGCGCGTGCCCGCGTAGTACGCGAGGGTGCCGTAGACGGTGCGCTCGCGGGCGAGCTCCGCCGCGTCGTCGAAGCCCGCCTCTCGCACGAGCGTGTCGACGGGGTGGAGCCTCGGGATCGCGACGCGCCCGTTCACCCCGGCTCGATCTCGTACCCGAGCCGGGCGACGCGCTCGCGCACCCCCTCCAGCCCGCCGAAGCCCTCGCCCCAGCGCACCCGCACGCGCCCGGTCGCGAGGTCCACGTCCACCTCCTGCACGCCGGCGAGCTCGCCGACCTTGCGGCGGACCTTCCCGACACACGCGTCGCAGGTCATGCCGCGCACGCGCAGGATCGCCTCGCCCAGGCTCTCCGCGGGCAGGCCCTCGCGGGCGATCGGGACGGACGCGGGCATCGGCGGGCGCGGCGCCTCGCCGACCCGCGCGCGGACGAGGCGGTAGCGACCCCGCACGACGACGGCCCAGCACACGATCGGCAGCGACACGCCCGCCGCGACGGTCACGCCGACGGCGTTCCACCCCATGACCGCCATCATCCCGCCGATCATCCCCGACGGCATGCCGCCCATCATCCCGGCCATGAGCGCCATCGCGGCGACCATCACGGGGTTGTCGTGGTCGGGGTGGCCGCGGTGCTCGTCGAGCAGCCCGGCGATCCAGCCGCCGAGGAGCCCGCCCAGCATGGTGCCGTACATGCCGTACATCATCGGCGCCATCATCACGGGGTGGCCGAGGTCGCGGCCCATCAGGAGCGCCATGATCAGCGTCAGCGCGAGCAGGAGACCGAACGCGACGGTGAGCAGCACGCCGAGGCGATCGCGCATGCGGAGCGGCTGGCGCTCGGGCGGCTCGCCGACGACGGCCCCGCGCGCGTCGAGGTGAGGCGCACGCACGAACGAGAGCGGCAGCACCTTCCCGAGGACGGCGTGGACGAGCGCCACGCCGGCGCAGAGCCCGAAGATCAGCCGCCAGTCGATCTGCAGCGCGAGCCCCGGCACCGCCGTGCCGACGAGCCCGGCCGACAGCGTGCCGAGGATGGAGCCCATCGACGAGGTGACGCCCATGTCGAGCTCGCCGCAGGCCTCCTCCTCCATCGCGGCGCCGACGTACCCGCCGACGCGCGCGCCGAGCAGGCAGCTCCAGGCTCCGTAGAACACCAGCTGCAGGAGCACCATGTCCATCGGCACGTGCTGGAAGGCGAGGCCCGCGACCCCCGCGCCCGCGAGCGAGAGCGCGGACGCGACGAAGAAGGTGTCGCGCGCGACGCGGCGCGTCCGGTGCTGCGACATCAGCCCGCCACCGGCACCGGGGTGGGGCCCGGCGCGACGGGCTCGGCCCCGGGCTCGGCCCCGGGCTCGAACCCGCGCAGGCGCAGCGCGTTCGTGACCACCGACACGGACGAGAGCGCCATCGCCCCCGACGCGATCATCGGCGAGAGCAGCCCCAGCGCGGCGACCGGGATGCCGACCGTGTTGTAGGCGAACGCCCAGAACAGGTTCTGCCGGATGATCCGGATGGTCGCCGCGGAGAGCTCGATGGCGGTCGCGACCTTCGCGATGTCGCCCCGGAGGAGGGTCAGCGACGCGGCCTCCATCGCGATGTCCGTGCCGGTGCCGATCGCGAACGAGACGTCCGCCGCGGCGAGCGCGGGCGCGTCGTTGATGCCGTCGCCGACCATGCCGACGACCGCGCCCTCGGCCTGCAGCTTCTTGATCAGCGCGACCTTCTCGGCGGGGGACGCCTCGGCGAGCACGTGGTCGATGCCGACCGCGCGCGCGATCGCCTCGCCGGTGCGCGGGTTGTCGCCCGTCGCCATGACGAGCCGCACGCCCATCTGGTGCAGGCGCCGGACCGCGCCGGCGGACGTGTCCTTGAGCGTGTCGGCCACGCCCACGACCGCGAGCGGCGCGCCGTCCGCGGCGGCGAGCACGGCGGTGCGGCCCGCGCCCTCGATGACGCGGGCGGCGAGCTCGAAGGCGGACACGTCGACGCCGTGCGCCTCCATCAGCCGCCGGTTGCCGACCACGAGCCGGTGGTGGACCTCGTGGGCGTGGTGGACCTTCGCGACCACGCCCTGCCCCGTGACCGACTCGAAGTCGTGGGCCTCGGGAACGCGCAGGCCAAGCCCCCGCGCGTGCGCGACGATCGCCTCGCCGAGCGGGTGCTCGGAGTAGTGCTCCGCGGCGGCGATCAGCGCGAGCACCTCGTCCTTCGCGCGGCCGGGGACGAGCACCTCGACGTCGGTGACCGCGGGCTCGCCCTTCGTGAGCGTGCCCGTCTTGTCGAACACGAGCACGTCGATGTCCTGCGCGCGCTCCAGCGCCTCGGCGTTCCGCACGAGGATGCCGTGCTCGGCGGCCTTGCCGGTGCCGACCATGATGGCGGTCGGCGTCGCGAGGCCGAGCGCGCACGGGCACGCGATCACGAGGACGGCGACGGTCGGCAGCAGCGTGCCCGCGACGCCGGCGCCGGCGAGCGCCCAGCCCACCGCGGTGACGCCCGCGACGGCGAGCACGCCGGGCACGAAGCGCGCGCTGACCTCGTCCGCCATGCGCTGGATCGGCGCCTTGCTTCCCTGCGCGTCCTCGACCATGCGGATGATGTGCGCGAGCGCGGTGTCCTCGCCCACGCGCGTGGCCTCCATGACGAGGCGGCCGTTGCGGTTGACGGTCGCGCCGATGAGCGGGTCGCCCGGGCCGCGCACGACGGCGAGGCTCTCGCCCGTGATCATCGACTCGTCGACGGCGGAGTGCCCGTCGACGACGCGCCCGTCGACCGGCACGCGCTCGCCGGGGCGCACCACGAGCCTGTCGCCGACGAGGACCTCCTCGATCGGGAGCTCGATCTCCTCGCCGCCGCGCAGCACGCGCGCGGTCCGCGGCCGCAGGCCGCCGAGCTTGCGGATGGCGTCGTTCGCCTGAGTCTTGGCGCGGTCCTCGAGGTACTTCCCGAGGAGGATGAGCGAGACGATCGTCCCCGCGACCTCGAAGTAGACCATCATCCCGCCGGTCACGAGCGAGTAGACGCTGTAGGCGTACGCCGCGCCGGTGCCGATGGCGATCAGCGTGTCCATGTTCGCCGTCCCGCCCCGCGCGAGCTTCCACGCGACGACGAAGAACTCGCGCCCGGCCCAGAACACCACGGGCGTCGTGAGCACCAGCTGCACGACCCCGGCGCCGGGGAACATCAGGTCGAGCATCGCGATGCCGAGCACCGGCACGGTGAGCACGGCCGCGCCGATCAGCCTGCGGCGGAGCGCCTCGAGGTGCGCCTGCTCGCGGGCGCGGACGTCGTCCGGACGCTGGGCCGTCGCGACGGGGACGAGCTTGTAGCCGGCCTTCCCCACCGCGGCGAGCAGCGCGCCCCAGGTGGCCTCGCCCTCGACCGTCGCCCTGGCGGTCGCGAGGTTGACCGTCGCCGAGCGCACGCCCGGCGTGCGGCCGAGCACCTTCTCGACGCGCTGCGCGCACGACGCGCACGTCATCCCCTCGACGGGGAACGTCGCCTTGCCGGGGATGCGCTCGTCGAGCGACGGCGGGGCCTCGGGCCGCTCCTCGCGCCGCCGGGACCGCGTCACGAGCCCGGAGAGGTCGCCGATGACGCCCGCGAGGCGGTCGAGCAGCGCGGCGAGCGGGCGGACGAGGGGGTCGAAGCGCACCACCAGCGAGCCCGTCGCCTCCTGCGCGGAGGCGGCGAGCACGCCGGGCTCGCCGGCGAGGGCCTCGACCAGCCCGCGGCATGCGTCCGCGGAGCCCTTCAGCCGCGGGACGTGCACGCGGACGCGGGTGGAGAGGGCGTGCTCGACGATGAACATGGGGCGTCCTCACACCTGCGGGATGGCCGCGATCTGTCGTCGGTGGGTCCAGATCCCGAAGCCGACGAGGAGCCACGCCCACCAGTGGCGGAGCGGGTCCGCGATCCAGTGGCCGAGCGCCCATGCGTGCGCCCAGACGAGCGCGCCGAGGTACGCGGCCTGGGCGAGCCGGTGGACGATGCGCTCGCGACGGGCCTTCCGCTGCTCGACCAGCGCGGCGGTGAAGGTCTCGGGCTCCATCCGGGCGAGCTGCGGCGTGGCCTGCCGGTCGATCTCGAGCAGCGCCGCGCGGTCGTCGGTGAGCCAGGGGTCGTAGTACACGGAGAGCCGGGCGCGCGCGCGGTCGACCACGACGCGCCGGACTCCCCGCAGGGCGATCAGGGCCCGCTCCAGCTTCGTCGCGAGCGCGGGCACGTACAGCAGCGGCGGCAGGTGGAGGCGCAGGTACCCGGACGCGCGCTTGAGCACGAGGATCTCGCGGGGCCACGTGCCGGCCTCGGTCGTCGCCACGGCGCTCACGGGCCCTCCGGACGCGGCGGCGTCTCCTCGATCGCGCGGGCGAGCGGGACGGGCGCGTCGTCCGGGAGCGCGTCGCGGACGCCGTCGTAGAGGCGGAGGGCGCGTCGCGCGGCGCCCTTGATCAGCCATCGGCCGATCTCGTCCTGCGGGACGCCGCGCTTGTGCGCGACGTACCCGACGGCCACGCCCGCGCCGAACAGCCCGGCGGTGATGCCGAGGGCCCACTTCCAGCTCATCGTTCGACCTCCACCTCGACGTCGCCGGTCACGTGCGCGAGGCACCCGAGCCGCTCGAACGGGAGGAGCTTGCGACGCGCGCGCTCCGTCTCCTCGACGGCGTCGCGCGGCGTGAGCCCGTCCTCGCCCTCCAGCACGGCCACCTTGCAGAGCCCGCAGGGCGGGGCCATGCCGCAGCAGAGCACGTCGGTCTCGTGCGCGGCGACGGCGGCCTGCAGGACGGACGTGCCTTCGTCCACGTCCAGCGTGGCGCCGGAGGGCCGGAACGTGACCCGAGGCACTCAGCTCCCCTTCCGGACGAGGTCCATGGCGCACGTCGGGCACTTCCCCGGCGCGTCCTGCACGACCTCGGGGTGCATGGGGCAGAAGTGCTTCCCGGCGGGGACGCCGGCGCCGGACGGGCTGTTCGGGTCCATCGGGTCGCTCGTGGCGCCGTCGATGGCCTCGCGCGCGGGATTGCCCCCGCCGCACGCGAGGAGCAGGAGGAGCGCGGGTGTCACGCGGGGCTCGGCTCGGTGGGGGGCCCGGACGGCGGGGGCTCGCCCTTCGCCCTCGCCTCCTCCTCCTCGCGGATCTCGGCGATGAGGTCGGTGAACTTCTCGCTCTTCTCCCAGTACATCTCGCGCGTCTTCTGCGCGATGTTGCTGCCCTGGCGCACGGCGCCCTTGAGCAGGGGGGTGCCGATCTCCTTGATCTTCGGCCAGTTCTTGTGGACGAGCACGCCGGCGGCCACGCCGAGCGCGAAGGGGACGAGGAAGCGGCTGAGGTTCATTCGGACGGCTCCGGTGGTCGCGGCGCGCTAGCGCGTGCCCTTCGTGGTCTCCCAGTCGAACAGCGTGAGGACCTCGCGCACCTTCTCCTCGCGCTCCTCGGCGCTTCCGCCGCAGAAGGTGTCCTGCACGCAGGTCTGGAGGTAGGCCTGCAGGATGTTGCGCTCCACCCGGCGCAGGGCCGCGTGGACCGCGCGCGTCTGCGTGAGGATGTCCACGCAGTAGCGGCCCTCGGTCACCATGCCCTTGATGCCGCGGACCTGGCCCTCGATGCGGGAGAGCGCCTCCAGCTCGGCATCGTGGCGGGGGATCGGGCGCTTTGCCATGCGGCGGGGCTCCTGCGTGACGTGGACGAGCATACCCGCCCCGGGGTAGGGTAGCAACCGATGGCCGGCACCCCCGCGGGGACGATGTTCGAAGGCGGGCACTTCACGCTCGCGGCGCGGGCCGGCGTCGGGGAGCCGGTGCCGACGCCGGACGCCGGCGCCGCGTGCGCGCTCACCACCGACACGACCCGCCGCTGCTTCGCGATCGCGGTCGACGCGGCGCGGGCGGCGCGCGCGCGGGGGGAGCGCGCGGGGATCGGGCTGATGGTCGGGGACCTCGCGCTCGCCTCCCGCCCGAGGGGGGGCGCGTGGGCGATCCCGCCGAGCTACCGCGCGGTGCTCGCCGACGCGGGCCTCGCGGAGACGGACGTCGTGGTCTGGGGCGAGGCCTACGCGCGCAACCAGGGGAAGCGGCGCCTGCTCGACGCGGCGCGGGCGCTCGACCCGCGCGAGACCTACACCCGCCAGGGCTGGGCGCTCTTCGCGGGAGGGGACGGCGCCGTCCACCTCGCCTCCGACGCGTCGATCGAGTGGGGCGACGACGCGCGCGGCGCCGTGCTCGCGCGCGGCGCCACCCCGCTCTGCCCCCTCGTCTTCGCGGGGCTCAAGCGCGCCGTGTTCCAGGCGGGCTGGGCCGCGCACGTGGCCGTCTACGCGCTCGCCGACGACCCTTGGATCGACGTGAAGCTGCGCGCAGGGGCCGTCGCCGTCGCCCAGCTCCGGGGGGGACGCGTCGGCATGCAGGAAGACTGGCTGATCGCCGCCGACGCCGCGCCGCGCGCGCGTCGCTGGGCGGCCGACGAGCTGGTGGCCCCCGGCGAGCGCGCCTGGGACGCGTTCGTCGCCGAGGTCGCCCACGCCCACCCCGGGCTCACGCCGTTGGAGGACACATGGAGAGCGTCGCCGACCCCGCCGTGCGGAGCGACGAGCGCGACTTCCCGCTGCTCCGGGTGATCGACGGGGTCCGGGAGCACGAGGGCCGCATCGTCGCGCGGGTCGAGGCCCGCCGCGCCGAGATCGCCGCGCGGACCGGGCTCGGCGGCCGCGCCCTCGCCGACGCGCTCGCCCGGGACCTCGTCGACGACTACGCGCTGAAGTCGGCGGCGATCGGCGGCGGCGCCGCGGCGCCGCTCACCCTGCCCCTGCTCGGCCCGTGGGTCAGCTTCGCCCTCGCGGTGCTCGGCGGCGCCCTGTGGCAGATCGCGAACGAGGTCGAGCTCTGCTACGCCGTGGCGGCGGCCTACCGGGTGAACCTGCCGGCGGCCAAGCTGCGGATGGTCTCCTTCTGGCTCGTGCGCCTCTCCAACTACGACGATCTGCAGTCGATGGCGCTCGCGATGGGCGTGCGCATCACCGTCCGCAAGCTCGTCGAGAAGCTGATCGCCGTGGGCCTCGCGCGCGCGGTTGCGACGACGACGAGCCACGTGATGATGGGGCGGGCGATCGCGACCTCGGGCGCCGGGGCCCCCTGGTACGTGCGCGCGACGGCGTGGCTCGGCGTGCCGGTGCTCGCCGTCCTCGGCTGGCGGAGCACCCAGGGCGTCGGCGAGCGGGCGATCGCGTACTTCTCGGAGGCCTGACCGATCCCGTCCGCCGAGGGGAGGCCCGCCGCCCTACCAGGCCGCCTTCGGCACCAAGAGCGGGGCGACGAACCCCTCGGGCGCGAGCGGCTCGACGACGGTGTCGCCGAGGCTCGTGTCCAGCGTGGCGAGGCCGAGCGTGTCCTCCTCCCACACCTCCACGAAGCGAGCGCGCGCCTCGTCGGCGCCCGAGAGGGCCTCCTCGTCGGGCTGCTCGTCGTCCGCGAGCACGAGCACCACGGCCATGCGGAAGGCCGTCTGCGCCTCGCCGGCCGCCGGGTCGCGCGCGCCCTCGGCGCGGATCACGTCGTCGATGGTGATGTCCACCCGGGACCCGCTGGCCGTCTGGTCGTCCCCGGACGCGTAGTACTCGGGCGAGGACGACGCGTTGCGCGCGAGGCCCGAGGGATCGGCGATCAGGTAGAACGGCGCGACGTCTTCGGGCCCGACGAGCCCCATGAGGTAGAGGTCGAGGTCCGAGTAGGCGACCTCCTCGCCGGCGTCGAGCGTGAACGTGCCGTCGCCGTTGTCCGTCCAGGCGTTGCCCTCCATCGGGGAGTTGGACGTCTCGAGCCAGTACGACCAGTGCCCGTCGTCGCGCCCGAGGATGTCGTCGCGCTCGCCGTCGCCGAGGTCGTACCGGACGTAGGAGCCCCAGCGGTGGCCGAGCTCCTGCCCGAACACGGCGGACGTGAACGTGTCGCTCTGGCCGGACCAGTACTGCCACGCGTTCATGAAGAGCAGGCCCTGGGCCGTCATCCCCGAGTCGTAGATGCGGTCGCCGATGCCGCGCACGTCGTTGGCGAGCGGGCTGTAGAACGCGAACGCGCCCATCCCGTAGGTGGAGTCCTGGTTCGTGATCACCGTGACGAAGTCGAACTCGTCGGGGAACAGCTCGTAGAAGTACACGAGCGCCTCGTACATCCCCTCGTACCCGAGCCCGTCCCGGCCGAACGCGTCGCCCACCATGTCGCGCATCACCACGAGGTCGCCCCGGCGCTCGACGGAGAAGCCGCTGGGGAGGCCGCGGGAGCTGCTCGGAGGCGGCGCCGGCGGGCGCAGCGTGCGCTCGCGGAGCCACGCCGAGGCCTCGAGCCCGTGGCCGCAGCGGGGGACGTCCGCCGGGGGCTGCCAGGGCGCCGCGCCGAGGAGGAGGAGGAGGCCCGTCATGGCGTCACCTCCGCGAGCGCCACGTCCGAGAGCTCGCCGCGGACGGTGTCGCCGTCGTCGGCGCCGTCGGCGTCGACCTCGATCTCCCCGCCCACGAGGTACGCGAGCGGGACCACCCCGGCGTCCTCCACCCGGGCGAGGACCCCGGTGGCCGCGTCGCCGTCCAGCGCGACGGCCCCCTCGCGCCAGGCCGACACCGCCGCGACCAGCTGGAGGACGAGCACCTCCCCGTCGGCCGTCCGCCCGCCGATCGACACGGCGAGGACGTCCTCGGACGCGCCGGTGGGGCGCTCCCGCCGGGCCCAGGCGCCTTCGGCTCCCCAGCGAGCGTCGGATCCGGTGTGGAACCAGCCGGGCCCGGCGAGGGGGTCGCCGACCTCCGCCTCGAAGGCGGCGGTCACCTCGTCGGTGGGCTCGAGGCCCTCCCAGGGCGCCTCGAACGCGGGCGCGTCCGCTTCGGTGCTCCCGTCCGTCTTCGTGTCGGCCTGTCGCGGGGCGCACCCCGCGGCGAGGGCCCAGAGTACGATGCTCACGTCGGCCTCCCGGTCGCGCGGCAAGGTAGCAGCCACTCGGCCGGACCGCGCGTGGGGAGTGTGTCGCGGATTCGGCCGGAAGGCCTGTGACGGTCTGCGTCACGCTGCGCTGCCGTCTCGCCCGGGAAGGGAGTCGGCGTGCCGGCGCTCGCCCCTCGGGGGTGCGTCGATCCGCGTCACTCCCCGAACTTCTCGATTTCCGGGCGCGCGAGGGGGTGGATCGCGATCTGGCCGATGGGAGCGTGATCGTGGGGGAGGGGAGGTTCGTCCCGTGTGGGCCCGTTTCGGCTGGTTTCGGCGGGGGGGCGTGTAAGGAGCGGGTAACGGGTCAACCCCCCTTTCTGGCGAGCGCGTCCCGGAGCGCCGCGCGCACGTCGACCGCCGCGCCCGGAAAGCGATCGGGGTTCTTGCGGCGCCCCACCACGGGCTCGCTGGGGATCGGGGCGGACCACCACGCGATCAAGGCGGCGCGGCTCGGCCACCACCAGCGGCCGTTCCGGCCCGACCCGACCGAGACCGGGCGCGCCTCCGCGGGAAGGCGGCGGATGCGGCGGTCCACCGCGGAGCGGGAGACGTGCAGCACGGTGGCGGCCGCGTCGGCGCCCACCACGGGCTCGTCCGCGGGCTCGTCCTCGGGGCTCGCGCGGGGCCCCGTGCCGGAGAGTCCGTCCAGGACATCCCCCCACGCGTACAGGGGGACGCCGGCAAGGACCGTCCGCGGCCGGACGTGCCCGCGCAGCCAGGTGCGCGCGGAATCCGGGTCGACCGGGAGCGCGGCGACCGCCTCGTCCTCGGACAGGACGGCATGGGCGGTCAGCGCGGCGCGCCAGAGGACCATGCCGTCGTCGTAGGCGAGGGCGGCCTCGCCGGTAAGCCGTGGGGAAGGGGAGGAGGCTTCCTCACGGGCGCCCCGCCCCCGCGGTAGCATGCCGGTCCCGTGAACCCCGACCACGCCGAGCACGTCGCCCCCGAGTCCTGGCAGGACGCGCTCACGCGTCGCCTGCGCACGCTCGTGCGGACGCGGCCGTTCCACCGGCTCGAGGCTTCGAAGACGCAGCGAGGCCTGGAGGCGCACGACCTGCGTGCGCTCGCGCTGCGGGCTCTCGACGCCACGATCGACCGCATGGGCCTCGGCGCGGGTGCCACGCGCGCCGAGGTCCGCGAAGCCCTCACCTCCATGATTCGTGCGGTGGAGCCGACCGCCGACAAGGCCCGCATCGCCGAGCTCGCGGACGGAGTCATCGACGCGCTGCTCAACGAGCCCGAGCGCCGCCGGGCGTTCGCCGAGCCGTACGCGAGCGTCGAGGGCGACCTGGTGCGCTGGCGCGAGCTGCCGTTCCACCTGCTCCGCGAGGAGGAGACCCCCGAAGGTGACGTGGTGCTGCGCGTGAGCGCGGAAGGGATCAACCTGTACGTGGGGATGCTCGAGTACGAACTCGAGGACGCGCAGGCCGCCGAGGACGCCGTGCTGCGCGCCCAGATCCGGCGCGGCCGCATCGCCGACGCCGTCGCGACGGCGGAGCAGGCGCGCAAGCTCAGCATCGCCTACGCGGAACGTCTCGCGCGTCTGCTCGGCGCCGCCCGCAGGGACATCACGCTCGTCGAGGTGCATGAGGTGCTGCGGCTTCAGGCGGAGGCCCGGGTCCACCTCGGCGAACGCCTCGAAGGCGAGGCGGACCTGCTCCGCATGGTGGAGGAGCGCCTCTTCCGGACGGAAGGACCCGACGGTGAGGCGCTCGCGCGCCTGCGAGCGGCGCTGAAGGACTGCCGCGATCGCCACCTCCGTCTGTTCCGTCGCCTCCAGGTCGCGAACACCACCTGGCTCGAGGAGCAGGAGCGGCAGGCGTTCCGGCCCCGCATGCTCGTGCCTCTGCCGGACCTCCATGCCGAAGTCCTCCGTCCGGCGCTGGAGCTCTCCATCGGCACCCTGGCGCCTGCAGTCCCCGCGATCCTAGCTGCCTTCCAAGCACCGCGCCCGCCTGGCGTCTTCCACCTCGCACTGCTGGTCGAACGCCTGCTCGCGCCTCGCAGGCAGTCGGACGAGGTGGAGCCACCGCTCCCACCGGAGCTCGAGACGCTCGACTTCGACAGTCGGTATTTCGAAGCGGTGGAGATCGAGGCCGTCGAGGCGCTCCTGGTGACCGCCGCCGCCGAGGTTCGGCTGGGCGAGCTCCTCGACCGCGCACGGGTCGCAGGGATGTCAGAGCGTGGCCGCCACCTGCTCGTACTGCGGGTCGCGCGCGCGTTCGATCCGGAGCCC
The DNA here is from genome assembly GCA_049322475.1 of Myxococcota bacterium. Taxonomy (GTDB): domain Bacteria; phylum Myxococcota_A; class UBA796; order UBA796; family SXON01; genus JBMOQZ01. The sequence goes on along the minus strand of JBMOQZ010000133.1, from coordinate 10,573 downwards.
GACGGCCCGCCCGGCCACGCCGAGGCGAGCGGCCTGCTCCTCTGCGACCCGGAGTACGTCGGGGACGACCTCCTCTACCTGCGAGGGACCGCCGGATGATCAGCCAGGGTTCCGTGGGCGAGGATGCCGGCCGCCTCATCACCTGTGCGCTCACGCCGCGTGCCCGACCGGCGGCGATGCCCGCGTACGCGGAGCTCATGCGGCGCTATCGCGAGGACGCCGCCTTCCGAGTGCTCGTCGACGGAGTCGCGAGGGGCCTGGGGCTCCAGATCCTGGACGCGAGCGAGCACGGGCTGGTGCTCGGCGCCACCGCCGACAGCGTCTTTGGCCTCAAGCTCGCGGACTACCGCCAGACGCTCACGGCCGAGGACCGCGTCGTGCACGGCATGATCCAGTTGGCGATCGCCGCCTGGTGCTACCCGACGGCGGCCGCGCTCGACGACCCCGAAGGCGTCGTGGTTCCCGTGAGCGTCCACGAGGTCGTGCAGTACCTTCGCGAGGTCTGCGAGCAGCTGGCCAGGCGCGCGGAGCAGGATCCGGAGATCGGGACCCCGGAGCTCCGGGACGCCTGGCGCGCGATCCTTGAGCGCGCCGAGACGCGGGGGACGCCGGACCACCGCCGGACCGCGGGGACGCTCAACGGTATGGTCGAGCATGCGCTCGAGCGCCTGGCCGAACGCGGGCTCCTCCGGCGCGAAGGGGACGCGAACGGGGGGACCTGGCGGGCGCTGCGCGCATACCGGGTCCAGGTCCGCGAGCTCGGCGCCCACGTGGCCTTCCAGCTCGTCCGCCAGGCGGGCCAGGGGGCGAAGTAGCAGATGCCCCGCCTCCTCCGCGTGCACTACGCATCCGTCGGCTACCGCGACGCCCGTCTGGACCCCGTCACGCTCGACCTTCGGCACGCCGAGGGCACGGGCGGCGACTCTGTGGTCTGGCTGCGCAACGGCGGCGGGAAGTCCTCGATCCTCAGCCTCTTCTTCTCGCTACTTCGCCCCGACCGGCGTGAGTTCCTCGCGACCATCTCCTCCGACGGCAAGAAGAAGCTCGAGGATTACGTCAAGGAGGACGACCTCGCCTGCGTCCTCACCGAGTGGGACGTCGAGCCACCGGCGTCGCCGGGTCTCTTCGGTCGAGCCCCCCGCAGGACCCGGGTGTTCGGACAGGCGTTCGGCTGGGAAGGTCGCCAGCGCTCGGCCAATCCGGCGCGACTCAAGGCGGTCCGGTTCGCGCTCTACCTCGATGAACGAACAATGCTCGAGCACCTCCCCGTGCGCGGGCTGGACGGGTCCCCCGTCGGGAGTCTGGGCGCGCTCACGCGGTGGCTGGACGACCTGCAAGGCCGGCGGCCGGAGCTCGAAGTGCTCCACACGGAGAACCAGCGGGAATGGCTCGAGCTGCTCGACCGCGCTGGCATCGATCCCGAGCTCTACCGGTACCAGGTGCGGATGAACCGGGTGGAGGGCGGGGCCGACGAGACCTTCCGCTTCGGGAGCGCAGAGGAGTTCATCGATTTCCTCCTCGAGCTGGCGCTCGACCATGCAGACGCCGACGAAGTCGCGGCAGGGCTGGGAGAGTTCGCCGACAAGCTCCGCAAGCGTCCCGCCTACGAGTTGGAGCGGGACTTCGTCGCTGCCGCGTTGAATGTCCTCACTCCCCTGGCGGACGCCCTCGCAGTGCGGACGGATGCAGAGCGGCGGCTCGTCGATGCCGCACGGGCCGCGGGAGCGATGGCAACCGCCCTGCGGGAGCGCGCTGTGACTGCGCTTGCCCGCGCGGAGGCCGAAGGGAAGGCGCAGAAGGCGGCCGAAGAGGAGCTGACCCGCCAGGCGACGCGCCGCCGCACGCTGGATCGGTGGGCCGTCGGGCTCCATCGGCGCGGGCTGGCGCTCCGCAAGGACGAGGCCGAGGCCGCGTTGGCCGCGGCGCAGGCGAGCGAGGCGTCGTCCCGCGTCGCGAAGAGGGTCGCCTTGGCGGCGCGCGCGCTGGGCCAGCTACGTGTCCGGGAGGCCGAGCACCGCGCGAAGGACCAGGCTCACCGACAGCTACAGGCGGAGCGGGCGCCGCAGCTTCGTGAGGTGGAGGAGGCCGGCGAGGTCTTGTGGCGTGCCCTCGATCGGGCCGGTGAACGGCTCTCCGAGTTCCGCCGGCGTGAGGGCGAGCGCGCTGCCGCGGCCGATGCCCGTGCCGAGGCGGCGCGCGTCCGGGCTGAGACCATCCTCCAGGCCAAGGGCCGCTGGGAGCAGATCCGTCAGGACTCCGAGAGCCGCCTCGGCGAACGGGATGCCGCGCGGGCCATCCTACTCCGCGACGGGATTGTGATGCCCTACGAGGAGCTGGACGCGGCGGCATCGCGCTGGCGAGCCAAGGTCGAGACAGCCAGCGCGGCGCTGCTCGCGCTCGCTGGACGGGACGGAGAGCTTGCCGGGCAGATCGAGGCGGCCGCGGCCGAGCGGACGCGGCTCGAGGGAGAGATCGTCGGAGTCCGCTCGCGCGCCGAGAGGCTTGAAGGAGCGGTCCGGGAGGCGCGCGACGAGCGGGATCGGCTGCAGGCGCACCCTCGCGTCGTCGAGGTCGAGGAGATCGAGCCGGCGAACGTCGACGCCCCGGGCCTCGTCGCGCGTCTCGGCGCACGCGCCGACGCCCTGCAGCGGCAGCTGCTCGAGTCGGCGGTGGACGGCGCCGAGGACGCGCGCGCGATCGTCGCGCTGGATCACACCGGGCTCCTGCCGTCACCCACTGAGGTCGAGCGCGCCGTCGAACTCCTGCGCGAAGCGGGCGTCCCGGCGCATCCCGGGATGGCCTGGGTAGCGGAAAACGAGACGCTGCCACGTCGGGAGGAGCTCCTGCGCGCAGACCCCGCGCGATTCGCAGGCGTGCTGGTCCCCGACACCGAGAGCCTCGAGCGCGCCCGCACGCTGCTGGGTGCGCGCGGGAGCGGACGCCAGCCGATGACCGTCTCCGTCGCCTCACTGGACGTCGAGGCGGCCGGCACGGAGCGGCTCGTCCTCCTGCCCGAGACGGCGGGTGCGTACGACCAGGGTGCCGCGGGCATGGAGCGCGTCCGGGTCGAGGAGCGGCGAGCGCGACGGAGCCGCGAGGACTCCGTGCGGCGGGCCCACCAGCTCGAGCTCGAGGACGCATCCGGGCGGATTGCCCAGTACCTGGACCGGTGGGGCCGAGGCGAGCTCGCGCGCCTCGAGCAGGAGGCCGAAGCTGCCCGCATCTTGGAGCAGTCGACCGCGGGCGCCATCGCACGGCTCGAACCCGAGGTGTCGGACCTGAAGAGGCGGCGCGAGGACGTCGCGCGGCAGGTCAGGGAGGAGGTGCACCGTCGGGAGGCGGCGCAGGGCGCGATCGCGCGCCTGGACGTCTTTCGGGAGGCCCACGAGCGTCATGTCGACGCGCTTCGGGCAGCGCTCGAAGAGGCCGCCCGCGAGCTCCTGACGGCCGAGCCGCAGCTCGCGGAGGCGAGGACCGTTCAAGCGGCCGCCAACGCCGAGGCGGAGTCCGCGCGTGCCACACAGAACAGGGCGAAGCTGCAGGGCGAGGCGCTCGCCGCTGAGCGCGCGGGCGTCACCTACCGGATGCCCGACGCGGCGCTGCAGGAGACGGAAGTGGAGGCGGCTCGCGCGACCTTCGGGGTCCGGAGGACCACCTACGAGCGGGCGGTCTCGGAGGACCGCTCCGCCTGGGAGCTCCAGCTTGCCGCCACGGCGCTGAAGGAGGCGCGCGAGGCCTACGACCGCGAGTCCGCCGGGCTCGAGGAAGCGGACATCCGGGAGACGTGGGCCCGGCACGCTCCCGAGATCGAGGAACTGCTCGAGGGGCGAGCCCGGGAACTCGAAGCAGCGATCGGAGCGGTCGGGGAGGCCCGAAGCGCCGCGAAGGCCGCCACGGACGCTCTGCTCGAAGGCGCCCGACGCCGGGAGGCCGAGGATCTCCCGACCGACGATCCCCCGCCGTCAACCTCCGCGGAGGCCTTCGCCGCCGAGACCCGCTGGCGGGAGGAGTCGGCCGCGCTGTTCGAGGTCATGGAAGAGACACGGGAGCGGGCGACCGTGCATGGCCGTCGCAAGCAGGAGTCGATTGAGGACGACGGACGGTGCATGAGCGAGATCCAGGTCCTCGAGGCCGCGATCGGACAGCTCCCAGCTGCGCCGTCGGCGCCACTGCCCGCGGAGGCCGCGGATGTGCGGACCCGGGTGGCCTCGCTCGTCGACCGGTGGAAGGAGGCGCACGCGAGCGCAGAGCGAACGCGGCACGAGGTCGAACGCCGTGCAGAGGCGGTTCGGCGCGCCGCGAACGACGACCGCTTCGCCGAGCACCACAGCCCGGTGAAGGAGCGCCTTCGCGGGGACACGGCCGAGCTCGCCGGCGCCTGTGTCGAGCTCCGCGAGAAGCTGGCGTCGAGGCAGGAGGTCCTCGGAGTCACGCTCGCCGACATCGACGCCGACCGTCAGACGCTGCTCGTCCTGGTCGAACAGGTGGCCTCGCACGCGTCCGACCTCCTGCGGCGCGCTGGGAACGCGAGCGTGCTCCCCGAGACCCTCCAGGGGTGGGCCGGCCGTCCTTACCTGCAGGCGCGCTTCGAGGTGCCCTCGACCCCCGCAGAACGGAGGGCCCGCCTCGAACCCCTAGTCGACGCGCTGGTGCAGGAAGCCCACCTGCCCAGCGGTCTCCGACTTGCCCAGCGGGCCCTCAAGGAACTCGCGGGCGGACGCTTCGACGTCACCATCCTCAAGCCGCACCCCTCGTTCCGCACCGACCGGGTCCCGGTTGCAGCGCTCGCGACGTTCAGCGGCGCCGAACGGCTGACCGCAGCCGTGCTGCTCTACTGCACCCTGGTGCAGCTCCGCGCGGTAGAGCGCGGGAAGGGACGAGGGCGCGCCGAGGGGGGCGTGCTCGTCCTGGACAATCCGATTGGCACATGCTCCAGCATCCCGCTCCTCCAGCTTCAGCGCACGGTGGCGCGGCAGATGCGGGTTCAGCTCGTCTACACCACGCACGTGGGTGACCTCGAGGCGCTGGCGACGATCCCCAACATCGTTCGGCTGCGGAACGGTCACCGGGACCGGCGCACCGGAGATTTCCACGTGACGAGGGAGGAGGGCGTCGAAGGCGTGCGGATCTCGAGGACGACGGAGTGAAGCCCCTGGTGGAGGCGCTCCGCGCCCGAGTGGCGCTCCAGACGGCCACGTTGGACGACGTGTGGCACGCGTTCAGCGACAGCCATCCGGCCGACATGCGGGCCGCACACAAGCGCCTCCTCCTCGCGAACCTGCTCGACGAGGCGGAGCGCGCGGGGCTTCTCTCACGGCCGAAGGCGCGGACGGCGTGGGATCGTGCCGAGCAGCCGCCCTTGCCTCGGTGGGTGCGATTCCCGCCTCCGCCGCGCACCGTCCGCCCGAGGCTCGGGAATGTCGCGTGGGCCCCCGAGCTTGCCTGGGTGGTGTCAGCCGACGTTGGCGAGTCCGCGGAGGATCTCTTCGCGATCCAGCGGTTCCTGGGCGCGGGTGGCCGTACGCGACTGCTCGTTCCGATGCGCGAGCGGTCCCTGAACATCTTCGGCGACGAGAAGCGCCTCGACCGCCTCCTCGGGACGCGGCTCTTCGAACGCGGGCGCCTCGACCTTGAAGTCCTGCGTTGCTTCGCCGTGGCACCACCACTCGTGTGGGAGGAGGGGAATCGGGAGGCGCGTGCGTTGCTCGTGATCGAGAACCACCACACGTGGTTCTCGTTCTGCCGCTGGAACGCCCGTGAGGGTGGATACCGTGCCGTCGTCTACGGCGCGGGCAGCCTCTTCGCCGGCGCCGCCGGCTTCCTGGGCGAGCTCCGGGACCGTGGCGTGGATTTCGACCGGGTGGAGTACTTCGGCGACCTCGACCCGAAGGGGGTCGCAATCGCGGCGCAGGCTGCCCGCCTCGCGGACCGCCTCGGGCTCCCGCCCATCCGGCCGGCGACGCGCTGGTACGACCGGCTGGTGACCATGGCCCCGGTCAAGGGCAAGCGGGGGCGCGCGTCCACCGAGGACCTTGCCTGGTTGACGGCGCCCGTGCGGTCGGTCGCGGAGCGACTCTTCGCAGACGAGCACCGGATACCCCAAGAGCGCATCGGCTGGGAGGAACTCCAGGTCGAGCGCCGCTGACCCATCTGCGCGCTCTACGTCTCGATGGCCACCCGGCACGTCCACAGCCCGAATCGCACGGCCCGGGGCGAGGAACGCGATGCGGACGGAGCCATGGACGGGGGAAGGGAGCAGCGGCGCGATGGACGCGAGCCACGGGTGGAGCTCCGCCTCGCCGCGGTCCTCGGGGCGCGTGTCGACGAGGCCGACCGGGGCCTTCACCAGCCGTCGCCTGCCCGGCACGTAGACCTCGATCCGGGGCGATGCTCTCGGGGCAGCGCGCGGCCTTGAACGTGCGCGCGATGGCCCAGCGCGACTCCTCGAAGAAGGCGAGCCAGGACGTGCAACGGCGGCGTGGATCCATGCCTACGGCCGGCGGGCCGCCTCGGCGGGTGTCAACCGGTACCTCTGGAGCGGCGAGCGCGACGCCTCGCAGGTCGGCTCGACCCGCCCTGCGGCGACGAGGCGCCGGATCGACGCGCGCACCGTCGACGACGGCATGCCGAGCGACGTCGCGATGTCCGCCACGCTCGCCTCCATGCTGCTCCAGAGGTGGTCGACGATGCGATCGGCGCGGACGGCCTCCGGCTGGCGCTGGCGGAGGCGATCGGGCGCGAGCTCCCACCGCGACGGGACGGGCACGAGCTCCGCGATCACCTCGTCGGCGCCCACCCGGACGCACATGTCGTAGCCGGCATCGCGCGCGAGGCGGGGCGCGATCGCCAGCCCGCGCCCCTGCTGGTGGACCAGGCCGGCCTCGCCAATGCGCGCCATCAGGCGCGGGTTCCGGGACCAGCGGCCGCGGAGGCTACCGTCGGGCTGCACGACCGGCCGCGGCGGTGCGCCCGGGCGGCGCACGCGGACGAGGTCGGTGAAGTCCTCGACGACGAGGGCGCGCTCAACGTAGGCAGGTGCGTAGCTTCGGTGGCCGACCGCGTTGGCGATCAGCTCGGTCAGCACGCGGTCGAGCAGGTCGGGGGCGCGGCCGTGACGGATCAGCAGGGCGCTGACCACGGCGGAGGCCGCGGTGGCGAAGGGTGCCGGGAGCGAGCGGGCGTGCGAGGGTGCCATCGCGTGCGCGGCGGTCTCGGCGGCGCCCGTGTCGAAGGCGGCGTACGCGATCCTCATGCAGGAGGGAACCGGGTCGACAGGCCAGCCGTTCACGGCGCCGTGGAGCCACGGGAGCTCGAAGCTGCCTCGCCCGCAGGCATCGTCGGGCACCGCGAGCTCCTCGGGCGACGCGGCGGCGGGGCGGCCGTCGCGAAGGACCCACACGGTGCCGTTCCCGACGCACGGGCTCGCGGTCGGGAGGATACGGAACCCGCGGGGCACGCGGGCGGTCTCGGGCCGTGGTTCGAGCCCGTCGAGGTGTGGCTTGGCGAGCACCAGGCCGCCGTGCGGCTGTTCGCGAGGGCGCAGACCAAGTTGGACATGTACTTGATTGTATCAAGCTGAGTCGGCTGCGTGCCCGTCTACCTGTAGGATTGACGTTCGAGGAGGTCTTCGTGCGCTCTGTCCCCGACTGGCCCGCCCTTCTGCAGACCGTCTGGGACGACGTCGCCGAACGGTGGAGCGAGCGCGTGGAGGGCGGCCGCGTCTGCGTTGCGGTGGAGGTGCTCCATGGCGACGCCACCCCGGGCAGATGGGAGGCGGTCGCGGACCCAGGCGGTCCCGGGCAGGGGGAGCCCGCGTTGCGCGCGGCGCTGGCGTGCTTGCTTCCGCGGGCGGGGTATCCCTTCGAGGGGACGATCACGATCCTCGCCGGCGAGCAGGAGCTCGCCCGCCGGCGCGTGCGGGAGTCGCGCGCTAAGGTGCCGGCCAGCGTCCGGGCAGCCGACGCGCGCGCGCTGACGCAGGCGCGGAAGGCGGACGCGGAGAAGACGCGGCAAATGCTGGAGATGCACCGGAACGCGCCGGAGGTCGTGGTCGTGGGGGCCGCGCTCCCGAAGGAGGCGCGGAGGATGAACTTGGCGCCGCCGCACGTGCCCGCCAAGCGGGACGCCGCCCCCGAGGATGCGCTCGTGGAGATGGCGCGGGCGGTGATGGAGCGGGTGGTGCATGGGCACCCGGGCACGGCCCCGCCCGCGCAGAAGGCTCCTGCGCCCGAGGGAAGCAAACGCCTGTTCGATGCGTGGGCGGTCGCTCTCGACTCGGGCGAGGACGGAACCGAGTAGGCGCCGGGCGAACGTCTATCCGGTCCGGACCAGCGCGAGGAGGCGACCATCCGTTAGTCGTCGACCCTTACTCCCACACAGGAGAGCCGCAGGGGCTTACGAGCCTGTGTCGTGGATGGCCATGGTGTCGGGTGTTCCGCTGCCCGCGCCGGAGTTGTGCCCCGGGTCGGTGTCGGCGTCGGCAGCGTGGCGGTCTTCCTCTATCCCGGTCCCGCCGTGTTCCTCGGTCGAGTCCGAGGCGTCGGGCCCCAGCCGGGGGATTCCGGGGTAGCATGCGGCTGTCACGACGAAGAGCGCGAGCAGCGAGCGGGACATCGGAGGCGCCCTCGTCGCGCGGACAGTCGCCCAGGCAAGGGGAAAGTACGATCCGCACGAGTCCGCGTCTGTGATTTCGGCCGTCATGGGCCTGCTCCACCCGCCTACACGTCCTCCAGGTACCGCCCCTCCGCCTTCAGCGCGCGCGTCCCCGCGTGGACCGGGACGCCCATGCGAGCGAGGCTAAACCGAAGTTCCTACCGCTGAACACTGCGCGGACGTAGGCGGCGCCGCGCTCCTCGCACGGTGTCACCCTTCGTCCGGCATGGCTACCGCCGGGGCGTGACCCCGAGGAGCTCGAACGCTCGCGCCTGTAGAGGTGTGGGGTTCGCGAGGATCTCCACGACGGGAGCGCCGGGCGCGGTGCGGACCCGGTTGCGGGTCAGGGTGGCGAGGTCGTCGAGGACGCCACGGAATGCTCGCACGGGCTCGCCGGCGGCGTTGACCTTGTCGGCCACCTTCTTGCGCGCTGACTTCGACCGGACCGCAGGAGCGACGGGGCTGGCGCGCTCGGCTGCCCCCTGCTCGGGGTGCTCGTCGGTGAAGAGCAGGGGGCGAAGGCGCCGCCGCATCTCCCACTCGACGTAGTACGCGAGCATGCAGAGCAGGACGTGCGCGCAGACGCGTTCGGCCAGGTGGTGATGGATCGGACGGACCTCGAGGTCCACCGTCTTGACCGTCCGAAAGGCCCGCTCGACGTGCGAGAGCTGCTTGTAGGTCGTGACGACCGCGTTCGCGTCGAGTCGCTCGGCGTCAACGTTCGTGCGCACGACGTAGAGCCCGTCGAGCGCGGCCTCCGCGGCGATCCCGTCCTCGCGACGCGCCCAGGTGAGCCCCGTCTCGGTCACCTGGACGTCGAAGTGCTTCTTCATCCTGTGCCGACCGAGCACGGCGCCGACCTTGATGCCGATCTCCGCGCTCCCGCGCAGCTTGCCGCCGTGGTCCACCGTCTGCTCCGCGACTTGCCGCAGGTCGGTCTCCGTGGCCGCCAGCAGCTCGCGCCGCTTCCTGGCCCGCTCCTTCGCGAGCAACGGATTTCGACACGCGACGAGGCGTTCACCGGGGAAGTCCGGGCTGGCGATCTCGGCGAGGTCCACCTGGTCGAACAGCGAGGGCTGGATCACGCCCCTCTTGCGGAGCTGCTTCAGCGCAGGCGCCCGCAGCGCAGTGACCCACTCGAGCCCGTGCGGCGCGAGGTCCTCCCGGATGCGCGCGTCCGTCAGCATCCCGCGGTCGCCCACGACGACGACGCGGTCGAGCTTGAAGCGCTGCCGCAGCTTGTCCACCTGCGTCGCCACCGTCTTCGCGTCCGAGGTGTTGCCTTCGAACACCTCGACGGCCACGGGCCGGCCCTCGCCGTCAGTCACCACGCCGAACTCGATCTGGAGCTTCCCCTTCTTTCCGTCGCGCGAGTAGCCGAGCTTCCCGAGGGGGCAGGCGCGGCCCTCCAGCCACGTGGAGGTCAGGTCGTAGAGCACGAGGCACCGCTCGCCGAGATGCCGACGGGCGAGCTTCTCCTCGATGTGCGGCTGCATCCGGAAGAGCCAGTCGAGCGCGCCGTAGAGCTCGTCGACGTCGACGTCCTCGATGCCGAGCACCGACGAGAGCGTGTCCGTCGCCGTCGCCGCCGCGTAGCCCGCCGCCGTCGCCAGCTTGGAGCCCGGCCGGAGAATCCGGGCCGCGATCATCGCCATGCACAGGGTCCGGTCGCGTGACGCCTTCGTCGCCAGCAGCGCGGGAAACCCCAGCTCGTGCATCGTCCCGAGGACCGCGGCGACATGCCCGTGCGGGAGGCTGCGCAGGATCTCCGGCTCGGCGCCCGGGCCTGCCGCGACGTCGCCACGCAGGGCGCGTCGGAGCGCCTCGACCTTCTCCGCGGGCCAGTCGGACAGGTTCGCGAGCGTGCGCTTCTTGATCTTGCCGTCCTCGCGGTAGCTCTCGCGGAGGAGGATGGCCGGGC
>JBMOQZ010000132.1:0-22278 GCA_049322475.1 Myxococcota bacterium | reverse complement strand
GGCGACGACTGCGACGACCTCACCGTGAGCTCGTACCCCGGCGCCTCCGACCGCCCCTACGACGGCGTGGACGCCGACTGCGCCGGCGACGACGACTACGACGCCGACGCCGACGGCTACCGCTCCGACAGCTACGGCGGCGACGACTGCAACGACGTCGACGCCACCGTGAACCCCTCGGCCGCCGACACCTGGTACGACGGCATCGACCAGAACTGCGACGGCGCCAACGACTACGACCGCGACGGCGACGGCTACGTGTCCAGCTCGTACGGCGGGTCGGACTGCAACGACCTCGTCTCGTCGATCAGCCCCGCCGCGAGCGACACCTGGTACGACGGCGTCGACAGCGACTGCGACGGCGCCGACGACTACGACCAGGACGGCGACGGCTACACGTCCGACGCCTACGGCGGCACCGACTGCGACGACACCAACGCCGTCGTCCGCCCCGGCGGCGTCGACGTCTGGTACGACGGCCTCGACAGCAACTGCGACGGCCTGTCCGACTACGACCAGGACCGCGACGGCTACGACTCCGACAGCTACGGCGGCGACGACTGCGACGACATGGACGCCTCCGTCAGCCCGGGCGACGCCGAGGTCTGGTACGACGGCGTCGACACCGACTGCGACGGCGGCTCCGACTACGACCAGGACGGCGACGGGTACGACTCCGACGCCTACGGCGGCGAGGACTGCGAGGACACCGTCGCGAGCGCGTACCCGGGCGCGCCGGGCGAGGTGTACTACGACGGCGTCGACACCGACTGCGACGGCCTGAACGACTACGACCAGGACCTCGACGGCTTCGAGTCCGACGCCTACGGCGGGACGGACTGCGACGACACGGACGAGCGGGTCCACCCGTACCGCTGGGAGAGCACCACCAACGGCGTCGACGACGACTGCGACGGCGGCGCCGACACCGCCGACACGTCGACGGTCACCTACCTCGCCACCGGCGACGACGTCGTCCGCACCGCCACGTTCACGGGCGGGTTCACCTTCCCGTTCTGCGGCAGCAACCGCAGCAGCGCCAACGTCACCAGCAACGGGTGGGTCCAGTTCGGCGCGTCCTCGACCAGCTACACCGAGTCCGTCGTCACCTTCGGGCTCTACGCGGGCGTGGCGCCGCTGTGGGACGACCTCTACCCGACGGGCAGCACCTGGGCGTGGATCCAGTACTCCGACGCGGTCGGCTTCTACTGGAACGCCGTCGCCGAGTTCGGGGCGGGCGGGAGCAACACGCTCTCCGTCGTGCTCCACGAGAGCGGCAGCGTCTACCTCGAGTACGGCGGGCTCACCGCCGTCGACGGGCTCGCCGGCTTCTCCTGCGGCCGCGGCACCGAAGCCGAGGTCGACCTCACCAGCGAGTGGGCCAACCGGCTCTCCGGCCAGACCGGCATCGGCACGGGCGAGGAGGACATGGTCCACGAGCTCTTCGGGGTCGACAACGACCTCGACAACGCGCAGTTCTGGATGTGCGCCAACCCCGGCGTCGACGCCGACGGCGACGGCTGGTCCGAGAACTGCGAGGAAGACGACTCGAACGCCAGCGACTACCCCCGGTAGCCGCCGCTCCGTCCCTACGCGTCGATCCCGAAGAACGCGCGGATCTGCCCGAGGATGCGGGCGCGCTCGGTGTGCTCGCGGCCCTCCGCCGCGGGTACGCCTTCGCGCTTCGCGTCCAGCGCCGTGCGGCGTCGCGCCAGCACCGCGGACACCTCCGCGGCGACCTCCGGGCGCGCCCGGATGACGCGGTCGAAGGCCACCTTGTCGAGGCGGTAGCAGACGACGTCGCTGGCGGCGACGACGTCCGCGCGCCGGGGCTCGCCCGTGAGCAGCCCCATCTCGCCGAAGAAGTCCGGGCCCTCGAGCCGCGCGACCGCCTCGTCGAGCCCGCTCGCGCGCACCTCGGCCACGCCCGAGTGCAGGATGTAGAGCCAGTGCGCGACGGCGCCCTCGCGCGTGATGGTCTCGCCCGCGGAGAAGGGCGCGAAGACGAGCTGGGCGGCGAGCGCCTCGGTCTCCGCGGCGGTCAGCGGCGCGAAGAGCTCGAGCCCGCGCAGGGTGGCGTGCGCGCGGGCGCGCCGGCGCTCCTCGCGCGCGGCGTCGGCGCCGTCGTCCTGCGCGATGTTGAAGTAGGTGCCGGACGGCCGGGCGAGCGGGATGTCCGCCCGCCGGAGCGCGGCGTGCACGCGCCCGCGCACCACCGAGCTCGTGGGCTCGTCGGCGGCGAGGTCGGTCAGCCAGTAACGGACCGCGTAGTGGGCGTAGCTGTCGCGCGCGAGGTCGAGGCAGATGCAGTCCGGCGCCGGCGAGGCCGCGACGTTCCGCATCGGCGAGGCGCGGAGGGCCTCGGTCACGACGCGGACCACGCGGTCGGGCGCGTAGCGGAAGTCCACGTGGAAGTGCACCCACATCCGGTGCGGCATGCCGAGAATGGAGAACGCGCCGCCGAGGAGGCTGGCGTTCGGGACGAGCACCACGTCGCCGTCTCGGGTCGACACCGTGGTGTGCCGCCACCGGACCTCGCGCACCTTCCCCTGCCGGCCGCCCTCGAGCTGGATCCAGTCGCCGGGCCGGACCGACCCCTCCGCCTGGAGCACCACCCCGCCGAGCACATTCCCGAGCGTGGCCTGCAGCGACATCGTGAGGACCGCGGCCGCCACGGTGCTCGCCGCCACGACCGAAGTGAAGTCGAGCCCCGCGGCGGTGAGCACCGCCATCGTGACCGCGACGAAGGCCCCGCCGCGCACCAGCTCCGAGGTGATGTGCAGGACGTGCACCCGGAGAGCGGGCAGGGTGATCTCGAACAGGACGAGGGAGAGGAAGGCGACGCCGTACCAGGCCTGCGCGAGCGCCTCCGCGGTCGCGAGCCAGGCCGGCTCGGCGCCCGCGCGCGCGGCGATCCCCCGCGTCACCGCGGCGAGGCCCCACAGGCCCCACAAAATCACGACGCCGCGAAGGAGCCGTCGCTTGGCGGGCGCCACCCGGTTGACGACGCCCGCGAGCAGGAGCAGGGCGACGGTCCCGACGAGGAGCGGCCAGTGCATGGGTCGCCGAGGGTAGCACGGGACCTACGTTCTCCCCGATGGCTCACGGGGACGTGCCATCGCGGGCCGCGACCTCCGCCGTGGAGGCCCGGCTGCGCGTGCAGAACGCGGCCGTCGCGCGGCTCGCCCGCTCGGGCGTGCTCCACACGGGCGACCTCTGCGCCGCCCTGCGGGCGCTCACCGAGGCGGCGGCCGAGGTGATGGACGTCGCGCGCGTCTCCTTCTGGGTGCGCGCCGACGCCGAGCACATCACGTGCCTCGACCTCTGGGATCGCGTGGAACGGCGGCACACGGAGGGCGCGTCGCTGCGCGCGTCCGACTGCCCGGCGTACTTCGCCGCGCTCGACGCGGCGCGGTTCATCGACGCGAGCGACGCCCAGGGCGACCCCCGGACCTGCGAGCTCCGCGAGGGCTACCTCGCCGCGCTGGGGATCACCTCGATGCTGGACGCGCCCGTGCTCCTCGGCGGGCGCTCCGTCGGGGTCGTCTGCCACGAGCACCGCGGCCCCCCGCGGGCCTGGACGGTCGACGAGGAGCAGTTCGCCGCGACGATCGCCGACCTCGTCGCCCAGGCGCTGGAGGCGCGGGCGCGCGTGCGGGCGGAGGCGCGCCTGCGGGACGCGCTCGCGCGGGAGCGGCTCCTCGCGCGGGTCTCGCGCGACCTCGCGGAGGCGACCCTCGACCTGCCCCGCACGTTGGACACCATCGTTCGGACGACGGCCGAGGGGCTGCGGGCGGGTTGCCTCCTCCGCCTCCTCTCGGACGACGGCGCCCACCTCGTGCCCGCCGCGTGGTGGACGCTGGAGCCGCGCCTCGTGGACGTCCTCGCCCGTGCGTACGCGCGGGGGTCCGCCGTCGCCGACGAGCCGCTGGCGCAGGAGGCGCTGCGGACCGGGAAGCCGCTCCTGCGCGACGTCACCCGGGCAGACGCGCCGGAGGGGCACCCGTTCGCGGAGGTGCTGCGGGTCTCAGGCCCGCGGCACCTCGGGCTCTTCCCGCTCGTGGTACACGGCCGCCCGATCGGCCTCCTCGGGCTCGCCCGCCCCGCCGCCGTCGCCCCGTTCTCGATCGACGAGGTCAAGCTCGTCACCGAGCTCGCGGACCGCGCCGCCCTCGCGATCGATCACACGCGCCTCGTGGCGGCGGACCGCCGGGCCCGCGAGGCGGCGGAGTCGGCGGAGCACCGCGCGCAGGCGTACGCCGCCCTCCTCGGCGGGCTCCGCGAGGTCACCCGCGCGCTGGACGAGGCGGGGCTCGTCGCGGACGCCGCGCTCGTCGCGTTCGTCACCGCCGCCACGCGCTCCCTGTGCCGCGCCTGCGTCGTCCGCCTCCTCTCCCCGGACGGGAAGCGCCTCGTCACGATGTGGCTGGGACACCGGGACGCGGAGCGCCTCGCCGCGATGCGGGACGCCGTCGAGGCGGACCTCCCCACCGGCGCGGGCGTCGTCGCCGAGGTGCTCGCCAGCGGACAGCCGCGCGTGATCCCCGCGGGCGGGCCCGACCTCGACCTCCTCGTGCCGCCGGCGTGCGCCGAGCACCTCCGGGCGTCGGGGCTCGCCGACGTCCTGTTCGCGCCGATCCGCGTCCGGGGCGAGACGCTGGGCATCGCGGCGTTCGGCGCGGACGCGCGCGACCCCCCGTTCGACGACGCGCGCGTCGACATCCTGACGGACGCCACCTACCGGGCCGCGCTCGCGCTCGACAACGCCGCGCTGATGGCCCGGGAGCGCGACGCGCGCGCGGCCGCGGAGGGGGCGCGCGACGAGGTCCGCCGGCTCGCCGAGGCGCTCGAGGCGCGGGTCGCCGAGCGCACGGCCCACCTCACCGCGCTCGTGGAGGAGCTCGAGTCGCTCGCGTACTCGATCTCCCACGACCTGAGGTCCCCGCTGCGCGCCATCGACGGGTTCGCGGTGATCCTGACCGAGGACTACGCGAAGGTCCTCGACGAGCAGGGCCAACGGGCCCTGCAGCGGATCCGCGCGGCGGTCGCGGGCATGGCGCGCCTGATCGAGGAGCTCCTCGACCTGTCGCGCGCGACCCGCCAGCCCCTCGTCCCCGGCGACGTGGACCTCGCCGAGGCGGCGCGGGACGCGATCGCCGCGCTCCGGCGGCGCGAGCCGACGCGGGTCGTCGAGTTCACGTGCGTCCCCTCCGCGCCCGCGCGGGGCGACCCCCAGCTCGTCCGCTTCGCCGTCAAGGAGCTGGTCGCGAACGCGTGGAAGTTCACGGCGCCCGTGCCCGACGCCCGCATCGAGTTCGGCGTGTCCGGCCGCAACGGCGACACCGCCTGGTTCGTCCGCGACAACGGCGTCGGCTTCGACCCCGCGTTCGCGGACCGCCTGTTCCGTCCGCTCCACCGCCTCCACCCGCAAGGGGCCTTCGAGGGCACCGGCATCGGGCTCGCGACGATCGCGCGCATCGTGCGCCGGCACGGCGGGCGGATCTGGGCCGACGGGTCCCCCGGGCGCGGCGCGACGTTCTGGTTCACGCTCGGGGGCGGCTGAACGCGCGGGTGGCCCGACGGCCGGTCAGGGCCAGGGCGGCGCGCCAATCAGCGCGGCGACGCGCTGGATCAGCGCGTGGCCCGCCTGCCAGGCCTCCTCGCTCCACGACACCGACAAGTCTCCCGTCCACAACGTCTCGCACGCGAAGCCGGCGGCGACCGTGTCGAGGAGCGCCTTCGCCTCCTCGCCGGCGAGCCACGCGGCGGCGGCGGAAACGTCCGTTTCGACCGTGAGGTCGAAGAAGCTGCGCGCGACGGCGCCGCTCTGGATCTCGAGGCCGCCCGTCCCCTCGACGCGAGGCCCGAGCCACACGGCGCGCGCGCGCGGGTCGACCTCCAGCGCGAGGCGGCGCTCGACGGGCGCGTCGGGCCAGCGATCGACGGCGGTGACGCGCCAGGGCTCGGACATCCCGGGGTCGTAACCGGACCGGGTCGCTCAGCGGCGCTCCAGCGCCTGGTCGACGAACCGCGCGAGCCCGCGGCCGGTGAGCGACGGACGAGGGATCCCGGCGAGCACGTCCCTTGCCCGCGCGTCGTCGAACTCCACGTCGTGCCGCAGGTAGTCGCGGTATCGCCCGAGGCCCGCCTGGATCGCGGTCTCGATGGCGGACGGCGCGCGCAGCTGCTCGCGACGCTCGACGACGCGCAGCCCGGGGAGCCCGGCGCGCTCGGCGATCGTGCCGAACAACTCCTCCTGCGTGGGGGCCTCGGCGACGAGGTGGAACGTGCCGCCGGCCGCCGCCGGCGAGCGCGCCAGCTCGACGAGGCCGTCGGCGACGTAGTCGACCGGCACCATGTTGAAGCGGGCCCGCTTGATCCCCACGATGCGCACCTGCTCGCGCACGCCCCCGCCCGTCCACGCGAGGTCGCGCACGAGCCGGACGAACCCGTAGACCTTCTCGCTCGGCCCGCCGCCCGCCGTCGGGGGCGCGTCGCCCACCACGATCGACGGGCGCGCGACGCGGAGGTCGACGCCCAGCTCCCGTGCCGCGGCGGCGAGCGCCTCCTCGGCGAGCAGCTTGTGCTCCTCGTAGGGGTTGTGGAACCCCTGCCCGCGCCGCCCCTCGTCCTCCCGCACCTCGCCCGAGCGGGTGCCGCAGACGAACGCGGTGGAGACGTGGAGGAAGACGCGCGGGCGCGACGCGCGCAGGAGCTCCACGGCGCCGTCGACGTGCCCGCGGCGGTAGGCCGCGAGGTCCTTCGGGAAGAACGTCGTGTCGCCCGCGCAGTGGAGCACCACGTCGTGGCCGCCGACCTCCCCGAGCCCACCGCCCACCTCGCCCTCGACGACCCGCACGTCGCCGAGGCCCGCGGCGCGCGCCGCCGCGGGGACGCCGTCGCGCCCGCGTACGAGCACGCTCACGTCCGCGCGCCCGCGCAGGCGGCGGACCACCTCTCCGCCCACGAAGCCCGTCGCGCCCGTCACGAGGATCCGCATGGGGGTGGTGTACCTCAGGCGCGCCGCGACGGGGCGGCGCGCGCCGCCGCCCTGATCCGCTCCGCCGCGTGCCACACGTCGGGCGATCGCGCCGCCACCTCGTCCACGCCCGCGCCCAGCTCGACCGGGTGGCCCTCGGCGAGGGCGAGACGCGCCCGCGCGAGGGCGAGCATGGTGTCGAGGACCTCGCCGGCGGGGGCGACCCGGCGGGCGGCGGCGAGCGCGTCGGCCCCGGCGGAGACGTCGCCTCGCTCTGCGTCGAGGATCGCGAGCCACGCGTGCGCCAGCGCGAGCGTGTAGGGGCTGCGGAACTCGGTCGCGCGGGTGATCGAGTCGCGGTAGCGCTCCTCGGCGAGGTCGAAGTCGCCGCGCAGGTGCGCGACCGTGGCGTACGTGTACCGGACCACCGGGTTCTGGCGGTACCCGGCGGCGTCGTAGGCCCGGAGCGCTTCCGTGAGCTCGGCCTCGGCGAGGTCGAGGCGTCCGGTGTCCCGCAGCAGCGTGCCGACGTAGCTCCGCGTCAGCGCGACCCGCACGGGATCCTCGAGGTCGGCGTGCCGCTGGGCGGCCTCGCGCAGGAGCGGCTCGGCGGCGGGGTCCCGGCGCTCGGCGAGGACCCAGCCGCGCATGGTGGCGGCGAGGGCGGCGCCGCGCCGGTTCCTGCGGGTGTCGCCGCCGCGCGCGTGGGCGTCGAGCGCCCCGAGGAAAGACGCCTCGGCCTCGTCCAGCGCGCCCGCCGCCGCGTGGCGCATCCCGAGCTCGGTCAGCGCGAGCCCGCGGCGCGCCCCGTCCTCGCCGGCGAGCGCGACGGCGGCCTGCAGATCGTCGAGGCTCCCCGCGGCGTCGCCCTGCTGGCCGCGCACGCGCCCGCGGCCCCGCAGCAGGTCCCCGCGGAGCGCGGCGGGGAGCGCGTGGGCGAGGGCCTCGTCGAAGCGGGCGAGCCGCCCCTCCGCCGGACCCTGCGCCTGCGCCACGACGTCGAGCGCGAGCGCGATCCGGCCCGCGAGCTCGGGATCGCGGCCACGCGCGTGCTCCCACGCGGCGAGCAGGTTGGCGCGCTCGGCGGCGAGCCCCGCGAGCTGGCGGGCGCCCGGCTCCTCCGCGAGCCGGTCGGCGAGCGCCGCGTACCAGCGCGCGTGCGCGTCGCGCGCCTCGGCGCCGGCCGCGACGGCCTCCGGGCGCCCGGCGAGCCACTCCCGGACGACGCCCCAGGTGTCGAGCCGCCCGTCCCGCATGCGGACGAGCGAGTGGTCGCGCAGCGCCTCGAGGCGGTCGAGCGCCTCGGGGCCCAGCACGGCCTCGGCGGCGGGCAGGTCGAAGCCGCCCCGGAAGACGCCGAGGCGGGCGAGCGCGTCGCGGCCGTCGGGCGGAAGGCCGTCCCACGACCACGCGAGCGCCGCGTCCATCGTGCCGTGGCGCGCGGGGGCGTCGCGATCGCTCGTGCGCAGGACCGGGACGGCGAGCCGGGCGAGCAGGTCGGCGGGGCGCAGGACGGCCGTGCGGGCGGCGGCGAGCTCGACGGCGAGCGGGATGCCGTCGAGCCGCTCGGCGATCGCCTCGACGGCGGGGTCGCCCTCGGTGGGCACCCGCGCGCGCGCCCGGAAGAGCGCCGCGGCCTCGGCGGCCGGGAGGGGCTCGAGCTCGAGGACGGCCTCGCCGCGGAGCCCGAGCCGGACGCGCGAGGTCGCCACCACGCGGACGGCCGGCGCCACGGCGCGCAGCGCGGCCACGAAGGCGTCCATCCCCTCGATCTGCTCGACGTTGTCGAGCACGACGGCGGCGCAGGCACGGAGGAGGCGGCCCGCGGCGAACGGCGCGTCCGCCGCGCTCGTGCTCGGAGGGAGCGGCGCGCCGAGCGCGGTCGCGAGCGCGAAGGCGGCCTCCCCGACCCCGTGCGCCTGGGCGAGGTCGCACCAGGCGGTGCCGGCGCGCGTCCCCGCCCAGCGGCGCGCGAGCCGTGTCTTGCCGATGCCGCCGAACCCCAGGACGGTGACGAGCGCGCCGGGCTCGCCCGTGGCCGCGTCGAGCGCCCGGAGGGCCTCCGCCCGGCCCACGAAGCCGGGCGGCTCGGCGGGAAGCGCCGGCGCCTCGGGGACGGGCTCGAAGCGGTACGAGCCGCCGTGCGCCACGAACAGGTGGCGCGGGTGGTGCGGGTCGGCCTCCACCTTCGCGCGCAGCCGCCGGAACGTGAAGTACACGGCGCGCGTCTCGAGCCCCGGCTTGTAGCCCCAGACGTCGGCGAGCAGCGTGTCCTCCGTCACGGCCTCGCCCGCGCGCGCGGCGAGGTAGGCGAGCAGCTCGGCCTCCTTGGCCGTGAGGGGCTCGCACGTGTCGCCGCGCACCACGGCGCGGCGCGCGACGTCGGCGTGGCCGTCGGAGAGCCGGATCACCGGGCGATCCTGCGCCTCCGCGCGCGGAGGCGCAACCGGCGACGCGCGGGGGAGCTCACGCGCGCGTGCGCGCCGCCCACGAGGGCGCCGGCGGCGCCTCCGGGACCGCGGCCGGGCGGGTCCGCCAGGGGTGCGCCACCCGGCGGCCGGTCGGGAGCCGCTCGACCGTGTCGTCGACCGCCGCCGCCGCGGCCGCGCCCGCCTGGATCGCCGACTCGAGCGACGCGGTGAAGTACGGCGCCTCGCCGTTGAGGCTCGTCGCGAGGTAGACCTCGGCGCCGGCGCACTTCATCGGGAGCGGGCCGTGCCGCACCACCTGCGTCGCGCTGGACATCCCGTAGCTGGTGTGGGCGATCGGCTCGGGCAGCGTCGGGTCGGCGAGGCGCTCGTCCTCCCACAGGATGCGCGCGAGCTCGTCGGGCGTGTGGTCGCGCGCGCGGGTGCCGAGGCGCGGGTGCGCGAAGTCGGTCGCGAGGCTGATCGAGCCCGCGACCACCGCCACCGCGGGCGGAGGCAGGTGCTCGCCGTACTGGGAGTGCTGGACGAGGATGGGGTGCCAGCCGCGCCGGACGTTGTGGCCGCCGAGCGGCAGGTCGTTGGGGAGGGGCCGGTCGAAGAACCAGGCGAGCCCGAGGTGCTCGTAGACCGACTCGGCGAGCACTCCGCGGAGGTCGTCGCGACAGTGTCCGAAGCCCTCGGCGACGACGCGATCGCTGCCGTCGAGCAGGCGCGCGAGCGCGGGCGGCGGGACGGCGAGCAGCACCGCGTCGGCGGCGAGGGCCGTCCCGTCGGCGAGCTCGACCTCGACGACGTCGCCGCGGCAGGAGGTCGCCCGCGCCTCGACCCCGCAGACGACCTCGACGCCCAGCCAGTCGAGGGCGCGTCGCCAGTGGGACACGAACCCGTCGGGCGCGTTGGGGGGTCGCGTGTTCCAGTAGAGGACGCCCCTCGCGCCGGCGAGGATCGCGTCGACGTTGCTGCCGAGCCGGTGGAAGAGCTCCCACACCGTCATGCGCAACGTGCCCGCGATCCCGCCGAGGGCGGTGGCGCGCATCCAGGCGCGGGCGGGCGCGGCGATCGCGTGGCGTTCGAGGTACTCGGCGACGGAGACGTCGATCTGCGCGCGCAGGCCCGCCGCGTGCAGCAGGAAGTCGCCGGCGAGCCGCGCGAGGTCGGGCCACGTGAGGTCGCGCACGAAGGGCCGCAGCCAGTCGCGCGACAGATCGTGGCGCGGCGTGAAGTGCGCCTCCCACGACGTGCCGATCAGGCGGAAGAGGGCGGGGGCGCTGTAGTAGCCCGACTGGAAGACCTTGCAGGAGTTCTCGCCGAGGTAGCGCCCGTCGGCGTCGAGCCGGCAGGCCCACAGGCCCCCCGGCTCGCGGTCCCGCTCGAGCACGGTGACGTGGTGGCCCCGGCGCGCGAGGAGCAGCGCCGCGGTCAGCCCGCTGGGCCCCCCGCCGACGACCACCACCCGTTTGCGACGCGCCTCCCTCGGCGAGCGAGGCGCCGTCGGGCCGGCATGGAGGGGGGCGGGCGGCGGCACGACGCCGGTTTTAACATTTTGGAGTTTCGGTGCGCAATGCTCACCGACACTCCGGGAGGCGACGTGAGGAACGCGGGCGCGGTGCGGCTCACGGCGGGGGTGGGCGTGATCCACCTCCTCGCGACGCTCCCCTCGGTGGCGCGGGAAGCGCCCCGGGTGATCGAGCGCGGGGTGCTCGGCGGCCTCGCGGCGAGCGTGCCGGTGCCCGCGGAGGCCGAGCCCGGCCTGTCCGCGTTGTTCTCGGTGATGCTGAGCGTGGAGCTGTTCGTCGTCGCGGGCCTGTTCGCGGAGCTGGACCACCCGCCGCCGCGGTGGGTGGGCGCCACGTTCCTCGCCGGCGGGCTCGCCGGCGGGGTCCTCCTCCCGGTGAGCGGGTTCTGGCTGCTCGCGGCGCTCGGGGCGTGGCTCGTGCGCGCCCGCCGGCCGCCCGGGTAGACGCGCGCTCGCTCGTGCGTACCACCGGCGGGGGGTGGGAAAAAAGATGAGCATCGACCAGCGGGACCGCGGGGCCCCGCCCATCACGCACGTGCGCGGCTTCGTCCGCGGAGTGACGGCGGTCCCGTTGGAGAGCGAGCGCGCGAGGGTGGTGGTGCCGTCGGCGCCCCTGCCCTCGCCGCCGGACGCTCCGCCGGCGAAGCGACCGCCCGTCGCGCTGGCCGCCGCGCTGGTGTGCATGGGGGCGCTCCTCGGCGCGGGCGCTGCGCTCGTGTCCCTCGCGGAGGCCCCTCCGGCGCCGCCCGAGCCCGTCGTCGCGGCCGCGGCCGTCGCGCCCGCGCCGACCCCGCCCGCCGCCGCCCCCGCGCCCGAGCGGAAGCCGCGGGAGCGCCCCGTCTGGTCGATCGCGTTCCCGTTCCGCAGCGTGGAGGCGCCACGCGGGCTCGCGATGCCGGACTGGCTCCGCACGTGCGGGCAGATCGAAGTGGTGGGCCACACCTGCAGCGTCGGCGACCCCGAGTCCAACCACCTCGTCGGCCTCGGTCGCGCCCACGCGATCCGCGATCGCCTCGTCGCCGCAGGCTTCCCGCCGTCGCGCATCGACGTGCGATCCGCGGGCGCCGACGAACCAGCGGCAATGGGGACGACGCCCGACGCCTTGAAGGCGAACCGGCGGGCGACCGTGCGGTGCGCCGAGCGCTGACCGGCGCCGGGGTACCATCGGCGGGTGCCTCCCTCCCCGCCCTCCCGAACCTTCCTCCCCGACGGGCTGCTCGCCCGCCTCCGCGCCGACGCGGAGCCCGTCCCCGGCGTCCCGGGCCTGAGCGTCGCCCGCGGGCTCTTGCGCGAGTTCCCGGCGTTCGAGTCGCCCGAGGCGCTCTCGCTCGTGCGCGAGGTGTGGCTCGCCGTCCGCGAGGCCTACGGGGCCGTGCTCGCGCGGCGCGTCGCCGACCGCGCGTTCCTCGACGCGGCGACCCTCGCGTGTGTCGCCCGCAACGGCGACCGCTCCGTGCGCGACCCCGCCTACGAGACGGCCATCGGGAAGCGCGACGCGAGCGGCCGCGTCGTGCTCGGGCCGGCCGATCGGCCCGCGGAGGTCGTGCCGGTCGACGTCCCCGCGTTCCTGGCCGGCGTGCAGGTCACGTTGTTCGGACCCCCCGACAGCGCGCGCCTGTCGATCAACGCGATGAACGCGCTGCACCGCCGGCGGCCCGACGAGGCGCCGATCGTCGGCGAGCTCGTGGAGGCCTCGGGCGCCGTGCCGCGCTGGGGCGCGGACAGCGAGGACAGCAAGACCCCCATCGCGCGCACGCTGCTCCAGGCGAGCGAGAACCTCGCCGCCTGCTTCGACGGCACCTTGCGCTGGGAGGACCCGCGCACGGGCCGCGTCTACTCGCTGGCGCCCTCGCGCCGGTCGAACCCGATCAAGCGCGTCGCGGGGCTCGCCCTGCCCGACGGGAACCACCTCCTCGACGGCGAGCCCCTCCCCCTGCACCTCGTGGAGCTGGTCCAGCACGTGTGGCGCCACCGCGACCGTCCGGAGGCGCGCGTGCTCTACGTGCCGAAGCTCGAGGACGAGGGCGAGGCCGCCTACGTCGCGACGCTCGTGCGCGTGACGGAGGCGGCCGTGCGCGCGCGCCACCCTTCCTACCCGCTCGGCAGCGTGCGGCTGATGATCGTGTTCGAGAACCCGCGGGCGATCTTCCGCATCCGCGAGATCGCGGCCGCGCTGTCGCCCTACTTCCTCGGCGGCAGCCTCGGCTGGCACGACTTCCTCGCGTCGACCGCGCGGCTCTTCCGCCACGACCCGCGCTACCGCATCCCGGTCAAGGCCGACCCGGACATCGTCATCCGCAACATCAAGGCGTCGCACGAGCTCCTCGCCCGCGCGCTCGCCCCCTCCGGCGCGCTCCGGCTCGGCGGCATGTACGGCGTGCTCTTCTCCGACGACGACCCCGCCTCGTTCCGCGCGAGCATGGCCGGCTTCGTCCGCGACGTCGTCACGCAGCTCAAGCGGGGGCTGGACGGCTTCTGGGTGGCGCACCCCGACTTCGTCCGCGTCGGCATCGCGCTCGTGGAGGCCTTCCGGCGCGGGCGGCGCGACCCGGACGACCCCACGCTCCGCGAGCTGGTGGCCGCGCTCGTGCCCGACCCCGTCGAGCAGGGGCCGCTGCTGGCGTTCGTCTTCGGCCCCGACGTCCCGGGGCTCGCCGAGGACGACCCGCGCTACCTCCGCTCGGTGCTCGCCGCCGACCTCGACACCTCCCCGGTGATCGCGAACGACCACCCCGACGAGGTGCGCTACAACGTGTTCCAGGCGCTGCAGTACCTCGCCGACTGGCTGTGCGGGAACGGCTGCGTGGCGCTGCCCGCGACGCTGACCGACGCGCGCGGGGAGAAGGTGTCCGTGCGGATCATGGACGACCTCGCCACGACCGAGCGCTCGCGCTGGGAGCTCTGGGCCGAGGTGCGGCACGGGCGCGTCGCGGCCGAGACGTTCGAGCGCATCCTCGAGGAGGAGGTCGCGGGCCTGCGGGCGGGCGAGCCCGGCGGCGGGCGGCGGATCCAGGTCCGCTGGGAGGGCGAGGCGGCGCGCTGGTACCCCGTCGCCGTGCGGATCCTCCGCCGGCTCGTGCTGGATCCGGACCCGCCCGAGTTCGTGACGGAGCTGCTCCTGGCCTTCACGTTCCCGTGCGTGCGCGAGGCGGCCGATCCCTGGGCGGAGGCCGTCGCGGTGGGGGCGGCGCGGGGGTAGCCGGCGCGGGGACGTGACCGCGGCCGCCTCTCTCCCTCCGGTCACGCTACCATTGCCGGGCCATGCTCTTCGGCCTGCTCGCCTGCGACCCCTTCGACCACGAGGCCCAGGACGCCGAGATCGCCGCGCTGCGCGCGGAGGTCGCCGCGCTCCGCGAGGCGCTCGACGCCCGCGACACCCCGGCGACCTACACGCCCTACACCGACGCGCAGGCCGTGGCGGCCGTGCAGAACGCGGACCCCTTCACGAACGACGACCCCAACCTCCGCTCGTTGTGGTCGAACACCGAGGGCGGGATCTGGTGGCTGAACGAGGCCCAGTGGTACGGCGACAACCGCCACGACCCGCCCGGGCGCCTCCCCACCTCCGAGCTCGTCGAGCTCTACCACGAGACCGCCGAGTGCGGCGCCACGTCCGCGTTCTCGGACTGCGACGCCACCGGCGGCATCAAGCTGTACGCCAACGGGCCGCGGATCACCGACAACGACTGGTCGGCGGCCGGGTACGCGGCGGCGGCGACGCGCGCCTACCACACGCACGCGAGCGGGATGTACCTCGTCAGCTTCGGGCAGTACGCCACCGTCACCGACTACGGGCAGCTCATCCCCCCGAGCGGCATCCACCTCGAGCCGCACGGCGCGCACCAGGGCCTGCGCGTGGACGGGACCGGCAACGCCGGCGACAACGTCCGCATCGATCTCGCGATGGGCGGCACCGGCCTCGCCGTCTACACCTCGCCGGACACGGCGCTCTACTGCCAGGAGCTCGGCCGCGACTGCGCGGACGCGTACCCGCTCTACTTGCGCGGCGGCACGCTCCACCTCGAGGACCTCGCGTTCGAGCGCTCGGTGGACGACCATCGCGGTTCCGGCGCGTTCACGGCCGGCGCGGCGTCGCTCGGGGTCCGGCGCCTCGTGGAGTACAGCTGGGCGGAGGCCGGGATGTACGCCTGGTGCGTGTACAACACGAAGGTCACGGCCGAGAGCCTCGTGTTCGTGCGCCCGTACGGCGTCCACGCGCGCGCCTTCGACGCGCGCCTGCTGGACACGTGGGGCCCCGGCGAGGCGCCCGACGCGTGTGTCGGCACCCAGCTCGTCACCACCTCCGCCGGCACCTACGGCTACGGCGTCCCCGACGACGCCACCGCCGCGCTCCCCGGGTTCCGCGTGGTGCTCGTGGACGCGGACGGCCCGATGGACCCCGCGGTGTTCGTGGAGGACCACCCGGTCGTGTCGTACGAGGTGGTCGAGCCGATCTGATCCGCTAAGGGGGGGCGTGGACACCCCGACCCGCCCCACCTGCCTGCGCTGCCGCCGCCCGGAGTCGGTGTGTGCCTGCGACCGCCTCCGCCCGCTGGAGAGCCGCACGCGCGTGGTGTTCCTCCAGCACCCCCGCGAGGGCCGCGTGCCCGTCAGCACCTGCCGGCTCGCGCACCTCTCGTTGCCCAACTCCGAGATGCACGTCGGCCTCGGGCCGGAGGGCAGCCCGCGGCTCGAGGCGCTCGCGCGCGAGCCCGGCACGATGGTGCTCTTCCCCGGCCCCGGCTCGATCGACGTCCGCGCGCTCCCCTCGCCGCCGCGCACGCTCATCGTGGTGGACGGCACGTGGATCAACGCGCGGAAGACCGTCGAGCGCTCGCCCCTGCTCGCGGCGCTCCCCCGGGTGGGCTTCGCGCGCGAGGCGCCCAGCAACTACCGGATCCGGAAGGAGCCCGCCGCGCACTGCCTCTCCACGATCGAGGCCGTCGCGCACGTGCTGGAGGAGCTGGAGGCGGCGCCGGGCCGCTTCGCGCCCATCCTCGGCTCGTTCGACCGCATGGTGGACCTCCAGCTCGCCTACGCGGGGGCGTCGCGCGTGCGCCGCCATGCGAAGCGCCCCTCTCCCGTCGAGCGGCTGCGGGCCCTCGGGGAGCGGCTCGTGCTCGTGGTCGCGGACGGCGGCGGCGACGCCGACGGGCTGCTGTGGTGGGAGGCGCGCCGGCCCGCGACGGGCGCACGGCTCTCGCTCGAGCTCGCCCCGAGGAAGCCGGTCCCGCCGCGGCTCGCCCGCCACCTGTCGCCCGCCGGCGGCGTGACCCTCGACGTCGCACGGGCGCGGTGGGCGGAATTCGCGCGCCCCGACGACGTCGCGTGCACCTGGGGGCGCCACGACCTCGATCTGCTCGCGGGCATCGGGATGGAGGCGGGCGAGCGCGTCGATCTCAAGCACCTCGTGTCGAACCTCCTGCACGTGCCCCTCGGCGGGCTGGAGCACCTCGCGGAGGGCCTCGGCGCCGTGCTCCCCGACGGGCGGGGCCGCGCGGCGCGGCGGATCGTCGCGCTCGAGGTCGTGGTCGCCGCGCTGTCTGCGGGCGCGCTGCGGAGATAGAGCGCGCTCCATGCAAGCCAGCCCCGCCGCGATCGACGCCTTCGACGCCGCCCTGCCCGACGACGCCCGCGTCGTGCGCAAGCGGATGTTCGGCAACCCCTGCGCGTTCGTGAACCGCCAGATGTTCTTCGGGACCTTCGGCGACACCGTCGTCGCGCGCGTGGGCCCCGAGCGGGTCGAGGCCCTCGACGGCGAGGGCGGGCTCCGGGTGTTCACGCCCATGCCGGAGCGTCCCTGGCGCGACTACGTCCAGGCCGACGCCCAGAGCGACCCCGCCCGGCTCCGGGAGCTCGCCGCCGACGCCCTCGCGTGGACGCTCACGCTCCCGCCGAAGGTGAAGAAGCCGAAGGCGACGCGGCGTTAGCGGGGAAGGCAGTCGGCGGGGGTCTCGAGGCTGACGCGGCCGAGGTTGCCGGCGCGCAGGTCCCGGATCAGCCGCTCGGACGCCCGCTGCAGGTCGACCACGCCCCCCTTGCCCAGGAACCCTCGCCGGCGTCCGATCGCCTCGAGCAGCGCCACGTCCTCCGCCGGCACCGCCGCGAGCTCGTAGCACGCGGCGATCGCCCGCGGGTAGCGCTCGGCGAGCGTCCGCGCCGCGAAGGCGGCCAGCGCCTGCAGGTCCACGACGCGGTCGGAGATCGCCCCGGTCACCGCGAGCCGGTAGCCGCAGGCCTCGGGCGAGAGCTTCGGCCACAGGAAACCGGGCGTGTCGAGCAACGTCAGCGCCTTCGACACCGCCACGCGCTGCTGCTGCTGCGTGACGGCGGGCTTGTCGGCGGCCCGGGCGACCGGGCGACCGGCGAGCGTGTTGATCAGCGTGGACTTCCCGACGTTCGGGACGCCGAGGATCATCGCGACGCGCGGGCGCGGCGGCAGGCGGCGGTCGGCGAGGAGCACCTCCGCGCGCTCGGTCACCTTTCGGAGGAGCCCGCCCTCGCGGTGATGGTGCGAAAACGCGACCATCCCGGGCCTCTCCGACATCCGGGCGAGCCACTGGGCGGTGACCTCGGGGTCGGCGAGGTCGCTCTTGTTGAGGATCCGGATACAGGGCCGCTCGCCGCGGAGCTCGGCCACGAGCGGGTTCTCGCTGCTGAAGGGGATGCGCGCGTCGAGGACCTCCAGCACGAAGTCGACCTCCGGCATGGCCTCGCGGATCTCGCGGCGGGCGGTCGCCATGTGGCCCGGGAACCAGTGGATGGGCATGGCACGCGGTAGCCCGGGGCGAGGAGGTCCGCCCCCGCGTCCGGCGAGCCCGCTCCGACGCCCGCGGACTCGACCGCCGTGTACGAGGTCTTCGACACGCTCGAAGCGTGCTCGCCCGGCAGCGACGACGGTCGCCTCGACGTCGAGGGGGGCTGCGCCGACGACGTGTGTCTGGGCGACACCTGGCCGGACGTCCGCTCGGTGAAGGGCCGGACGACCTGCTACACGCTGCTCGCCGTCGCGCACTGCTACTGGGACGACGGGCAGCTCGTCGCCTTCCCCGACGAGGACGAGGACGGCACCCCCGACGAGGACGCCGGCGCCGTGATCGTCGCGCTGAACCAGCCCTGGGACGGCGGCAGCGACGAGGGCCTCGCGCTGGACGCCAACGCGGGCTGCTTCGTGGACGTGCTCGGGCTCCCCGACGGCATCTCGATGACGGCCACCTCGGAGGGGTGGGCGCTGCGCGCGCTGGAGTGGTCCGAGCACCGCTTCTCGTTCTACGACTTCTCCGACGACGACGGCGTGAGCGGGCCGGACGGGTACGCGGAGTTCCTGCAGTTCACGGACCCGGCGTATCGCTGAGGCGGGCGCCGGCGCGCCGGCCCCGACTCGCGACCGAACGCGCCCCCGCCGCGACGATTCGTAGAGGGGGCCGTCTCCACAGCGCGGACCGTGGCCGGCACGCCGCGTGCTCTTGCCCGGGACATGCCCCTCCCGTTCGCGCTCCGCATCGGCCTTCGCCGCCTCCCCGCGCTCGTGCGCGCCCCCTTCGTCCCCACGCCGCCGCGGGCCGTCCCCGAGCGCTTTTCGCACGTGCAGTGCGTTCGCGCCTCGCCCCTTCGACGGCAGGGCACGCTCTACGGCCCGGCGATGCAGGCGGCGAAGGAGCACAACGTGCGGCGCGCCGCCGAGCTCCTCGACGGCGTGGTCGTCCCGCCGGGAGGCACGTTCTCGTGGCACCGGGTGATCGGACCGCCCATCCGGGCCCGCGGTTTCGTGCCCGGGCCGGAGCTCCACGACGGCGTGCTCGCGGCGGGCGGCGGGGGCGGGGCCTGCCAGGCCGCCAACCTCGTGTGGTGGCTCGCCGTGCACGGCGGCCTCGACGTCGTCGAGCGCCACCGCCACGGGCTCGACCTCTTCCCGGACCACGACCGGAGCGCCCCGTTCGGCGCGGGCGCCACGGTGTTCTGGCCTCACCGCGACCTGCGCCTCCGCAACCCCCACGACCAGGCGGTCGTCCTCGAGGTGCGCGTCGGGGACGATCAGCTCGTGGGGCGGCTCCGGTTCGAGCGGGATCCCGGCGCGCGCTGGGAGCTCGTGGAGGAGGCGCACCGCTTCGTGCGGGAGGGCGAGGCCACCTTCCGGGAGAACGTCTTGTGGCGCCGCGAGTGCGGCTCGGGCCAGCGGACCCTGCTCGCCCGCAACCGGGCGCGGGTGGCGTACCCGGTGGAAGGGCTCGCGCCGCGGTGAGGTTCCCGACGGGGGCCACGCCGTGTCCGCGTCGCCGTGGGGAGCGCCGCGCGGTCATCGACGGGGGACCTGCTCGGCAGGGGTCGCCTCCGTGACCGCCCCGCGGTCATGGACGGGGGACCTGCTCCGCAGGGGTGGCCTCGGTGGCCGCCCCGCGGTCATGGACGGGGGACCTGCTCCGCAGGGGTCGCCTCCGTGACCGCATCGGAGCCGACCGCGTCATCCGAGTGTGGGCGCCGAGTCGCGCCCGCTCGATGACCGGCGCCGTCGGGCGACCCGGCGTCGCCGACTCGGGGCCCCCCCGGACTCCAACGGTGGCCCCCTCACCTCACCGCTTCTCACAGGAAACCCTGCACTCCGCCACTCCCACGTCCCACGTCAGGCTCGTCCACGTCGCGCCGGCGTGGACGTCGGAGGGCGGCCCCGTCCGCGACGCGCAGGGGTCGGACGAGAGCGGCTCCTCCGTGAAGAGCTCGACGGGCGGGAGCGGCGTGGCCCGGGTCGAGATCCACACCCTCGTCCCCACGGGGACCTCCACCCCGCACAGCTTCCGCGCCTCGGGCAGGCGTGCCGGGAGCACGTGATCGAGGTGCCAGCCGGCGCGGGTGAGGCGCAGGTGCGCCCAGGTGTCGACGGGGAGGGCGGCGCCGATGTGCACGGGCACGTCGCGGAGCGTGATCCCCTCGGCGCTCCCGCCCACCCACAGGCCCTGCACGTCCGCGTCCGTCCCGATCGCGACGTCGAGGCCGTCGGCCCGGACCGGGAGGCGCCCGCCCTCCCAGGTCAGGACGCCGGAGAATGCCTCGGTCTCGCCGTCCCTCCAGGTGTCGACGTCCGCGGCGTGGGTCACGCGCGCCGGGAGCAGCGCGGCGACGCCGGCGGGGAGCATGTCGCGAACGGGGTACAGCGCGCGCCCCGTCACGTCGAGGCCGGGCGGGGACGCCCCCACGCAGCTCGCCCCCGCGCCGGCGAGCGCGACGACCACGCGATCGTCGCGCAGCCACACCTCGTAGCGGCCCGGGCAGTCGAGGTTCACGCGGAGCTCCCGGTCCATCGCGCGGAAGTCCTCCAACCCCGCGGAGCGCACGCCCACCGCGAGGCCGCCGGGCGCGTCGGGGCACGTCGTCGGGATCGCGACGCGCTCGCCCGGCCGTAGCGGCAGCCCCCCGCACAGGAACCACCCCCGACCCGGCACCGCCTCGGGCGCGACGACGCAGCGCTCCGCCACCGGGCCCGGCGCGGTCCAGGCGGGCGGCTCGTGGCCGGGCGCGCAGTCCACGGGGCCATCCTACGCGCATCCGGGCGAGGTGCGTCGGCGCCCTTCAGCGGGAGAAGCGGGCGTTCATCACGCAGGGGCCCGGAACCTCGAAGCGCCACGCCGCGACCGCCTCGGCGACGGTGTCGGCCACGAGCGGATCACACTGCCTCACCGTGACCGCCGTCGCGCGGCGCCGCCGGTCGACGTCGGCGAAGATCGTGCACGAGGCCCCCACGGCGTGCACCCAGGCGGGGACGTCCGCATCGCGGACGCGGCACGTCGGGAGCTCCCGATCGAGGCCACTCACTTCAGGCAGGCCGCGCCGGTACGCGGGGTCGCGGAACGGCACCCGCTCGGTCGTCTCGACGGGCCGCGCGGGCGGCTCCCATCGCCAGGAGGCGATCGCCGCCGCCGTGGCGCTCCGGAACGGCTCCTCGCAGGCCGAGACCACGACGTCGTGGGCGCGACCGTCCGCGCCGACGCGCAGCGCGACGGGGCAGATGGCGTGTCCGCGCGCGCCGTCCGGGAACGCCGGGGCGGGGGCGTCGACGACCCGAAGGTCCGCGCTGGTGAGGATGGGCGTCGGGTCGGTGACGGTCACGGCGTAGACGGCCGGACCGGTCGCGTCCGGCGCCCACTCGGACGCGAGCGCCGCCCCTCGTACGGCCTCGGCGAGCTCCGGCACGGTGCAGTCGGCCACCTCCGCGGACGTGGCTCGACCGGCCACCACCTGCGCGCGGACGCTGCACGACGCATCCCGCGCGTGGCGCGCCCGCAACGACTCCGGGAAGGTGGCCACGGGCGCGCGCACCCGGGGGCCTCCCGGGAGCGCCACCGGCGAGCCCCCGGCGGGCGGCAACGCGACCACCACGTGCACGGACTGCAACCGCGTGCGCGTCGCGGCTTCGCGCACGCGCTCCACCGAGCGGACGACCTCCTCCCAGGTCGCCGAGGGGTCGGGCTCGATGGCCACCACGACCCGGGCCGTCCCGGTCGCCTCGAGCGCGGCGGTCAGCGCGGCGCGGTCCTTCGGGGGCCACTCCGTGCCGTCGAGCCGGAGGTCGGCTTCCTCGGGCAGCGGCCCGACGAAGAGCGTGCTCCCGCGCACGGTCGACGGGTGCGGGGGGGCGTCGTCCACCGCGGCGAGCAACCCCCGTGTGCCGTAGGGATCGGGGAGATCGGCGCTCGGCGCGCTCGCCGCCCACGACACCCAGCGGTGCGCCGCGGCCCACGGCAGGTCGCGGTCGAACGCGAGGACCCAGTCCGTCGCCGCCTCGGTGCGCGCGACCTCCACCCCGCCGTCGCGGTGGAGGCGCAGCGTCGAGCGCCCGCCGACGTACTCGGGCGTCGACACCTCGAGGGAGGGGAGGACGAGACCGCCCTCCGCCGCGGGCGGCGCGGGGACGACGTCGCGCGCGACCCGGACGACGCCCGTCTCCGAGAGGTCGAGCACCACGCGCCGGGCCGGGGCGCCGGGGCGCCACCGCCAGCGCATGAGCCGCGCCTCGAGATCGAGCGCGCCCACGGCGTCGGTCACGTCGACGCGGTACAGGTCCCAGGCCTTCCGCGCGGGGGCGCGCGGGACCGGCGGCCACAGCGAGAGGCCGAGCGGCGTCCCGTCGGCGTCGAGCACGAAGGCGACGCGCGCTTCCGCGGCCACCGGCTCGAACACGAGCGGCAGCTCGCCGCCGGGCGCGGCGGCCGGAGGGCCGTCGCCGTACCGGGGGCCGTCGGCGCCGACCTCGGTCGCGTAGCCCACCAGCTGCGCGTCGAGCCCCACGACGCCCGCCGCCGGCAGGCGCGCGCCTCGCCACGCCCGCCCCGCGGCGGCGACGAGCGCGGCGGGACAACCCG
>JBMOQZ010000131.1:0-22337 GCA_049322475.1 Myxococcota bacterium | reverse complement strand
CACCGCGCGCAGAGCCAGGCGGCGGCCCCGAGCGCGGGCGTCGCGGGCTCGCCGAGGAGGGGCGCGAGCCGGAGCGCGGCCTCCCACGCGGCGTCCGCGTCGGGATCGGCGCCGAAGCGATCGCGCAGGCCGGCGATGCGCATCGCGTCGACCGGCGGCGGCTCGCGATGCCGCAGCACCGTGCCTTCCCGCAGCCCGGGGTCGCAGAGCCGGAGCGTCTCGTGGCCCCCCGCGCGCAGGAGCCACAACGCGACGAGCGCGCCGGGCACGACGAGGTCGACGCGGTGGTCCGGCAGGCCGGCGATCGAGCGGCGGGCGTCGGCGGGCACGCGGCTCACCAGCTCCCAGATGGACTCCACCGCGTCCAGCGTGAGCGCGTAGCCGTGCCCGTGGGGGACGGCCCAGGCGCGCGCGCGCCGGTCGATGCGGCCGAGCGTGCGGAGCGTCCCACCCATGCCGACGAGCTGCCCCTCGGCGAGCCAGGGGACGGCGGCGAGGGCCGCGCGGATCTCGCGCCGGAGCCCGGTGACGGTGACGTGGCTCGGCGGGTCGTCGCACGGGTGGCGCAGGAGCAGCCGCAGCGCGCCCAGGGGGAGGCTGGCGACCCGGCCGATCCGGCGGTCGCGCACCTCGGCGACCTGCAGGCTCCCGCCGCCGAGGTCGACGGCGACGCCGTCGGTGAGCGGGAGCGCGTGCAGCGCGGCCACGGCGGCGCGGCGGCCCTCCTCCTCGCCCGTGACCACCTCGACGGGGAGGCCGAGCGCCTCCCGCACGCGGGCCGTGACGCGATCGCCGTCGCCGTCGCGGAGCACGGCGGTGGCGATCACCTCGACGCGCTCGACGTCCTGCCCGGCGGCCTCGCGCAACAGCTCCGCGAGGGCGTCCACGAGGTCGGCGATCGCGTCGTCGCCGAGCCGCCCGTCGCGGCCCCGCCGCTCGTACAGGCGGAGCGGCTCGGCGCGATCGGCCACGCAGGTGGGAGGAGCGTCCTCGGTCACGTCGAACACGGCGAGGTGGGCGGTCGTGGAGCCGACGTCGATCACCGCGGTGCGGCGCGCGGAAATGGCCATGTGCCCAAGCTAGGCACGGAGGAGGTCGAGGGCCCAGCCGGCGTGCTCCGCCACGATCTCGTCGTCGGACCGCCACGCGACCTCCAGCGCGGGCCGGGCGGCCGGATCGCCGATGTTGCCGAGCGCGACGCAGGCGTTCCGGCGCAGGCGCGTGCCGATCGCGCGGCGGAGCGGGGTGCCCTCGAACGTGTCGCGCAGGGCCTCGTCGCTGGCGAGGAGCACCGCGGGCAGCGGCAGCCACGCGTGGCGGGGCGCGAAGTCGGCGGGCAGCGGGCGATCGGGGAGGCGCACGTGGGGGCACGCGGTCTGGCAGTCGTCGCAGCCGAAGATCCAGCGGCCGAGCCGCGGGCGCAGCGCGACGGGGATGGAGCCGCGGTGCTCGATCGTGAGGTAGGAGACGCAGCGGCGCGCGTCCATGCCGCCGTCCTCCAGCAGCGCGGCGGTGGGGCAGGCGTCGAGGCACCGGCGGCACCGCCCGCAGTGCTCCTCCACCGGCGCGTCGGGGGCGAGCGCCTCCGACAGCAGCATCACCGCGAGGAAGAAGGTGCTGCCGTCGGCGGGGACGATCTGCATCATGTTGCGGCCGGTGAAGCCGAGCCCGGCGGCGGCTGCCCAGCCTCGCTCCCACGCGGGGCCGCTGTCCACGCCGCCCCAGGCGCGCAGGCCGGGGTGGATCGCCTCGAGCCGGCGCCGCAGATCGCGCAGCCGCAGCCCGATGAGGTTGTGGTAGTCGCGGCCCCATGCGTACGACGCCACGCGCCCCGTGAGTCCGCCGGGATCGGGCGGCGCGGGTCGCCCGTAGTCCATCGCGAGCACCACCACGCTCCGCGCCTCCGGCAGGAGCCTCCGCACGTCCGCGCGCACGTCCCGCGTCTCCGCCAGCCACGTCATCTCGCCGGCGAACCCGCGATCGAGGAAGGTGTCGTAGCGATGGAAATCCCGAGGGGAGGGGGCCTCGGCGATGCGCACCTTCGAGAAGCCGGCGCGGCGCGCCTCGAGTTCGAGCGTCTCGCGTTGCAAGGAGGGCTTTTAACCGCCAAGACGCCAAGGAGACGCCAAGGACGCCAAGGGGAAGATGAGAGGGGCGCCTTCGGCGCCCGAAGGGCGCCCTCTTCACACCTTGGCGTGCTTGGCGGACCTTGGCGTCTTGGCGGTTGCCTCTCCGCCGCGCCCGTCGGGATAGACGGGCAGCCATGCGTCACGAGAAGGTCGTCATCTTCGGCTCCGGCCCCGCCGGGCTCACCGCCGCGCTCTACACCGCCCGCGCCAACCTCGATCCCGTGGTGTTCGAGGGGCTCCAGCCGGGCGGGCAGCTCACCATCACCACCGACGTCGACAACTACCCCGGCTTCCCCGAGGGCGTGCTCGGCCCCGAGCTGATGGACCGCATGCGCGCCCAGATCGCGCGCTTCGGCACGCGCTTCGAGCCCGACGCCGTCGATCGCTGCGACCTCTCCGCGCGCCCGTTCCGCTTCTGGACCGACGCCGGCAACGAGCTCACCTGCGACGTCGTCATCATCGCCACCGGCGCCTCCGCCCGCTACCTCGGGCTCGAGAGCGAGACGCGCTTGCGCGGCTACGGCGTGAGCGCCTGCGCCACCTGCGACGGCTTCTTCTTCAAGGGCAAGGAGGTCGTCGTCGTCGGCGGCGGCGACACCGCGATGGAGGAGGCCACCTTCCTCACGAAGTTCGCGAGCAAGGTCGCCATCGTGCACCGCCGCGACCACCTCCGCGCCAGCAAGGCCATGCAGGAGCGCGCGCTGCGCAACCCGAAGATCGAGTTCGTCTGGAACAGCGAGGTCGTCGAGGTGCTCGGCGACAAGCACGTCGAGGGCGTCCGCCTCCACGACAACGTCACGGGCGAGACCACCGTGCGGAAGGTCGACGGCATGTTCCTCGGCATCGGCCACCAGCCGAACACCCGCCCGTTCCTCGACTGGATCGACCACGACGAGAACGGCTACCTCAAGACCGTCCCCGGCAAGACCGCCACGAACGTCCCCGGCGTGTTCGCCTGCGGCGACGTGCAGGACCACTACTACCGCCAGGCCATCACCGCGGCGGGCAGCGGCTGCATGGCGGCGATCGAGGCGGAGCGCTGGCTCGAGGAGCAGAAGGCCTAGTCAGCCGACGAGCTTCTTCCCGAGCGTGGCGGCGAGGTACTCGGCGTCCGTCATGTCGTTGGCGCCGAAGCCCTGGGGCGAGGGGCTGTTGATGAGCTCGACGCAGCCGAGCACGTGCCCGTTCACCACGATGGGCACCGCGAGCAGCGAGCGCGTGCGCACGCCCGTGACGGCGTCGATCGACGAGAAGAAACGCGGGTCCTTGTAGGCGTCGCGCACGCAGATCGTGGCGCGGCGGCCGACGCAGAAGCCGGTGAGCCCCGTGCCCTCGGGGATGCTGATGTTGGCCAGCACCTCGGAGCCCGGGCCCACCGCCGCCGCGAAGTGGAGCGTGCCGTCGGCGCGGCGCAAAATCACGCTGGCGCCGTCGGCCGGGACGAGCGCCAGCAGCGCGTCCAGCGTCTGGCGCACGGCCGCCTCGCGCGAGGGCGCGCGCAGGATCTCGTTCGCCTCGTCCACGAGGCTGGCGGGCTTGAGCGCGTCGCCCTCGGTGGACTCCATGACCTCGATCTCGAGGCTCTCGACCTCCTCGGTGGCCTCGTCCTCGAGCTCCTGCACGACGTACTTCTGCCCGGAGCGCGCGTCGCGCACGAGCATGCCGCCCGTGGGGAGCGCGAGGCAGGTGAAGCGGCCGGGGCCCTGCTCGCCGTCGAGCGGCCCGATGGCCTCCGACAGCGCGGAGAGCCAGTCGGCGGCGACGACTTCGTGGGTGCCGCGGGAGGTGGAGACGCGCCAGGTCAGCATGTGCGCCGCGAGTCTATCGCGTCCCGCGATCGAGCTGTGCGATCAGGCGCTTCGGCGCCACCGCGCGGTAGCTCTCCTCGATCCACGCGCGCAGGGTCGCGATCGGGGGGAGGTCTTTCGCCTCGGACACGTGCACGCTGACCCAGCCGGCCTTGCCGAGGCCGTAGCCCGTCGGCTTCGCCCAGGCGTTCTTCAGGACGTCGGCGCCGGACTTCTTCAGCTTCACGGAGAAGCCGATCTGCTCGCCGGCGTCGTGCCCGAGGAACACGAACACCTTCCCGTTCACCTTCACGACGCGCTCGCCCCAGGGGAAGTCCTCGTGCGCGCCGGGGAGCCCCAGCGCGAACGCCCTCGCCGCGAGCATCGCCTCCTGCGCCTCCGACGCCATCCGTCACCTCGCGCGGACGACGTATGCCGCCGGGTCAGGCGCCGGCGAGCAGCCTGCGGGCCAGCGCCTGCGCGAGCGCCTCGGCGTCGGCGACGTGGGTGGCGCCGAAGCCGTCGCGATCCGGCCCGTTGACGAACTCGAGGCAGCCGACGCCGGCGACCGGGACGCACAGGAGCGACCTCGGCCGCACCCCCGCGCGGGCCTCCAGCTCGCGCCACACGCGCGGGTCCTTCGCGGCGTCGCGCACGGCGACGGTCGCCTTGCGCGCGATCGCGTCGGCGGCGACGCCCGTGCCGGCGGGGAGCCAGGTGCCGGAGAGCTTCCCGCGGGGCGTGGCGGTGCAGGCGGCGAAGCGGAGGCGCTCGTCGGCCTCCAGCAAGAGCACCCACGCGCACTCGCACGGCACGAGCGCCCCCATCGCCTCGAGCGTGCGGCGCACGGCGCGCTCCGGTGTGGGCGCGCGGTGGATCTCCTCGATCTCGTCGCGGAGGCTCGCGGGGCGGAAGGCCTCGTAGGTGTCCTCGTCGATCGGCGCGGTGACGACGTAGTCGTCGGGGACGTGGTCCGCGAGGGGTTGCACGATGTAGCGGGCGCCCGAATCGGCGTCGCGCACGAGCACGGTCCCGTTCGGGAGCACCTCCGTGGCGAGGCGCGAGAGCGAGGCCTCGGGCGCGTGGGCGAGCACGACCTCGGCGAGCGCGGCCATCCAGTGGCCGGCGTCGACGTCCTTGGGCGGGTGCGGGGTGACGGTGACGCGAAAGCGCATGCGTACGTCTCACTACCCGATTGAACGCCCGAAGGCTAAGACGCGGGCCTCCCACCGGAACGCCCGCATGCTGCTCGCGCTCGTCGTCTGCGCACACGCGCAGGAGATCCCCTTCGTCCGCTACGAGCTGCCGAACGGGCTCCAGGTCGTCCTCCTCGAGGACCACGCCCTGCCGCAGGTGGTCGTCGACGTCTGGTACCAGGTCGGCTCCAAGGACGAGGCGCCCGGGCGCTCGGGCTTCGCCCACCTCTTCGAACACCTGATGTTCATGGGCACCACCCGGCTCCCCGGCGCCGGCTTCGACCAGGTGATGGAGGCCCACGGCGGCAGCAACAACGCGTGGACGATGGAGGACGCGACCAACTACTTCGAGATCGGCCCGCCGAACCTCCTCGCGACGTTCCTGTGGATGGAGGCCGACCGGATGGAGGGCCTCGGCAAGGCGATGACGCAGGAGAAGGTGGACCTGCAGCGCGACGTCGTCCGCAACGAGCGCCGGCAGTCCTACGAGGACGAGCCCTACGGCGTCGCGTGGCTCGAGGTGCCCACGCTGCTCTACCCGTCGGGGCACCCCTACGCGCACACCGTCATCGGCTCGCACGAGGACCTCCAGGCCGCCACGCTGCAGGACGTGAAGGACTTCTTCTCGACCTGGTACGTCCCCAACAACGCGTCGCTCGTCATCGCGGGCGACTTCGACCCGGACGAGGCGCGCTCGCTCGTCGACAAGTACTTCGGGCCCATCC
Source organism: Myxococcota bacterium (assembly GCA_049322475.1). Classification (GTDB taxonomy): domain Bacteria; phylum Myxococcota_A; class UBA796; order UBA796; family SXON01; genus JBMOQZ01. Next base: position 16,500 of record JBMOQZ010000131.1, on the reverse strand, counting down.
CGGCGCGCCCGCTCCCCGAGCGCGCGAAGCCCGAGCCCGTGGCGAAGCCGCAGAAGGCCCAGGTGGTCGTGAAGGACCAGGTCCAGTTCGACCAGCTCAACGTCTTCTGGCACACGCCCGCCGCCTACACGCAGGGCGACGCCGACATGCAGCTCGTCGCCTCGCTGCTGGGCGAGGGCGAGTCGAGTCGGCTCTACCGCGCGCTCGTCGTCGAGGGGCTCGCCCAGGACGTGCTCGCCCTGCAGATGCCCACCCAGCTCGGGAGCGTCTTCCTCGTCAGCGCCACGGCGATGGAGGGGGTGCCCGTCGAGGACGTCGACGCGGCCATCCGCGCCGAGATCGACCGGCTCGCGAAGGAGGGGCCGACCCCCGCCGAGATGGAGCGCCTCCGCAACAACTTCGAGTACGGCTTCCTCGACGAGCTGCAGCCGCTGCTCGAGCGCGCCACCCGGCTCAACGCGTACGACGCCTACACGGGCTCGCCCGACTTCCTGAAGCAGGACCTCGCGCGCTTCCGCGGCGCCACGCCCGAGTCCCTCGCGAAGGCCGCGTCCACCTTCCTCGCCGCGGATCTCGCGGCCCGCATCGTCGTCGTGCCCGAGGAGACCAAGTGATGCGCCTGCTTCTGGCCCTCCTCGTCGCCTGCGCCCCCAAGCCCGCGCCGGTCGAGCCCGCGCCCGTCGCGCCCGCGCCGCCCGCGGATCTGCTGCCGCCGATGCCCGCCGTCGGGCCGGAGGTGCCCTTCGCGCCGCCCGTGCCCGAGACGGGCGCGCTCTCCAACGGCGCCTCCGTCTGGGTCGTCCCGCAGCCCGGGCTCCCGCTCGTCACGGTCCAGCTCTCGGTGCCCGGCGGCTCGGCGACCGACCCGAAGGGCGCCGAGGGCACCGCCGCGCTCGCCGACCGCATGCTCACCCAGGGCGCCGGCAAGCGCGACGCGGAGGCCTTCGCCGCCGAGGTCGAGCGGCTCGGCATCCAGCTCGACGTCGGCACCTCGCTCACCCACAGCACGGTCACGATGTCGTTCATGCGCGACAAGCTCGAGCCCGCGCTCGTGCTCCTCGCGGACATGCTGCAGGCGCCGCGCTTCGGCAAGGCCGACTTCGCCCGCGAGAAGGACCTCGCCGTGTCCGCGCTCAAGGACGATCAGGACGACCCCGCCGCGGTCGCCGTGAAGGTCGCGTGGGCGACGTGGTTCGGCGAGGGTCACCCCTACGGCAAGCCCGAGGACGGCACGGTGAAGGGGATGCTGGCCGTCACGCTCAAGGGCGCGCAGGGCTACCACTCCTCCGCCTGGAACGCCGCGGGGGCGCGCTTCACCGTCGCCGGCGACGTGGGGCTCGCCGACACGCTCGCCGCGCTCGAGCCGAGGTTCGGCAAGGGCTGGAAGGCGACGAAGCCCGCGGGTGTCACGCCGCCCGCCGCGCCCGCGCACGACAGGGCACCGATCGTGGTGGTGGACAAGCCCGGCAGCGCGCAGACGGCGTTCTACCTCGTGTTCCCGGGGCTCGCCTTCGGCGACCCGAACCTGCCGGCGGCCCGCGCCGGCACCATCGTGCTCGGCGGCACGTTCACCTCGCGGCTCAACGCGCTCCTGCGCGAGAAGAAGGGCTACACCTACGGCGTGCGCGCGCGGGTGGTGCCCACCGTCGGGGCCGGCGTGTTCGCCATCAGCACGCGCATCCGCACGGACGCGACCGCGGATGCGCTCGTCGACCTCGTCGGCGAGCTCGACGCCATCCGCAAGGGCGTGACCGCCGAGGAGATCGTGAAGGCGCGCGGCGCGTGGCGCTCCGACCTCGTCGAGGCGATGGAGACCCGCGGCGGCACCGCCGGCACGTTCGGCGAGTGGCACGCCCACGGGCTCCCGCCGGCCGCGCTCGGCGCCGAGCTCGCCCAGATGGGCGCGCTCACGCCGGACCGCGTCACCGCGGCGATGGCGCCGTACGACCCCGCGAAGGCCGTGCTCGTGCTCGTGGGCGACCGCGCCGTGATCGAGCCGAAGCTGAAGGAGAAGGGGTTCACCGCGCTCGTGGCGGCCCAGCCCATCTGATGGATGCGAGGCTCCTGAAGTTCTTCGAGGAGGGCATCGCCTTCAACCGGCTGCTCGGCATGAAGCTCGAGCGCGTCGAGGCGGGGAAGGCCTCCATCCGCGTGCCGTTCCGCGACGAGCTCGTCGGCGACCCCTTCCGCCCGGCGCTGCACGGCGGGGTGCTCTCCGCCCTCGCCGACACGGCCGGCGGGCTCGCCGTCTGGGCGCAGCTCGGATCGATGGACGCGCGGGTCTCCACCGTGGATCTGCGCGTCGACTACTACGCGCCCGCCGCGCTCCGCGACGTGATCGCCGACGCGGAGGTGGTCCGGCTCGGCAACCGCGTGGGGGTCGCCCGTATCACGCTCCACCACGGCGATCCGGCGCACGTCGTGGCCGAAGGCAAGGGTGTCTACAACATCCGCGCGCCCTCCCGCCGAACGGACTGACGACTGACAACTGACGACTGACGACTTGCTCGCGAAGACTCGGCCACCCCGCTACGATCAGCGGCGATGTCCCGCCCGGACCGCGATGCGATCCCGCGCCCCGAGACACGGCTGATCCAGGACCGTTTCGAGGAGTGCATCTACCTGCCGGGGCAGGTGGCGCGGTGCCCGGCGCGCGCGCCCGTGCGCCAGCTCACGCGGGAGCAGCTGGATCTGCTGCTGGAGGAGGGCGATCAGCGCGTGGGGAACACGATGTTCCGCACCGAGTGCCCCTTCTGCCACGCGTGCGAGCCCGTCCGCGTCGACGTCGAGGCGTTCCGGCCCACACGCTCGCAGCGCCGGGTGTGGACCCGCAACGAGGGCGAGGTCGAGGTGGAGTACGGCGCCCCCACGCTCTCCCGCCGGCGCGTCGCGATGTGGAACCGCCACCGCCGCACGCGCGGGCTGCTCAACGAGCACAGCCGGCGCGATCCCGTGGGCTACCAGGACTGGCTCGTGGAGACGTGCGCCCCCACCGAGGAGGTGCGCTACTTCCTCGACGGGAAGCTCGCCGCGGTCAGCCTCCTCGACATCGGGCGCACCTCCGCGAACAGCGCCTACCACTACTTCGACCCGAAGTACGCGAAGCGCTCGCTCGGGGTCTACTCGGTCCTCAAGGAGATCGAGCTCTGCCGCAAGCTCGGTATGAAGTGGTACTACCTCGGCCTGTGGGTGCGCGACTGCGACGCGCTCCGCTACAAGTCGGGCTACCTGCCGCACGAGCGCCTCGTCCGGGGCGCCTGGGTGCGTTTCGAGGAGCGCGAGGAGGACGGATGACGCTGCTGTGGGTCGCGGTCGCGTGCACGGGGGGCCAGAAGGACGACACCGGCGCGGACGACACGGGCGATCCCGGCAGCTGGACCACCGTGGCGGCGGACCTCCCCGGCGCGCTCCTGTCCGTGTGGGGCACCTCCGCGAGCGACGTGTGGACGGTCGGCGTCGACGGCGGCGACGGCGTCACGATCCGCCACTGGGACGGGGCGTCGTGGGCCACCTCCTCGCACGCCGGCACGCTCTGGTGGACCTTCGGCATCGACGACGTCGTGTGGGCCGTGGGGGAGGCGGGCGCGGCGGTGCGCATCGACACCGCGACCGGCGCCATCGAGGAGATGACCCTCGACCCGGCGATCACCTACTTCGGCATCTGGGGCGCCTCGGCCGACGACCTGTGGGCCGTCGGCGGCGACCCCGCCGTGATCTCCGACGCGGGCACGATCTGGCACTGGGACGGGACGGCGTGGTCGGAGGCGGAGGCGCCCGCCGAGGCGGCCGCGCAGATCGCGGTCTACAAGGTCTGGGGCACGGGCGCGAGCGACGTGTGGGCGGTCGGCACCGGCGGCGTGATCGTCCACTGGGACGGCGCGGCCTGGTCGAACGTGACGAGCCCGACGCCGCGCAACCTCTTCACCGTCCACGGCGCGGGGAGCGAGGCGTGGGCCGTCGGCGGCGAGTTCAGCGGCACGGTCGTCCATTGGGACGGCGCCGCCTGGACCGACGAGACGCCCACCGACCCCATGCCCCAGCTCAACGGCGTCAACGCCGCCGGCGAGGTCCCCGTCGCGGTGGGCACCCAGGGCGCGGTGTGGCGTCGCGAGGGGGGCGCCTGGGCCGCGGACCCGCGCGGGGCCGCGACGAGCGAGGACCTCCACGCCACCTGGGTGGATCCCGACGGCGGGATCTGGGCCGTCGGGGGACACCTCGCGTCGTACCCGCAGATCAACGGGACGCTGATCTACGGCGGCGAGGCGCCACCGGCCGGGTTCTGACCGCTCGCCAAGTTGTTCCGGGTGGGCACAGGCTGTGGTACGTTGCCCGGTGGGCGGCCGCCTCGCGCGCCATCGCCACTCTCCCGAGGAGCCCACGGTCATGATTCTGGCCCTGCTGGTCGCGTGCCAGCCCGAAGACCCCGAGAAGAAGCCCGAGGGCGAGGCCCCCTGCGCCGACGATCCCGGCAACATCTGCACCTGGGCCGGCACCGGCGACGCCGGCTACGACGGCGAGGGCAACGACCGCCTCGACGCGATGTTGTACTGGCCGATGGACGTCGAGGTCTCCGAGCTCGGTCCCACGGTCATCGTGGACTGGAACAACCACAAGATCCGCATGGTCGAGGACGACGACACGCTCACCACCGTCGTCGGCACCGAGTTCCTCGGCGACGGCCCGTACGATCTGTCCGACCTCGAGGAGCCCGGCGCGCCGGGCACCACGGTCAACCTGAACCACCCCACCGACGTCATCTACATGCCCGACGGCATCCTGATGATGTCGATGTGGCACAACCACAAGCTCCGCACCTGGGATCCCGACACCGGCCTCGTCCTGGTGTGGATGGGCGCGGGCGTCGGGTTCGCCGGCGACGGCGACACGATGGACACCGCGCTCCTGAACCTCCCCAACGGCGCGGACTACGACGACGACGGCAACCTCTACTTCGTCGACCAGCGCAACGAGCGCGTCCGCGTGGTGTACGCCGACGGCACGGTGGGCACGGTCGCGGGCAACGGCACGAAGGGCTACGCCGGCGACGGCGCGATCGCGACCGACGCGAACATCGCGCTCCCGAACGGCGCCCAGCCCGAGCCGGGCGGCTCCATCGCGTACCACGAGGGGGCGATCTACTTCACGGACACGGAGAACAACCGCGTCCGCATGGTCGACCTCGCGACGGGCACCATCGAGACCGTCGCCGGCAACGGCACCGCCGGGTACGCCGGCGACGGCGGCCCCGCGACCGACGCGATGCTGAACCTCCCGCGCGACATGGAGATCGCCGACGGCGTGCTCTACGTCGCCGACACCGACAACCACGCGATCCGCGCGGTCGACCTCGCGACGGGCACCATCGAGACCGTCGCCGGCACCGGCGCCGAGGGCTTCGCCGGCGACGGCGGCCCCGCCACCGAGGCCCAGCTCTACCGCCCGTTCGGCGTCGGCGTCGGCCCCGACGGCGCGCTCTACGTGAGCGACACCTACAACCATCGCATCCGTGTGGTGTACCCATGATCGTCCTCGCGCTGATCGCCTGCAATCCCGACCCCGAGGAGAAGCCCGAGGGCGAGACCCCCTGCGAGGCCGTGTCCGGCACGATCTGCACCTTCGCGGGCGACAACGTCGCCGGCCTCGGCGGCGAGGAGGTCCCGGCCACCGAGACGCACCTCTACCTGCCGCAGGACATGGGCTTCGGCGGCCCGGACGGCAAGGCGTACGTGCTCGACTGGAACAACCACCGCATCCGCGAGATCGACGCCGACGGCACGATGCGCACCATCGCCGGCGACGGCCAGCTCGGCGACGGCCCCGAGGGCGACGCCCTCGCCGCGCGGTTCAACCACCCGACGAACCTCACGTTCGACGCCGAGGACCGCATCGTCATCTCGGCCTGGCACAACAGCCGCATCGAGCGCATCGATCTCACTACCGGCACGCTCGAGTTCATCGTCGGCGACGGCACCCGCTCCTTCGCGGGCGACAACGGCGAGCCCGCCGAGACGGCGAAGCTCGACCTCCCCTCGAGCGTGACCTACGACGAGGAGGGGAACCTCTACATCTCCGACCAGGCCAACCAGATCATCCGCAAGGTCGACACCGCCGGCGGCATCTACACGATCGCCGGCACGCCGAAGACCGCGGGCTACGCGGGCGACGGCGGCGCGGCGACCGAGGCGCAGATCCACGGCTCGGTCGGCCAGGCCGCGGCCCCCGCCACGAAGATCGAGTACGCCGACGGGATCATCTACCTCGCCGACACCGACAACCAGCGCGTCCGCTTCGTCGACATGGAGACGGGCATCATCGACACGCTCGCGGGCAACGGCAACGCCGGGTACGCCGGCGACGGCGGCCCGGCCACCGACGCCGAGCTCTTCCAGCCGACCGACGTCGCGGTGGGCCTCGACGGCGAGCTCTACGTCGCCGACACCAGCAACCACTGCGTCCGGCGCATCGATCCCGACGGGGTCATCTCCACGTTCGCCGGCACCTGCGGCACGTCGGGTTACGACGGCGACGGCGGGTCGCCCGCGGACGCGAAGCTGAACATGCCGTACGGCGTCGCCCTCGACCCGGCCGGCAACGTCTACATCTCCGACACGTACAACCATGTCATCCGGGTGGCCTACCGCTAGCGTCCTCGCGACGTTCCTCGCCGCCTGCACCGGCGCCCCCGACGAGGGTGCGCCGTGCGGGGAGGGGACCGTCTGCACGATCGCCGGCACGGGCCAGAACGGCTTCGACGGCGACGGCCGCGCGGCCACCGAGACGATGTTCTACTTCCCGAGCGCCGTCCGGCCCACGCCGGACGGCGAGATCGCGGTCGTCGACTTCAACAACATGCGCGTGCGCGTGGTCGACGCCGACGGGCTCGTCCGCACCGTCGCCGGCAGCGGCGTCCACGCGTACTCCACGCCCGGGTTGCCGGCGGTGGAGACCGCGCTCGAGAACCCGGTGGACGTCGAGTTCCTCGACGACGGCGGCTTCTACCTCGCCGCCCTGCACGAGGCGCGGATCCTCCACGTCGACGCCGAGGGGATGATCTCCGCGGTGGCGGGCACCGGCGATCCGGGGTTCGCCGGCGACGGGGGCCCGGCCACGGAGGCGTGGCTGTCCGAGGCCTCGGGGATCGCCGTCGCCGACGGCGTGCTCTACGTCGCCGACACCGACAACAACTGCCTCCGCGCGGTGTGGCCCGACGGCACGATCGAGAGCCTCGCCGGCGCGATGGAGCCGGGGCTCGCCGACGGCGTGGGGGGCGGCGCCCGCTTCCGCCGGCCGCAGCGCATGCACGCGGACGGCGGATACCTCTACGTCGCCGACGCTGACAACCACGCCGTGCGCCGCGTCGACCTCGCGACCGGGCGCGTCGACACGATCGCGGGCACCGGCCAGGCCGGGTACGACGGCGACGGCGGTCACGCGCTCGAGGCGTCGTTGCGCACGCCCTACGGCGTGGTCGCGCGCGACGGGGTCGTCTGGGTTGCCGACAGCGGCAACCACGCGATCCGCCGGATCGACGCCGACGGGACCATCGAGACCGTCGCCGGGACGGGCGAGGAAGGCTTCTCCGGTGACGACGGCCCGCCGCTCGACGCGCGCTTCGCCTTCCCCACCGACGTAGCCCTCGACGGCGACGACCTGCTCGTCGCCGACTTCAAGAACGGGGCGGTCCGGCGCATCCGCTGAAGGGGCATGTATGATCGGGTCGTGCTCCTCCAGTGGACGTTCGCCACGCTGATCGCGCCGGCGCTGGCCGCCGAATGCGAGGCGGGGGTGTCGGTCGGACAGTTGGAGTCGCAACTGCTGGCGGCGGAGGTCGCGTACGCCCGGTTGGACCTCCCTGCCTTCCGCGACGCCGTCGCGACCGCCGGCGACGGGCTCAAGTGCCTCGCCGAGCCGGTGATGCCCACCACGGCGGCGCGGTACCACCGCGTGAAGGGGCTCGCCGCCTTCGTCGCGCGCGACCACGGCGAGGCCTCGCGCGCCTTCGCGGCCGCGCGCATGCTCGAGCCGGCGTACCGGTTCCCCGACACGATGGTCCCGCCGAACAACCCGCTCTGGGAGCACTACGGCCTCATCGCCATCGACGGCGGGCGCTTCACGAAGGTGCCGGCGCCGGGCACCGGCCGCGTCACCTTCGACGGCCTGCCCACGCGCATGCGCTCGGAGGACTGGCCCACGATCTTCCAGCTGCAGGACGGCTCGGGCGCCGTGACGGACACCCGCTGGCTCCAGCCCGGCCAGCCGATCCCGCGCTACCCGGTGGGCGCCGAGCCGCCCGCCGAGGAGCGGCCCTCCCGCGGCGCGTCCGGGAACACCCGCGCGCGCCTCCTCGTCGGCGCGGGCGCCGGCGCCGCGATGTCCGGCGCGCTGTTCGGGATGTCCGCGCTCTCGCGCGCCGAGTTCGACGGCGGCGGCAGCGAGCGCTGGCGCGACCAGGCCAGCGTGCTGGAGTGGGCCGCGATCGGCGTGGGCTCCGCGGCCGTGACCACCGGCGTGTTCGCGCTGGTGGGGAGCACGTGGTGAATGCCCGGCGTCCTCAAGCCCGGTGAGGTGATCGAGCGCTACGTCGTCGAGCGCGAGCTCGGCCGTGGCGGCATGGCGGTGGTGTACCGCGTGCGGCACCGCCAGCTTCACACGCTGCACGCGCTCAAGGTGCTGACGCTCCCCGGCGACAACGTGCAGGCCCGCCTCATCACCGAGGGCCGCGTCCAGGCGACCGTCCGCCACGCCCACCTCGTCGCGGTCAACGACGTGCTCGACGTGGAGGGCCAGCCCGGCCTGCTCATGGAGTACGTCGACGGGCCCTCGCTCGATCGCCTCATCGCCCGCGGGTTGTCCGTCGCCGAGGCCGAGCAGATCTTCCGGGGCATCCTCGCCGGCGTCGGCCACGCCCACGCCCACGGGCTCGTGCACCGCGATCTGAAGCCCGGGAACGTGCTCCTCGCGCCCCTCGAGGGCAACTGGATCCCGAAGGTCACCGACTTCGGCCTCGCGAAGGTGCTCTGGGACGGCGCCGAGCAGGGGCACACCCGCACCAACGTCGCGCTCGGCACGCCCGACTACATGGCGCCCGAGCAGATCCGCGACGCGCGCACGGTGGATTCGCGCGCGGACGTCTTCTCGCTCGGCTGCATGCTCTACGAGATGGTCACCGGGCGACCGCCGTTCGCCGGGCAGGACCTGCTCACCGTGCTCAACGCGGTCGCGGCCGGCGACTTCGTCCCGCCCGAGCAACACGTCCCGGACCTGCCCTCGCCCGTGCGCAACGCGATCATGGGCATGATGGAGGTCGACCGCGACAAGCGCCTCCCCGACTGCGCGGCGGTGCTCGACGTGCTCGACGGGAAGCCGCCCGGGCCTCGGCTCGCGCCGGAGACGTGGGCGCGCCACAGCATTCCCGTGATGGTGCGCTCCGAGTGGAAGGACCTCGCCGCGCCGGGGCCGGAGGCGTCGCCGCCGCCGTCGGAGGCGCCGCAGCTCCCGCCGCCGCCGGTCTCCCAGCCGGGGCTCCGCCTCGCGTGGGCCGTCGGGGGCGTCGCCGCCGTGGCGCTCACCGCCGTGGCGGTCGTCGTCCTCGCGCTCACGCTGAGCGCCCAGGAGGACGAGGCCCCCCCCGTCGCGACCGTCGCGGTCACGGAGCCCGCGCCGGTGCCGGTCGACGAGCTGCCGGAGAGCGAGCCCGGCACGCCCGCCGTCGAGCCGCCCGTCGAGCCCGCGCCGGCGACCCCGGCGGCGAAGAAGCCGGCCGCCACGTCCACCGCGGGCGCGTCGAAGCCGAAGGGCGCGGTGGCGATCGGGGGCGGGACCGTCCGGGTCACCGGCGACGCGAAGGAGGTCGAGCTCGTGTCGAAGACCGCGAAGTGGCCGCCGGGGGCGGTGCCCGCGGACACCTACACGGTCATGGCGCGGTTCCCCGGGAACAAGAACGTCGTCACCGCTGGCGTGCTCACCATCCGGGACGGCGACGCCGTGACGCTCGCGTGCAGCGCCGCGTTCGTACGGTGCGTCCCGCGCTGAACGAAGGGCGCCCGCCGCCGACCCCGCGTACGTCGCGTGACCTTCAGACCGCTCGCGTGATCGGCACCCACACGATCTCGAGCGCGTCGAGCCGAACGTCCCCGGGCCCGAGGCGGACGGGCGCCTCCTCCACCCGCGACGCCACCTCCGCCCACTTCGCGCGGATCGCCGCGACGTCCTGCTCCACCCGCGCTTCGAGGTCGTAGATCTCCCGCTCCAGCGCGGCCACGTCCTCCGCCGCCTCCTCCGCGCGCTGGGCCGCGCGCTCGCTCTGCTGGCGACGCGAGACGGCCGACGACACCGCCGTCGTCACGCGCTTGCGCCCGAAGAAGAGTCCGAACAACGTCTCGCCGGCCGACACGACCTCGCGGAGCTGCTGCTGCTGCGCCGCGCTGGCGTGGCGCGCGCCCTCGCGCTGCAGCCGCGCCCGCTTCTCCTCGAGCCGCGCCGCCTCGCGGTCCACCTTCTCCTTCAGCGCGGCGATCTCGCGGTCGGCGCCGTCGGTCGCCGCGGCGAGCACGCGGGCGTCGAACGCCTCGCGGGTCTCGCCCGCGCGGCTCTCGAGCTTCAGCGCGACGTGCCGGAAGATGCGCTCCGTCTCGCCCCGCTGCACCGCGTCGGCGATCCGCCGCTCGAGCGCCTTGAGCTCGCGCGCCTCGTCGGCGTGGGCGGGCAGGGGCGCGAACCAGCCGGGGCCGGGCGGCGGGGCGTCGCGGAGGTCGCCGGGCGCGAAGTCGGGCTCGACCGGCTCGCCGCCGATCGGGAAGAACAGGCGGTGCTCCGCGCGGTGCGACACGAAGTCGCGCCCGCCCTGAAACGACAGCGACAGCCGCGCGTAGAGCGCCGGCTCCCACACGGTGCGCCCGTCGGCTCGGGCGGCGCGCGCGTGCGGCGCGAACAACGGGGCGAGCCGCGCGGAGAACGCCACCGCCGGGTCGAGGAAGCGCGCGGGCGCGGGCGCCGGCGGCGGCGAGGACGTGGCCCCCGCGGGCGGCGGCTCCTCGACGCGGGGCGCGTGCGACGGCGCGGCGGCCACGGGCGTCGCCAGCCGCTGCAGCTCCACGCGGGTGAGAGGACCGCGCAGGTAGCTGATCGTGTGCCGGCTGCGGACCACCTCGGGCGACGGCGAGGACGCCTCGCGGACGACGAACACGCGCGGCGGCAGGCGGGCGAGCAGGCCGTCCAGCGTGGAGGCGTCCACCGCGATGCCGGCGCCGGCGAGCCCCTCGGTCACCTTCGCGCGGTCCTGCGGGGTCTGCAGCCGCCCGACCATCCACGTCCCCGCGTTGGCGAGCGCCGCGTAGTCGACGTCGACGGGGTTCTGCGTGACCAGCACGACGCCGACCCCGGCCGCGCGCGCCTGCTTGAGCAGCGTGAGCGCGGGCTTCTTCGCCGGCGGGTTGCGCGGCGCGGGCGGCAGGTACCCCCACACCTCGTCGAAGTAGACGAGCGCGCGCAGCGCGGTCGATCCCGGCTGCCGCCGCGACCACGCCACCACCCGCCCCAGCAGCTGCGTGACGAAGAACGCCCGCCGCTCCTCGTCGAGGTGCGCCATCGAGAACACGCGCACCGCCGTCCGCCCGCCCTCCGGCGCCAGGAGCGCGTCCACGTCGAGCGGCGTGCCGGTCGCCCAGGGCGCGAACGCCGGCGACGACGCCAGCGCGTTGAGCTTCATCGCGAGCTGCATCCGCTCGCCGCGCGGGAAGAACGTGTCGACCGGGAACACGCCCACCTTCGCGAACGGCGGGTCCACGAGCCGGGTGACGAGCGCCTCGAGCGTGACCGGCTCGCCCGCGCGCCAGGCCTCCTCGACCACGCGGCCGAGCACGAGCGTCGCCGGGTCGGTGAGCGGGTCGCCGCCCGCCCCCACGAGCCCGAGCAGGCCCCCGACCACGCTCCCGACGAGCTCGGCGAGCCCCTCGTCGTCGAGGTCGGCCTCCGGCCGGGCGAGCGCGCCGAGCACGTCCACCGGCGCGACCGCGCTCCCCGGCGTGTACACCCGCACCGCGACGCGGTCGACGAACGCGGCGACGCGCTCGGGCCCGACGCCGCTCTCCGCGAGGCCGGATCGCCAGCGCTGCGAGAGCGCGGCCGGGTCGTCCTTCGGGCCCGCCCACGCGGCGAAGTCGGCGGGGGCGTGCTCGCGGAACGCCAGCGCGAGGTTGGCGAGGTCGCCCTTGGGGTCGATCACGAGGACGGGCACGCCGCTGGACGCGACCTCCTCGAGCAGCGCGACGCAGAGCCCGGTCTTGCCGGACCCCGTCATGCCCACGCACACGGCGTGGCGGACGAGCGCGTCGCCGTCGAGCGAGAACGGGGCGACCCCCGCGAAGGTGTCGGTCCGGACCGACTGGCCGAGGTGGAGCTTCACCGCCCTTCGTTATGCCGCCGCCGCCGCGGGGGCCCGCGTCCCCGTCTCCGGCAGGAGCCACCCGCCGAGCGCCACGACCCACGAGTACGCCGCCCACACCGCGAAGCCCGGCACGTAGCTCCCCGTCGTGTCGCGGAGCCACCCGACGAGGAGCGGCGACGCGGACGACAGCACGTACGAGAACGACAACATCGTGCCCATCACGAGCCCCACCTTCGCGGGGGTCATGCCCGGCAGCTCCATCGCCGTCGTCACCAGCGGCGAGGCCCCGACGAACAGGCAGGCGCCGAGCACCACGGCGCTCGCCAGCAACACGCGGGGGTCGGGCGAGAGGAACATGCCGAACGCCGCGAACCCGATGAGCGTGCCGGCCCCGAGCAGGAACGGGCGCCGCAGCCCGAGCCGGCGGGTCGCCCAGCCGCCGATCACCGCCGCGGGGATGCCGACGAGGTTGAAGAGCCCGGTGTACTGGCTCGCCGCCGCCTTCTCCATGCCGAAGGCCTCGACGTAGTAGCGAGGCAGGAACGTGTTGAACGCGAGGTAGAGCGAGAGCGGCCCCGAGAAGCAGAGCGCCACGAGCCACGTCTCGCGCATGCGCCACACGTCGCGATAGCGCGCGTCGCCCGCCGCCTTGCCCCCCGCCTCGCCGCGCTCGCGCCCGAAGACCGCCCACGCGACCGTGAGCGCGACGCTCACGAGCGAGTAGGCGAGCAACACGTCGCGCCAGCCCAGCCTCGCCGCGAGCGGCACCGTGAGGAACAGCGTGATCGTGATGCCCGTGTTGACCGCGACGTTGTTGAGCGCGTTCACGATCGGCATCTCGTCCTTCGGGAACCACTGCAGCACCGCCGGCCCCAGCAGGGTCACCACCATCGCCCCGCCGACGCCGAACACGAAGCGGCTCGCGAGGAAGAGCTCGAAGCCCGGGGCGAACGGCGCGACGGCCGAGGCGGCGATCAGCGCGCTCCCGACGAGCAGGGTGCGTTTCACGCCGAAGCGCACGGCGAGGAGCCCGGTGAGGAGCGGCGCGACGATCTTCGCGATCGACACCAGCGTGTTGAGCATCGCGAAGCCGGTGGCCCCGACGCCGAACTCCTGCTGGATCTCGGCCGCGAGCGGCGTGACGGCGATCCACGAGAGCCCGAAGGCCGCGTAGGTGGCGAAGAGGATGCCTTCGACGACGAAACGGTAGGGGGAGGGGGTCACGGGCGGCCCCCTAATCGGAAGGCGGGTGTATCGTTGCCGGATGCTCGCCTGGCTTGTCGGCTGTTCGGAGTACGAGCTCGGGAAGAGCGTCGACCACGCCGAGCCACCCGAGGACACCGGCTGCGGCGAGCTCGTCCTGCCCGATCCCTACGCGGTGACGAAGGACGACGGCTGCGCCTGGGAGCCCGAGCCCGGCACGTTCACGCCGGTGGTCGAGTGGCAGTGGAGCGCCTCGACCGGCGCCCCCGGCTACGACGACGTGATGATGATGCCCGCCGTCGGCGACGTCGACCTCGACGGCGTCCCCGAGGTGGTGTTCACCAGCTACGCGGGCAACGGCTACGGCAGCCCCGGCGCGCTCGTGATCGCCAGCGGCGACGGCGCCGGCGAGGAGGCGGCCTTCACGAGCATCGGCGGCTACGCGCCGCTCGCGAGCGCGGGCGTGGCGCTGGGCGACGTCGACGGCGACGGCACGCCGGAGATCGTCACGCTCTCCGCCGACGGCCGCGTGCTCGCCCTTCACGCCGACGGCACGCTGGTGTGGGCGACCGACCCGAGCGGCAACTTCTCGACGTACGGCTACCCGGTGCTCGCCGACATGGAGGGCGACGGCCGCGTCGAGGTGGTCGCCGGCCGCGACATCTACGACGCGCGCGGGCGGCTGCGCGGGTCGGGCGGCTACGGCTGGGGCGGCGACTACTGCATCCCCGTCGTGGTCGACCTCGACATGGACGGCGAGCAGGAGGTGGTCGTCGGCAACGCCGCCTACGGCCCCGACGGCACGGCGAAGTGGGCGAACGGCATGTCGGACGGGTGGGTCGCCGTCGGCGACTTCGACCTCGACGGCGACGGCGAGATCGCCACGGTCACGGGTGGCTACGTGTACCTGCTCGCGACGGACGGGAGCGTGCTCTGGGGGCCGGTCGCCGTGCCCGGCGGCGGCGGCGGTCCGCCCACGGTCGCGGACTTCGACGGCGACGGCTGGCCCGAGGTCGGGGTCGCCGGCGCCAGCGGCTACGCGGTGTACGACACCGACGGCGCCGTGCTCTGGCAGCAGACCACCACCGACGCGTCGTCCGCGCGCACGGGCTCGAGCGTGTTCGACTTCGAGGGCGACGGCGCCTGGGAGGTCGTCTACGGCGACGAGCTCGTGTTGTGGGTGTACGACGGCGCCACCGGCGCGCCCGTGCTGATGGAGGAGGGGCACTCGAGCTGGACGCTGTTCGAGTACCCGGTGGTCGCCGACGTGGACGGCGACGGCGAGTCCGAGATCGTGCTCGCCAGCAATGACTCGATCAACTCCGGGTGGCAGGGCATCACCGTCATCGGCGACGCCTCCGGCTCCTGGGCGCCGTCCGCGCCCGTCTGGAACCAGCACGCCTACCACATCACGAACGTGAACGACGACCTGTCGATCCCGGCCTCGCCCGAGATGAACTGGAACACGGGCCACAACAGCTTCCGCGCGGGCGGCCTCGGGGACCGCCTCGGCAACCCCGCGCCCAACCTCCGCGCCGTGGCGAGGGCGTGCTGGGAGTGCGACGCCGAGGAGGTCGAGCTGGTCGTCCAGGTCGAGAACGCCGGCCTCGCCGACGTGCAGGGCCCGATCCAGGTGGCCGTCTCGAAGCGCACCGCGGAAGGCACGGAGCTCGCCCAGGTGAAGGAGCTCTCCGCCGGCGTGTTGGCGGGCGAGGCCAGCGAGGCCCTCGTCTTCACCGTCCGCGACCTCGACGGGGTGGACGCGCTGCTCGTCACCGCGGACGACGACGGCGCGCGCGTCGGGACGGTCGAGGAGTGCGACGAGGACGACAACCGGGGGACGGTCGAAGCGCCCGCCTGCGACTGACACCCCTCACCCCCGCTTCGCGGACCCTCTCCCCGCGAGCGGGGAGAGGGGCATTTGGAGCCAGACTGTCGCCCCGGCAGACAAGCCCCTCTCCCCCGCGGCGAGGGCGCCCGAGACAACGCCCCTCTCCCCCGCAGGGGGAGCGGGTGGCCCGAAGGGCCGGGTGAGGGGTCCGGTCAGATCCGCCCCTTCACCAGCGGGTGGCTCTCCCCCCGGAACGCCGCCTCCTTCGTGTCCCGCCGCCCCTCCGGGAACACGCGCGCCGCCGTCCACCGCACCACCCACGCCTCGTGCCTCGCCGCCTCGCGCAAAAGCCGGGTCGCCTCCGCGGTCCACACGCCGTCGAGCGCCTCGACGACGGCGAGCGTCGCGTCGATCGCGGGGTCGGGGTCGACCGCCCGCTTCCCCGGCCCGAGCCAGCAGTCGATCGGGACGACCTCCTCGCCGGGCAGGAGCGTGCCGACGCCCGTCCGGGTGGCGCCCGCGCGCGGCCTCCCCGGCTCGCCCGCCCTTGATCCGCGGGTGGCGAGCCGCGCGTTCACCGTGGCGGCGGCCTCCGCGAGGCCCATCCCGTCGAGCTCCCCGCGCTCGAGCAGGCGGACGGCCGCGGCCGACCTCGCGTGCGGGAGCGCCTCGGGCCCCGTCACGTCGAGGGGGTCGCCGGTCACCGCCGGGGCGTCGAGGTAGGCCCGGGCGAGCACCGTGGCCCAGATACGCGACGTCGCGCCCGCGGCGAGCTCGGGTGTGCCGGAGAGCGCCGCGCGCACCTCCTCGACCTCGCGCCGCCTCCGCAACCAGGCAGCGGTCCCCGCCGACACGGCGGGCGCGTGCTCGCCGATGGCGGAGGCGAGGTGCCCGAGGCACTTCGCGACGAAGGGCCCCGTGGCGAGGCAGAGGCGGGCGGCGTCGCCCCGGGCGCCCGGCGCGTCGCGCCGCGCCGTCACCTCCGAGGCCTGGAAGGCGCAGTCGTGGCGCCAGCCCTCCTCGGCGAGCCCGGCGCAGGTGGCGGCGGCGTCGTCCACCCGCCCCGCGCGGGCGAGCTCGA
>JBMOQZ010000130.1:0-22488 GCA_049322475.1 Myxococcota bacterium | reverse complement strand
GGGGTCGCCCGGAGGGCCGGGGGGCGCGTTGGGGTCGCCCGGGGGCATGCCGCCCGGGGGCTGGGCGCCCATCTGCCCGGCGGTGGCGTCCTCCTCGGGCTGCGGGCAGCCGATCAGGAGGACGGTGGCGAACAGCAGCGAGCGCATGCGCGGGACTCCTCGACGGTGGATCAAACGCCGCGGGACGCGCCAAGTCAACGGACGTCGAGCACGTCGGGCCTGCGGGCGAAGAAGTCGGCGAGCGCCCGGGCCATCACCGCGGCCCCGTCGGGCCCGGGGTGGACGGGGTCCGAGAACAGGCGCTCCTTCGGCCCCTGCACCGCCGCGAAGGCCTCCGGCATCGAGACGAAGCCGAGCTGGTGCCGCTCGGCGAAGGCCTTCATCGCCTCGCGGTAGGGCGTCCACGGGAAGACCTGGCCGGGCGAGGGCTTCGGCATGCCCGGCACCGTCCACCGGCCGACGTCCCACTCCTGCGCCAGCGGCGCGACGACGACGCGCGCGCCCCGCGCCGCGGCGGCGGCGCGCATCGCCTCGAGGTTGGCGACGTAGTCGTCGATCGGCACGCGCGACAGGTCGACCACCTGGTCGACCTTCTCCTTGAGCTCCATGTACCGGGGGATCCCCGGCATCAGCACGCGGTTGCGCTCCTGGTTGTACGTCGCGTACCAGGACGCGTAGCCGTTCCAGATCGCGCAGTACGTCCGCGAGGCGCGCAGCGGGCTCTCCTCCGGGCTCACGAGCGAGAGCGCGCGCTCGTCCTGGAAGGCGTCGATGTTGCAGTCGCTGAAGACGTTGGAGATCACGAGCACGTCGGGCTCGTAGCGCCAGCCCACGTCCTCGAGCAGCCGCAGCGACTGCACGGTCGAGTACCCGGGCACGCCGAGGTTGATCACCTCGAAGTGGTACTGCGGCCAGCGCTGCTTCAGCGCCTGCTCGAGCCGCTCCTGGTAGGTCTGCCCCTGCGGGATGCCCCACCCGTACACGCTCGAGTCGCCCGTCGTGACGATACGCCGCTCGTTCGGGGCCTTCGGGCGCGGGAGGAAGGTCTCGCGCAGGCCCAGCTCGTTGATGCGCGTGACGGTGCCGCCCGGGCCCTGCATCTCGTGCCCGGGGGTGAGGCGCCAGAGGTAGCGGGTGTCCGCCTGCATCTCGTCCCAGGTGCCGACCGACGGCTCGGGCGGCTTGCACGCGCACACCCCGGCGACACGCGCGACCACCTCGAAGACGCCGACGAGGATCGCGAGGGTGGCGAGCGCGAAGGCGAGCTTGCGACCGCGCGTCATGGCGGCGGGCCGGGCGGTCCGCCGCCCGGCGGGAGCGTCTCCGCCTTCACCGCGATGGTGACGCCGCCGACGGGTGTGTCGCCCACGACGATCGGGTTCTGATCGGCCTTCCCGAACCCGCCCGACCCGGAGGGCGCCATCCACTTGCCGTTCTTCACGGTGGGCGCGCCGGCGTCGAGCGCGGCCATCAGCAGGTAGGTGTCGCCCGTCGGCACCGCCAGCGAGAACGCCATCGCGGGCGAGCCGTCCGGCACGAGCTTCGCCTCGGCCACCGGCGACCGCCCCGGCGCGACCATGCCCGAGCGCGGGTCGGCGTCGTCGGCGTCGAACGCGGTGACGTAGAGCGCGCGCCCCTCGAGCGCCGCGCCGGAGACCGTGCCGGTGATCGCCACCGTGCGCAGCGGCGCGACGTCGTCGGGGGTGCCGCCGACGCGGCTCCGGGCGCACCGGACGCCGGCCGCGCTGCCCTCGAGGTTGGAGGTGAGGCGGTTCGCGACGCGCATGTTGGTCGAGAACGTGTTCCAGCCGCCGCCGCGCAGGACGTGGAGGTCGCCCGCGGCGGGGCCGGTGGGATCGACGCGGCCGGGGCGGTACACGCGCGGGTGGTAGAGGTCCGCGACCCACTCCCACACGTTGCCGGCGAGCTCGTGATGGCCGTACGGGCCGGTGTTGCGCACGGTGGTGTCGGCCGCGCCGACGCACATCGTCGGCTGGCGGACGCTCTCCTGGTGGTTCGCGCGGTCGCAGCTCGGCGCGTCCTTTCCCCAGGGGTAGGGCCGGAGGTCGCCCGCGTCGCAGGCGGCGGGGTCGTCGCCGAGCTCGCAGCCGCCGCGCGCGGCCTTCTCCCACTGCGCCTCGGTGGGGAGCCGCTTGCCGGCGGCCTCGCAGCGCGCCTTCGCGGCCTCCCACGTCAGGCCCTCGACCGGCTTGCCCCCCTCCGCGAGCTCGTCGACGTCGAGGCAGTAGCCGGAGAGCGTCACCACGTGGGGCGGTTTCTCGTCGGCGCCGGCGTGCTCGCTGGCGCTCCCCATCACGAACGGGCCGGGCCGCACCCAGCGCTCCGTCGCGGGGGTCACCTTCGGGTCGCGGTCGTCGCAGTCGGCGGCGTCGCTGGGGAGGCCTTCGCAGGTCCACGCGTCGCCGAAGCCGTCGCCGTCGGCGTCGGCGCAGCCCTCGGGGGCGGGCAGGGCCGGCACGGCCGTCGCGAGCGCGGGCTCCCAGGCGAGCACCTCGGCGGCGGATGCGCCCGGCGGGCCGGGCGGGCCGGGTGTCCCCGGGGGTGGGCCGGGCATCGCCTGCGGCGGCGCCGTCGGCGGGGGGGCGGTCTCGGGTTCGGAGGCGCACGCGAGGAGCCAGAGCACGCGGCGAGGCTACCAGATCACGGCCAGGCGGCGTAGGCCGCGTTGTAGGTGCCGGTCGAGCCGGTGACGCCGCCGGGTCACCAGACCTCGCAGGCGTTCGCGGGGCGCATCGGCGTGCCCTCCGCGCACGCGAAGGCCGCGTGGAACTCGGGCAGGTTGGAGAGCGGCCCGTTCACCCGGTGCTTCGAGGGGCTGTGAGGGTTCGACAGGACCAGCATCTTCTCGAACTCGGGCGACTGCACCGTGCACCAGCCCTGCGCGAAGGACACGAAGAAGAGCTGGGCGTCGGTGAGGCCGGGGACGTTCGCGGGGGGCGCGCCCGACGCCTCGAACGCGCGGTAGGCCTGCCGCAGGCCGCCGATGTCCGCGATGTTCTCGCCGAGGGTGAGGGCGCCGTTGACACGGAGCCCGCCGGCCACCTCGTAGGCGTCGTACTGCTTCCGCACGCAGGCCGCGCGCTCCTCGAAGCGCGTGGTGACCTCGGGGCTCCACCACTCGCTCATGCGGCCGTCGCCGTCGAACTTGCGGCCCTGATCGTCGAAGCCGTGGGTGAGCTCGTGGCCCATGACCATGCCGATGCCGCCGTAGTTCATGGCGGCCGGCCACGCGCGGTCGAAGAAGGGCGCCTGGAGGATGCCGGCGGGGAAGACCATCTCGTTGAAGGTGGCGTTGTAGTAGGCGTTCACGGCCTGCGGGGGCATGAACCACTCGGTCTTGTCGACCGGCTTGCCCACCTTCGCGACCTGCCGCGCGGTCTCTTGGCTGGCGGCGGCCATCACGTTGCGGGCGTGCTCGCCGGGCTCGAGCGCGAGCTTCGAGTAGTCGCGCCAGACGTCGGGGTAGCCGATCTTGTTGATGAGCTTGGCGACCTTGCCGCGCGCCGCGGCGCGGGTGGGCTCGTCCATCCACGCGAGGCCCGGGAGCGCGTCCTCGAAGGCCTTCTCGACGTTCTGGATCATCCCCTCGGCGATCGCCTTGCTGTCGCCCGGGAACTTCTCCTTCACCCAGGCTTTGCCGGCGATCTCGCCGATCGCCGCGTCGGTGGCGCTCACGCAGCGCTTCCAGCGGACCTCGGGCTCCTTCTGGCCGAGCACCTGCTGGCCGAAGAAGGCGAAGTTCTCGTCGAAGATCGGCTTCGCGAGGTGGGGCGCCATCGCGTGGACGAGGTGCCAGCGCAGGTACGCGCGGAGCGAGGCGGCGTCGGTCTTCGCGAGGGTGGCCTGCATCTTCGCGAACGTGTCGGGCGTCTCCGCCACGATGTCCTTCACCTCCGCCGCGCCGAGGCCGGCGAGCCACGCGTCCCAGTGCAGCTTCGGCGTGTGCTTCAGGAGCCCGGCGCGGTCGAGCTTGTTGTAGGTCTTCGCGGGGTCGCGCAACTCGGCGCGGGGGACCCACGCCGCGGCGATGGCCGTCTCCAGCGCCACCACGGCCTTCGCCGACTTCGCCGCGTCCATGTCGCCCGCGAACGCGAGCATCTTCGCGACGTGCGCCTCGTACGCGGCGAGGAGCGCCTTCGCGCCCTCGTCGGTGCCCAGGTAGTAGTCGCGGTCGGGCAGGGCGAGCCCGCCCTCGGTGACGTAGAGGTTCGAGCGGCTCGGGTCCTTGTAGTCGGCGTCGACGTAGGCCTGGAAGAAGGGCGCGCCGCCGATCGCGCCGATGCGGCCGGCCACGGACATCGCGCCCTTCAGGTCCCTGACTTTGTCCACGTCGGCGAGCATCGGGGCGAGCGGGGTGACGCCGGCGGCGTCGATCGCGGCCTCGTCCATGCAGCTGCCGTAGTACGCGCCCATGCGCTTCCAGTCGTCGTCGCCGGCGGACGGGTCGGCGGCGGCCTTCTCGAGGATGGCCTTGAGCGTCTCGCGGTTCTGGTCGCGGATGGCGCTGAAGCTGCGGCCCCAGATGGGCTTGTCCGCGGGGAGCGGGGTGCGGTCGAGCCAGCCGCCGCACGCGTAGCGGTAGAAGTCGCCGCACGCGTCGGCGCCCCGGTCCATGTCCGTCAGCAGCGCCTTCGCGTACTCCGGCACGGGCGGGGGCTCGGGCACGGGGGCGACGGGCGCGGGGGCGGGCTCGGCGGGCTTCGGCGCGCAGGACAGGGCGAGGAAGAGCAGCATCCCGGCGTGTTAACCCGGGACGACCCTCACCTGGGTGCGGAACGGGCGGCGGCTCTTCGGGCCCACCTCGCCCAGCGGCACGAGCCGGGGCCCGACCGGCTCGGCGAGCACGTAGGCGACCCCGTCGTGGCGGAGCACCGCCTCGCCCGGGCGGGGCTCGACGGCGAGCCCCACGTACGCGTGGTCGGGCACGTAGATCACGGCGGCGCCCACGTCGGGGAAGCGGGCGCGCACGAGCGCGAGGAAGAGCACGGCCTTGCCGTCGCAGTCGCCGCGGTTGCGGTAGAGCAGCGAGAGCGGGCGGCGGTACCCGCGGTCGCCGCCGTTCTTGCGCTTCTCGTACGGAATGGTCTGCACGAAGGAGAGCGCGCGCGCGGCGAACGCGCGCACGTCGTCGCCGCCGAGCGCGGCCGCGAGGGGCGCGACCTCGTCGGCCTCGTCGGCGACGATGCGCGCGTGGTCGAAGGTGACCGCGCCGTTCTTCAGCGTCGTGAAGAAGTGCCGGTCGAGGAAGCGCGCGAGCGCGGCCTCCTGGACGTCGCGCGCGCCCCGGAGCGCGGCGCGCGCCTCCGCGGCCGGGCCGCGCACGCGCCAGGAGGCGCCGCCCTTGCCGTCGCCCTTCGCCTCGAGGCGCACGCCGCGGGGGAGGTCCCTCGCGTAGTCCTTCAGCGCCTCGACGACGTAGGCGCTGGCGGCCTTGCCGGGGAACTTCAGCGGGAGCGCCAGCTCCTCGCGCACCTCGTCGGCCGGCACCTCGAACGCGACCTCGTGGCGCGCCTTCGCGGCGTCCTTCCAGGCGAAGGCGAACGCGTACGCGCCGTCCTGCTCGGCGGCGGAGAAGCGCGTCTGCTGGGCCATCGCGAGCGCGCACAGGAGCCACATGCGACGGCGTGTATTCCGCGAGGAGGGGGCACGGAGGCACGGAGGCACGGAGGGAGAGGCAAACGCCAAGGGCGCCAAGACACGCCGAGCGCGCCAAGGAAATCGGCACAACCTACGAGCCCCCGTGCCGCCCAGTGTGTTTTGGGGGGCTACGCGCCGTCCGCCGATCGTCCGGGTGCGTGCGCGACGCGGCGCCGCAGGCGCCCCTCAGCCTCACTTGGCGTGCTTGGCGGACCTTGGCGTCTTGGCGGTTGCCTTTCTTTTCGGCCCTATCGGTCGCGCAGAACATCGGTCAGCACGGCCGCGATCCGCGCGTGTCCCGCCACCGTGGGGTGGACCTCGTCGTGGAACATCGCGCGGGCGTCGGTGCCGACGAAGGCGGAAGGCGCGTCGGCGAGGGGCGCGCCCAATTCCGCGGCGACCTCGCGCATGACCTCGCGGTAGGCGTCGCGGAAGTCGCCCACCTTCCCGTTGGCCGGGTCGCGGACGCTCGGCAACACGAGGAAGGCCGCGGCGGGCGCCGTGCGGGCGAGCGCGCGGAGGTTGTCGTCGTAGTCCGCGAGCGGGACCCGCAGCGTCGGCGCGACCGGCATCTGGAGGCCCACGCGCACCTCCTCCGCCCGCGACCCCCAGCGCGCGGCGCGCACCCACTCGCGGAGCAACACGAAGCCGTGGCTCCGCTCGATCCACGACGCGCGCGCGCCGCCGAAGCGCACCGCGTCGGGCGTGTCGGCGCCCTGCGCGTCGCTCCACAACGTCGCGATCACGACGAGGTCGGGCCGGTAGGCGCCGAGCCTCGCCTCGACCGCGCGCAGGGCCTGCCACGAGCTCCACCCGGGGCAGCCGCCGTTGATCACCTCGACGTCGAGGGCCTCGCCGACGCGCTGCGCGAAGGTGTCGCGGTCGGCGACGAACACGCCGAACACGGTGGAGTCGCCGAGGAAGAGCACGCGCTTCCGCGCCTTCTCGAGCGGCAGCTCCGGCCCGCGCGCGCCGAGGCTGTTCACGAAGGTGCCGCCCGGGATGCCGAAGGACTGCTGCGGCCCCGTGCGCGCGCGCCAGCCCGTGGCGGCGTCGCCGACCATGTTGGGCTCGCCCGGGGTGGGCTCGCCGGGCCGGGCCTCGCGGGAGCGGTCGGGGGGGAGCAGGCCGGGGCCCCACGCGCGCGCGGCGCCCTCGGCGAGCGCCGCCGCGACGGCGAGGACGACGAGCGCGAAGGCGAGGCGCCTCACCGCCCCCTCCCCGCCGCCACCCGCGCCGCGTGCGCCTCCTTCCAGAGCGCCGCCTCGTGCGGCGTGGCTTCGACCGCCGGCACCGCCCACACCGCGCCGCGAGGGCTCGTCGCGAGCGGCTCGCCGAACGCGGCGTCCACGAGCTTCGTCGCGCGCTCGTCGGGGCCCGTGGGTCGCCAGGTCAGGAGCACGCGGTCGAAGCCGGCCTCGCGGAGCAGCCACGCGTCCGCGCGCGCGTCGGTCACGACGGCGCCGGCCGTCTCGTCGTGCACGCGGGCGAGCGCGCGGGCCAGCGAGAGGCCCCGCGTCCACTCGGCGCCGGACGTCGCCCACGCCTCCACGCGCTCGACGGGCACGACCTGCGTGGGCCGGTCGAGCGCGATCTGCGCGGCGGCGGCGCGCATGCGGGTGGTGTGGTCGTTGTCGCCGACGAGGGTGAGGTCGAGCACGGCGCCCTCGCCCCCCGCCGTCGCGAGCGCCGCGACGTCCGGCGGCACGAAGGTGTAGCGGGGCCAGCGCACGCGGTCGTTCGCGGCCACGTCGGCGACGGCGAGCCCCACGAGCCAGGCCCGCCCCCACGTCCAGGGGGCCATCGCCGCCAGCACCGCGAGCGCGAGGCACGCGAGCGCGACGAAGCGCGCTGGGAAGTTCGGCGGCGCCGCGATCACCGCGAGCGGCGCCCACGCCCACGCGAGCGGCATCGCGACGCGCTGGCCGGCCAGCTCCAGCGAGGTCCCGAAGGAGCAGATCACCCCGACGCAACCGACGGCGACCCACGGGAGGGACGCGCGGCGCGCGCCCGCGATCCCCCACGCGGCGAGCCCGAGCGTCACCCACCCGAGGTAGCGGCCGCCGCCGTAGGCCTGCTGGGCCTCGGTCCCGCGGTCGAGCACGCGCGGCGCGACGAGCTCGAGGGGGGTGGCCGCGTCGCCCGGCGCCTCGTGGGTCGCCCTTCCGCCCCAGCTCTCGCCGAACGCGGCCACGCCGGGCGCGACGCCCGCCGCGGCGATCGCGCCGGCGAGCACCCAGCCGGCGACGACGGCGCGCTCCATTGTGGCGATCGCCCAGACCGCCACGCCGAGCGCGAGGAAGAACCCGAGGTAGAAGCAGGCCATCGTCGCGAGCGCGAGCGTGAGCCCGAGCGCCCCGAACCAGCGGCGGTCGCGCGTCCGGCGCGCGCGGACCGCCATCGCGAACCCGAGCGGGAGCCACCAGAGCTGGCGCAGCTCGCCGACGCCCACCTGCAACGCGAAGGCGGCGAACGCGCTGCACTGGAACAGCGCCGCCGCGACGTGCGCGCCGGCGCGCCGCTGCGTGACCTCCCAGCCGAGCCAGCCCGCGGCGAGCCCCGTGAGGAGCAGGTGCGCCATCGCGAGCGCGTTGGACAGCGGCACGACCGGCAGCGGCAGCACCACGGCGAGGGCGCCGTTGAGCGGCTCGATCGGGAAGAGCCGCATCCCGTCCGGGAAGTTCACGAGCGTCGTGAGGAGCCCGGGCTCGCCCCCGAGCGCCTCGCGGCGCATCCACCACAGGGTCCAGAGGTGCTTGGGGCCGTCCGCGGCGGGGTGCCCGAGGGCCGCGCGCCCGAGCCACAGCGGCGCGGGCCACACCATCGCGACGGTGAGCGCGAGCGATTGCGCGAGCAACCAGCGGATCACGGACCGGTACGGTACACGACGCCGGCCGCCCCGTCGGGGAGCGCGAAGCGTGCGTGCTCGCGGGCGGGGTGGGCGGCGAGCCAGGCCGCCGCGGCGGGGTCGGGCGCGCGCGGCTGCAGCGCGTAGAGCGCGGTGAACGCGCGCGGGGGCCAAGCGCCGTCGCGGAGCGGGCCCACGAAGACCTCGTCGTCCATGCCGCCTCGGCCGCGCGCGAGGTTCACCGAGGCGAAGTCCCAGCGGTAGCCGAGCCAGGCCGAGCGGAGCAGGAAGATGCCGAACTCCGGCGCGTCGGGCAGGCGCGGGATCAGGAGTCCGACGGTGCCGTCGGGGCGGCCGTGCACCTCGGCGAGCGCGCGCACGGCCTCGTCCACCCTCCACCGCGCGACGTCGAAGTCCGTCGGCACGTAGGCGCGGTGCGGCGAGGGCCAGGCGAGCGCGGCGACGTCGGCGTGGTCGAACTTGCCGTGGGTCTCGGCCTCGCCGGCGAAGGCGCGGACCGTGCCGGCGAGCTGGGGCACGAACGCGGCGACGAGGATCGGCCAGCCCCACGCGCGCGTCGCGAGCGGGGCGAGGCACGCGATCAGGCAGACCAGCGCCGGCAGCGCGTAGCGGTCCTGCGCGGTTTGCATCGTGGACAGGACCGCCACGCCGCCGAGCGCACCGGCGAGCGGGAGCGTGGGGCGCGTCGCGACGCCTATGAGCACGGCCGCCACGCCCGGCCAGCCGAGCGCGTCCTTGAGCGCGATCGGGTAGTAGAGCAGGGCCTCGCGGGAGAGGAGGTCGCCGCGCGCGTTCAGCGTCTCGGCGTCCATCGCGACGGCCGCGGAGCGGTGGAGGTAGGCCCACACGCGCGGGCCGTACGAGAGGAACCACGGGCCGCACACGAGCGCGAAGATCCCGATCGCCACGAGCAGGTTGCGCCCGTGGCGGGGCCGGAACGCGAGCAGGCAGGGCAGCAGCAGGAAGGCGGGGAACGTGTACTTGGTGAGGAAGCCGACCCCCATCCACGCGCCGAACACGGCGGACTTGCGCCGGTCCGACAGGTCGAGCCACGAGAGCGCCTGGAGCACGACCGCCGCGCAGACGAGGTCGCGGCCGTGCTGCTCCGTGTAGAGCCACACCATCGGGCTCGCGACGACGGCGAGCCACGCGACCGACGCACCGAGGCGCCGCAGCGCGTCCCAGATGAGCGCGAGCGGGACGGCCATCGCGACGAGCGCGGCCCAGGGCTTCGTGCCGAGCACCACGAAGCTCGCGATGCCCGGGAGGTACCCGGCGGGCGGCTGGGGCGCGAGCAGCGTGCTGAAGAGCCGGAACGCGCGGGCGAGCTCGCCGTCGCGGACGAGCTGCGCGAGGCGGAGCTCGACGCCGACGAGGTGGGGGCCGTCGCCGGAGGGGGTGCGGGCCTTCCAGACGAGGAGGGCGAGGAGGGCCGCGATCGAGAGGGCCGCGAGGAGGACACCCCTCCCCCGGGCCGCGAGGGGCAGCTCTTCGGAGGCCTGCGTCAACGCCCCGCCGCTGCGCTCCCCTCTCCCCGCGGAGCGGGGAGAGGGGTCGGGGGTGAGGGGTGTCCGGAACCACGCTCGTTCACGCACAACAGGAGGCTCCGGCCGGCGACGGTCCCCGCCACCGGCGACGCGCAGGTCTCCCCCTCCGGGATCGCGATCGGGACGGTCTCCTCGGCGCCCCCGACGACGAGGACCGGCCGGTGCCCGCGTTGCGCGAGCACCGTGTCGCCCATCGCGAAGGGCACGGTGGCGCCGCCGAGCACGGCGCGCCCCTCCGGCAAGGCGACGACGTCGCGCGCGCCCTTCGTGGCGAGCACCTCCCACGTGCCGTCGCGCCAGACGGGCGACGGGTCCACGAGGCCCTCGCCCGCGTGCCACACCTCGGCGTCGCCGAAGCGCTCGCCGTCCCACCTCGCGCGGACGATCTCGGTCCTGCGCGTCGCGGGGTCGCCCACGCCGTCCGCGCGCACGAACCACAACGCGACGCCGTCGGGGCCCGTGACGATCGCGGGGTCGAGCAGGCTCCGCCCCGGCGCGTCGACCTCGTGGCGCCGGACGGTCCACGTCTCGCCGTCCGTCGTGACGAGCGCGTCGACGAACAGCGAGGGGAAGCGCTCCTCCCACGCGGTCGGCGGCTCGGCGCGCAGCCCGGGCACCACGAGCGCGCCGTCCCACTCCACCGCGTGCAGCGAGGAGAAGCCGTGCGCCACGACCGCGCCGGGCGACCACACGTCGCCCGCGAGCGCGTATGCGCGCACCTCGTACCTCGCCTCCGGGTCCGGCCCGAGGATCGACTCGGGGTCGGGGTGGCAGCCGAGGAGCGCGAGCATCCCGGCGGATCCTACTCCCAGACCGCCTCGATCGGATCGGCGTCGCCGGGATCCACGTCGAAGCCGGCGAGCACGGTCGCGGCGAGGTTGGCGGGCGTGAGGACGACGTCGCCGCCCACCTCGCCCGTCGCGAGGTCGACGCGCTCGCCGGTGAAGTCCTCGTCGGTGCCGCCGATCACGCGGCCGCCGGCGACGCCGGCGCCGACGATCATCGCGCTGGTGTAGGGCCAGTGGTCCTTGCCCTCGCCGCCGTTCTTCACGGGCGTCCGCCCCATCTCCGAGAGCACGAGCACCACGGTGCGGTCGGCGAGCGTGCCGCCGCCCTGCCCGGGCGTCGCCGCGAGCGCGTCGAGGATGGCGGAGAGCCGCCCGAACAGGTGCTCGAACGCGAGGTCCTGCTGGAAGTCGTTCCCCTGGTGGCTGTCCCAGTTCGTGCGGTCGGGGAGCGTCCCCTGCAGGATCAGCGAGCGCGCCATGCCGCTGGCGAAGAGCTCGAGGCCCACGGCGAGGCGCGCGTCCTCGTCGGCGTCGGCGGCGAGCGCGACGCGGTCCGCCCGCGCGTGCAGGAGCGCGAGGCGGCCGAGCCCCTCGTCGTAGGCGGCGAGGGCGTCGCCGCCGGTGCGCGCGGCGACCTCGCCCGCGAGGAAGGCCTCGATCCGCGCCTCCCGGGCCGCGTCGAACGTCCGCCCCGCCGGCAATTCCCCGCTCGCCGTCCCGGTGAGCGTCGGCGACAGCGCGACCGCGGCCGCCCCGAGGTCGCCCGGGTAGCGCGGTCCCGACAGGATCGCGTGCGGCAGCGCGAGGCCCGAGCCCGTCGCGCTCGCGACGCGCGTGGGGAAGTCGGCGGTGCGGCCGTCGCGCCCGCCCGTCAGCAGCAGCGAGGTGCACGCGTCGTGGCTGATCGAGCCCACGGCGATGCCGTTCACGAACAACGTCCGCGCGGCGTGCGCCTCGAGGAACGCGCGCACGGACGGGCGCGTCTCGGCGTCGGCGAAGTCGATGCCGCCGACGTTCGCGGCGACGCTGGACGCGTCGTTCTCGATCCAGTCGGACCCGAAGTGCGGGTCGAACACGAACGTCGGGTCCCAGCCGCCGGCGTTCCAGTACACCAGCAGGAACTTCTCCTCGGCGGCCCGGGCGCGCCGCAACGAGAGCAGCGACGCCGTCGCCAGCGCGCCCCCGAGCAGGTCGCGCCGCCTCACCGCGCCTCCCGGAGCAACACGCGCTCGCCCCAGCCGAGGCCGTCCGCGAGCGGGAAGCCGTCGAGCCCCCGGAAGTCCTCGCCGCCGAGGCCGTCCTGCTGGAACGAGGCGCCGTCGTGCCAGCGGTAGACGATCGAGCGCGTCTCCGAGAGCTGGAACCCCATCGTCGCGCCGCTTTCCTCGACGAGCTCGACGGTGTCGGGGCTCTCGTCGCGCGTGCGCGGATCGGCGACGTCGTCGCGGGTGAGGGTCGCCGTCCACGTCTGGTCGACCCGCTCGCCCGTGACGAGGTCGGTCGCGGTCGCGCTCGTGGTCCAGGCGTCGGCCTCGCCGTCCCACGCGCGCAGCGGCGGGTCCCAGCTCGTCCCTTCGGTCACCACGCCGTCCTCGGCGACCTCCCAGGCGACGATCGAGCCGTCCTCGCGCCAGCGCTCGGTCCACGTGCGCGCGCCGGCGTTCTCGACGGCGACGAGGACGAGCTCGTCGCGCTCCGTGGCCACCGTGACCATCGCCGTGGTGGCGCCGAGGAGCCCGTCGTCGCCGTCGGAGACCGGGAGCGTCGCCTCCTCGCCGGGGAGCCCGCAGTCGAACCACGCGTAGAGCCTCGCCTTCTCGCCGTCGCTCGGGCCCCCGCCGGGCGGCATCGTGCCCCGCTCGACCGCGCCCCGCATCGCCCCCGCGTTGCGAGAGACCGCGTCGAGCGACTCGAAGTCGAGGCCCGCCGTCGCCCCGTGGCGCGCCTCGCCGGAGAGGTGCGACGAGTGGCAGCCGGCGCACCACGTGAGCGCGAACGGCTGCCCCACCGTCGACCACGTGCCGCAGTCGTCGGCGTCCTCGCCGGCGCCGTACGGCTCGTCCTGGAGCGGCGCGTAGTTGGGCCCGCAGGCAAGCAGCCACCACATCAGTAGATCACCTGCGCCGGGTGGCGGATCAGGGCCTCGATCACCTCGCCGGCGGGGTCGTCGGCGGCGAGCCAGAGGTCGACGAGGCGGCGCACCTCGGGCGAGTCGGGCTCGACCGGCGCGGACAGGAAGCGGGTGTGCCACGCGGCGAGCTGCGCGTAGATGTCGTCCTGCGTCGCCGGCAGGCCCTCGGTGAGCGTGAGGATCCGGCGCGACGCGAGCGGCCGGGCGAGGTCGGCCTCCAGCGCGGGCCCCACGGCCTGGCGGGCGACCCACTCGAGCAACACGTGCGTGCCGACGCCGGGCGAGCGGTTCCGCAAGAGCACGGTGTCGTCGTCGGTGCCGCCGCCCATCACCCGGTGCTCGACCGACCACGTCAGCGGCTTCAGGCCCTCGTCCCACTCGGTCCCGTCGTCCCAGCCGAGCAGGTCGGCGACGATCCCGTGGAGCTGCTCCGTCGTCACGACGCGCTCGTCGGGGGCGCGGTACTCGTCGCTCGTGACGATGGCGCGCGCGAGGGGCCGCGCGAGCATGTCGCCGGCGACGAGCTCGCCGGTGAAGTCGCCGTCCACGCCGAGCCCCTCCGCGAAGCGCCGGGCCGCGCACCGGGCGAAGCGCCCGTCGGCGGCGATCCGCGCGCCGAGGTCGGCGAGGTCGCCGCCCGGGTGGCCGTAGTACGCGGGCGCGGTCAGCGCGGCGAACCAGGCGGCCTGCTCGGGGCTGTAGCGGCGGAAGCGCTCGAGCGGCTCGTCCTGGGAGCGCTCGGGGAAGCCGCCGAGGTAGCTGGCGAGCGGGTCGAGCGCGGCGTGGCAGGTGAGGCAGGCCGTCTGCGTCTGCACGGCGGTCTCGACGTCCGCGAGGTCGGCGGAGTCGACGGTGAACGTGAACTCGCCCTCGCGGTCGAAGAAGTCGGCGCAGAGGAACACGCTGGCGACGGTGTTGGCGCGGCGGCGGTTGTAGTTGGTGGCGTCGCCGGTCCAGCGCTGCCAGAGCGAGTTGCTCGACAGGATGCCGGCCATCGGGCGTCCGTCGGTGTACGCGGTCCACGCCCACTCCTCGGCGTCGCCCGTGTACGCGACGTCCCACAGCTCGGCGAGCGCGGGGTCGGCGAGCAGCTCGGGCGACGTCACCAGCTCCGTGAGCGGGCGGTCCTCGGCGACGAGGGCCTCGACGAGCGCGAGCGGCTCCCACCCCATCGCCTTCCACTGCGTGAACGTCAGGGGCCCGAAGCGCTCGTAGTCGTCGAAGTACACGGCGGTGTGCACCGCGTCGTTCCAGAGCCACGCCATCCGCGCCGCGAAGGCGGGGTCGTCGAGCCACTCGTCCACGAGGTCCTCGACGGGCTCGCCCGCCTCGACCCGCGCGAGCTCGTCGAGGGTCGGGCG
Source organism: Myxococcota bacterium (assembly GCA_049322475.1). Taxonomy (GTDB): domain Bacteria; phylum Myxococcota_A; class UBA796; order UBA796; family SXON01; genus JBMOQZ01. The sequence goes on along the minus strand of JBMOQZ010000130.1, from coordinate 8,134 downwards.
GCGGCCGACGAGGTCGATCGACGCGCGGGCGGCCCAGGCCGTGCCCGACAGCAACGCGGCTTCGTCCTCGCGCTTCGGCGGGTCGGCGTCGGGCTGACAGGCGAACAGCCACCACACGGGGACAGCATACGCCGAACGGCGGTCAGAGCCGGCGGCGGACCTCGTCCGGCGTCACCTCGACGCCGTCGAGCCAGACCCGGTTCTCGCCGGCGAGGAGCTCGACCGGCTCGCCGCGACGGTGGAGCCAGAGCACGAGGCGGCCGATCTCGCCGTCGCGGCCGTCGCGCGAGACCCGCACGCGCGCCCCCGGGGTGGAGACGACGGGGCGCGGCGGGGGGGCGCGTCGCCCGGAGACCGCGATGCGACGGGGCTCGTCGGCGGGTCCCAGCCCGAGAAGTCGATCGAGGATGCGCGCCATGTCCAGGTCATATTAGACCTCGGGGTCCCATGGCCGCGGAAGCGCTCGAGCCCGAATCCGGCGACGCCGTCCTCGAGATCGGGGGGCTGCGCATCCAGCCGGGCGACCGCGTGGGGCCGTACGTCTACCGCCGCGTCATCGGCAAGGGCGGCATGGCGCACGTCGTGCTCGCCAGCGACCCCGACGGGCGCCCCGTCGCCCTGAAGGTGCTCAAGTCGAACCGCGTCGGGACGGGCCTCACTCGCTTCAAGCGCGAGTTCCGCGCGCTCGCCCGCCTGCGCCACCCGAACGTCATCCGGGTGGACGCGTACGGCGACCTCTACGGCCACCCCTACATCGCGATGGAGTACGTCGAGGGACACGACCTCCACGCGGCCATCCACGCGTTCCGCACCGTCCCGGCCGAGGACCGCTGGCGCCGCTGCGAGGAGATCCTCGTCGACCTCTGCCGGGCGCTCGCCTACATCCACCGCCGCGGGCTGGTGCACCGCGATCTGAAGCCCAGCAACGTGCTCATCGACCCGTCGCGGCGCTGCAAGCTGACCGACTTCGGCATCGTGAAGGACCTCGACCCCAACACCGACACCGCCGTGTCCACCACGCTCGTGGGCACCTGGGCGTACGCGTCGCCCGAGCAGATCACCGGGCAGCCGGTCGACCACCGCTCCGACCTCTACTCGCTCGGCGTCATCCTCTTCGCGATGCTCACGGGCCGCCGGCCCTTCGTCGCGAAGGACCTCTCCGGCTACCTCGAGCTGCACCGCACCCACCAGGCGCCGGCCCCCCGCGACGTCGACCCCTCCGTGCCCGCGCACCTCGACGAGATCTGCCGGCGCCTCCTGCGCAAGCAGCCGCGCGAGCGCTATCGCTCCGCGCAGGAGATCCTCTACCGGCTGGAGCAGCTCGAGCCCGACGGCGAGTCCTCGGAGATCGCGGCGTGGGAGCCCCCGCTCGTCGGTCGCGCCCAGGAGGAGGAGCTCCTCCGGGCGCGCGTCGGCGCGCTCACCCGCGGCGAGGGCGGCCTCGTCCTGATCGAGGGCCCCGAGGGGCTCGGGAAGTCCCGGCTCCTCGACGTCGCCGCCAGCCAGGCCCGCCTGATGGGCCTGCCGGTGATCCGCGAGCGGGTCGCCCAGCGCGACAGCCTGCTCGGTCCGCTCCTGCGCCTCGCGACGTCGCTCGGGCGCGACCTCGGGACCCGCGCGCCGGTGGAGCTGGCCACGTCGGTGAACGCGTTTTCGCGCGAGGAGGGCCCCGGCGTGGGCAACGCCCGCGAGAAGCTCACCGACGCGCTCGTGGCGGCGTTCGTCGCCGTGCTGGAGGACGGGCCGCACGTGCTGCGGGTGGACGACCTCCACAACGCCTCGGGGCCCACGCTCGACGGCCTCGTCACGGTGGTCCGGCGCGTGGTGGTGGAGCAGCAGCTTCCGCTCCTCGTGGTGGCGGCGGTGCAGTCGGACCGCATGTCGTCGCGGATGGCGGCGGTGCGCGAGGGCGCCGGGCTCGGGATCTCGCCGGAGCGCGTGCCGGTGGGTCCGCTCTCCCGCGCCGCGGTCGAGGAGCTGGTCACGCGGATCGTGGGCCCCGGCCGTCCGTCCGTCGCGCTCGCCGACCGCCTCTTCCGCGAGACCGAGGGCAACCCGCTCTTCCTCGCCCTCTTCCTCCAGAACCTCATGCTGCACGGCATGCTCGCGCGCGCCGCCGGCGGGTGGCGGCTCTCCGCCGACGTGGAGGAGATCCAGAGCGGCCACTTCGACGTGCCGCCGGGCGTGCGGCAGGTCATCAAGGCGCGCCTCGCGCCGCTCACGGACGAACTGCGGCCGCTCGTGGAGGCGCTCGCCGTGCAGGGGCGCGAGATGGAGCTCGACGCGCTGCTCGACGTGCTCGACCTCGACGAGGACGCCGCCGCCGAGCGCCTCGAGGCGCTCGAGGACATGGGCGTCGTGGAGCAGCGGCGCGCGGGCCAGCAGGTGTTCGTGGACTTCGCCCACTCGAAGTTCGCCGACGTCACCTACCGGGACCTCGAGCCCGACCGGCGCGCCGACCTGCACCGTCGCAGCGCGGCGGCGATGGAGGTCCGCTACGTCAACCAGCCGTCGGCGGCCGAGGTGGTGGGCGAGCACTACCGACGCGCCGGCGAGGCCGGCAAGGCCTACCAGTACTTCGTCACGGCGGCGCGGCGGCTCGCCGACCGGGGCCTCCCGAACGAGGCCTGGGAGCTGTGCGCCCGCGCAGAGAAGGTCGAGGACGCCGCCCGCGTCGAGATGGGCCCGATGGAGTTCACCGGGGTGCGGCACCAGCTCCTCACCGTGCGGGCCGACGTGCACTTCGTCCGCAGCGAGTGGGCGGAGGCCCGCGAGACGCTCGAGGACGCCATCGCGCTCGGCGGCACCGTCGTGGAGGAGCCGGCCGCGATCCGCGCGCACATCCACCTCGCCCGCGTGTTGCGCATGATCGGCGACTACGCCCGCGCCGAGGAGGAGGTGGACGCCCACCTCGCCCGCGCCCGCGCGCTGCACGACCGTGAGGCCGTCGCCGAGGGGCTGCTCGTGCTCGCCGGCGTGTGCTGGTCGCGCGGGCAGCTCGACGCCTGCGAGGCGCGCGCGCAGGAGGGCCTCGTGCTCGCGACGGGCGCGGCGCTCTCCGGCGCGCGGGCGCAGCTGCTCCTCGCGCTGACCGCCGTGCAGGCGGCGCGCGGGCAGCTGGCGAGCGCGGCGAGCGGCCTGTCGGAGGCCCAGCTCCTGTTCAAGGACCTGCGCATGAAGCCGGCGCGGGCGCTCGCGCTCTCGAACCTCGCCGAGGTGCTGCTGGGACAGGGCGACCCCGCCGCCGCCTGGCAACACGCGAGCGAGGCGCTGCTCGAGGCGCAGGCCGCGGGCCACCGCCTCGGCGAGTGCGCAGCCCGCACGGTGCGCGGCCAGACGGCGCTCTCCTGCGGCATGTTCGAGCTGGCCGCCGAGGAGTTCGAGGCCTCGCTCGCGCTGGCGAAGGCGATGGGCGTCGTCTCCGAGACGGCCCCTGCCGCCTGCCACCTCGGGCGCCTCGCCATCGAGAGCGGCGACGCCGAGGACGCGCTCGAGCACCTCGACGTCGCGCTGCTCGGCCTCCGCGAGTCCGACCCGGAGCGCTACGGCCCCGAGGTGGCCGCGCTCCGGGCCGAGGCGCTCGCCCGGACCGACAACGCCGGCGGCGCGCGCGGCGCGATCGCCGAGGCGGAGGCGGCGTTGCCGACGCTCCCGCTGTTCCGCCGCGCGCAGGTCACGCTCGACCTCGCCCGCGCCCGCGCCGTGCTGGGCGAGCGCAACGCCGCCGTGCCGCTCGCGCGCGCGGCGATGCACCTCGCGAGCATGCGCGGCTTCCGGCTGCTCACGCTCGACGCGCTCTCGCTCGCCGCCTCGCTCTCCGACGACGTCGCCGAGCGCGTGCGCCTCGAGGGCGAGCTCCAGGACTGGATCGGCGAGCTCGTCGCGAGCGTGCCGCCGACCTGGCAGGTGGCGTTCCGGCGGAGGTTCGAGGCGGACGGGTAGGCGGCGCGGTTAGGGCGCCACGATGTCCCTCCCCGACACCGTCGGCGGCTATCGAGTCGAGCGCCTGCTCGGCCGGGGTGGCATGGCCGCGGTGTACCTCGCGCGGGACGACGCCGGCGGGCGGGTGGCGCTGAAGTGGCTCCACCGGGCGTCGCCGACGCAGCTCCTTCGGTTCGCGGCCGAGGTCGCCTACCTCGAGCGGCTCGACCACCCGAACGTCGTCCGGTACCTCGGCCACGGGAGCTGGGAGGGTCGCCCGTACGTGCTCATGGAGTACGTGGAGGGGCAGGACCTCCGCGTGTACGCGGAGAAGCTGCGCTCGCGCCCGCCGGTGGAGCGGCAGGTGCGCGCGCGGGAGATCGCGCGGTCGTTGTGCCGCGCCCTCGCCCACGTGCACGCGCAGGGGCTCGTGCACCGCGACGTGAAGCCGTCCAACGTGCTGCTCGGGGGCGACGGGCGCGTGGTGCTCACCGACTTCGGCGTCGCGACGGCGGCGGACGAGGGCCCGCTCACCGCCGTCGGCGTGCTGGTCGGCACCGCCGCGTACGCCGCGCCCGAGCAGCTCCGGGGCGAGCCGATCGACGCGCGGGTCGACCAGTACGGCCTCGGCTGTACGCTCTACCACCTGCTGACCGGCCGCCGCCCCTTCGAGGAGGAGGCGACGCCAGCGCTCCTGCGCGCGCACCTCGACCGCGCGCCGCGGCCGCCGTCCGAGCGCGACCCCACCATCGCCCCGGACCTCGAGGCGTTCGTCCTGCGGCTCATGGCGAAGGACCCGGACCACCGCTACCGCGACATGATCGAGGCCGAGGCCGTCGTCGGGGCCGCGAGCCCCGAGGGCCTCCCGCTCGCCGGGCGGCAGGCGACGATCGACGCGATCGCCGCCGCGCTCGACCGCGTGGCGGCCGGCGAGGGCGTGGTGCTGCGGCTGGTGGGGGCGACGGGCTCGGGCCGGAGCTGGATGCAGGCGCTCGCGCACGAGGCCGCCGATCGGCGAGGCCTCGCCTGCGTCGCGGAGGACGAGCCCCTCGCCGTGGAGGCCGCCCGCCGCCGCATCGCCGCGGGCGAGGCGCTGCTCGTGGTGACGACGCGCGACGTGCCGGGCGCGCGGGTGGCGGCGCTACCGGCGCTCACGGTCGCGGACCTGCGGCGCTCCGTGTACGCGCTCGCGCCGCAGACGAAGGACCTCGCCCGCGTCGCCGAGCGCCTGCACCGCGAGAGCGGCGGCAACGCCGGCATGTTCGTGGAGCTGGTCGAGCGATACCGCGAGGGCGACCGCGTGGAGCTGCCGGAGGGGCCGCTGCAGCTCGACGCCGACCGCTGGACCGGCGGCATGGACCTCGACGAGGAGGCCGTCGCGGGCGTGCTCGCCGCGCTGGAGGTCCCCGCCGACGTGGCGACGTTGTCCGACGTGAGCGGCGTGCCCGCCGAGGGGATCCTCCCGAGGCTCGCCGAGCGGGGGGTGGCTTCGCCCGCCGGCGACCGCTGGGTGCTCGCCGCCGAGGTGCTCCGCGCGCCGCTGCTCGCGCTCGTGCCCGATCCCGAGGGGCTCGCCCAGCGCGTGCGGGAGGTCACCGGGTCGACCGAGGCGGCGCCCGACGATGCGCTGCTCGGCGAGGTCGCGGGGCTCCGCGCCGCGGGGCGGCTCGCCGAGGCCGAGGCCCGCCTGATGGAGGGGGTGAGCGAGGCGCCGACGGCCCCGCGGCTGCTCGCGCTGGGGGCGGTCCTGTGGTCCGCCGGGGCGAACACGCGGGCGCGGACGATGTTCGAGGAGGCGCTCGCCGTGGCCGGGAGCCCGTCGCTGCGGGCGCGCGCGGCGACGGGGGCGGGGGCGTGCGCCCTGCAGGCGGGCGAGCTCTCCGCGGCGCTCGACCGCCTCACCGAGGCCGTGACGGAGGCCGGGCTCGCCCGCGAGGAGGGGCGGATGGTGCTCGCGCTGCTCAACCTCGCGGAGGCCCGCGCGGTGGGCGGCGAGCTCGCCGAGGCGCTCCGCACGGCGCGGCGCGCGCTGGCGATCGCCGAGGGCCTGCGCGACCGCGCGCTGGAGTGCGCGGCGCTGCGCCACTACGGGCAGGTGCTGCTCGACGTGGGGCTCGCCGCCGAGGCGGGGCGCAGGCTCGCCGACGCCTCCGCGCTCGCCCGCGCGGCCGAGCTGCACGAGGAGCGCGTCGCCGCCCACGCCCTGCGCGCCCGCGCCGCGCTGGAGGAGCGCGCGTCGAGCCGCACCGCCGCCGCCGCCGCGCTGGACCGCCTCCTCCCGTTGCTGGGCGAGGAGCGGCCCGACCCGGAGGGCTTCCGGCTGCTCGTGCGCTGCGTGTGGGCGCAGGCCGCGGCGTCGCTCGGCGACGCGCGGATGTACCAGCGCGCGCGGGCGGAGGCGGATCCGTCGCTCGCGGGGCGGCGCCTCTCGGTGCGGATGCGCGCCGATCTGTTGCTCGCGCGCGCGGCGCTCCTCGCCGAGGAGCCCGCCGACGCCGTCGCGCGGGCGACCCGCGTGAAGGCGGAGGCGGAGCCGCGCGGGTTCCGGCTCCTCGCGTGGGAGGCGGAGCGGGTGCTGGCGAGGGCCGCCAACGCGGCGTTGCCGCCCCCCGGCGAGCTGGCGACGGGGCTGACCGAGGAGGAGCGCGCGGCGATGGAGCGGCGGGGGTAGGGATTCGCGTTCGCGTTCGCGTTCGCGTTCGCGTTCGCGTTCGCGGGGCCGTTCGCGTACACGGGCCGGTGAGCGTGCGGGTGCGGGTGCGGGTGCGGGTGCGCGGGGGGAGAGGCACGCGCACGCGCACGCGCACGGGCCCGGGGCACTCAGACCTGGACGTGGACCCGGACGTGGACGTGGACGTGGACCTGAACGAATTCGGAAGGGACGTCCCTCTCCGAACCCCTCACCCGTCCTTCGGCCACCCTACGTCCGCTTCCGTCGCCCCGCGAGCAAGGCGGCCACGCCCACCCCGATCCAGGCCGGCGCCGCCGGGGTGCCGCACAACCCGCTCTCGGTCGAGTAGTTCTCGCCGACCTCGTCGGGGCGGACGGGGTCCTCCTCGAGGTTGCCGTCGAGCCCGTCGGCGTCGGCGTCCGCGTCGGCGTCGGCGTCGGAGTCGGCGTCGGTGTCGCCGTCGGCGTCCGCGTCGGCGTCGGCATCCGCGTCGGCGTCGGTGTCGGCGTCGCCCTGCTCGAGCTCGTCGGCGCTGTAGACGGGCGTGTAGCCCTCGATCCAGTCGATGTAGGCGTCCACGCGCGTGTAGACGCTCCAGTAGTCGTCGCAGTACCGGCCGTCGCCGTCGCCGTCCATGACGTAGGAGGCCACGCCAGCGACCTCGTAGGCGTCGCCGCCCGAGAGCTCGAAGGATGGGCCGCCGGAGTCGCCGCTGCAGGCGCCCTGCTGGTCGGTGGGGTCGTAGAACACGAGCACGCCGCTGTCGTAGTCGTAGAGCGGCACGTCCACCATGCGCTTCTTCGTGCCGTCGTAGCGGCCGTCGCTCGTGATGCCCCAGCCGACGAGGCGGTAGTCGTCGCCCACGTCGCTGCTGCGGGCCGAGTCCTTGTTCACGGGCATGTAGTCGACGCCCGAGAGCCGCCCGGAGAGCTCGACGATGCCGATGTCGTTGTCGAGCGACGACGAGCTGTAGCGCGAGTGGTAGTCCCAGCTCGACGCCTGCACGTAGTCCTCCCACCCGGCCTGCTGCTCGAGGTCGTAGCCGACGATGACCCAGAGCTCGTCGAGCCCCTGCCGCTCGTTGTCGTCCATCGCCTCGACGCAGTGCGCGGCGGTCAGGACGAAGGTGGGCGCGATCAGCGTGCCGCTGCAGAAGTTGTAGCCGTACCCGGTGCCGTCGTCGGCCCACAGGGTGACCACGTAGGGGTAGTCCCGCGTGGACGACCCGTTCACGATCGGGGGCGCCTCCTGGGCGTGGGCGAGGGCGTGCACGAGGCCGAGCATGGAGGCGACTCCGGCGAGCGCTACACCATACCGCGCGCGCGCCGCCGCCGCGCGCACAAGGCCCCCGCGGCGATCCCCGCCCACCCGGCGAAGACGGGCTCCACCGCGCAGAACAGGCTGGTGGTGTCGTAGGCCTCGCCGACCTCGTCGGGGCGCGCGGGCTCGTCGCCCACCAGATCGGGCGTGGCGTCGGCGTCGGCGTCGGCGTCCGAATCGGCGTCGGCGTCGGCGTCGGCGTCGGTGTCGGCGTCCGTGTCG
>JBMOQZ010000129.1:0-2498 GCA_049322475.1 Myxococcota bacterium | reverse complement strand
GGGCGCGGACGGCGGGTCGTCGTCCATCATCTTCTTGAGCTCGTCCTTCGAGAGCATCGACGTCTTGCCGGGGTCGAGCTCCTGGCGCGCGCGCGGCTGGTGCGTGCGCACGCGGACCATCATGTCGCGCAGGCCCGCGCCGTCGAGGTTCTGGAGGCTCTCGTTCACGGCGTCGAGGAACTCGCCGCCGGAGGAGAAGCGGTCGCGGAAGTCGGGGCGCAGCGCGGTGGTCAGCAGCTGGCGCACGTCCTCCGGGAGGAAGTCGCGGAACTGGTGGATGCGCCGGCTCGTCTCGCCGCGCGCGGCCTTCGCGCGGATGTCGTTGACGAGGCCGTCGTACACCGGCTTGCCCGTCATGACCTCGAAGGCGATGAGCGCGAGCCCGAACAGGTCCGACGAGAAGTTCTCGCGCCGGGACTCCATGCGCTCGGGCGGGCAGTAGCGGAAGGCGTCCTCGCGCGGGACGCGGTCCGGGTGCTCGTGGAACGTGAGGATCTCGACCTGCGGGAGCGCGTGCCCGATGATCTGCACGCCCCCGTCGGTGTCGAGCATCACGCGCCAGGGCGTGAGCCCGCCGTGGCTGTAGACGCCGGCGTTCTCGCCCGTCTCGGCGGCCTCGACGAGGATCTCGCCGCCCCGCGCCATGAGCTCGACGCCGGCGCGGACGCCGCCGACCTCGCCGAGGTCGGACAACGTGCGGATCACCTCGGCGACCGACCACGCCTGTCCGGTGGGGTAGGCGAACGACGACTCCGACAGCTCGTAGCCGCCGAGGTCGGTGAGGCCCGACACCATCGGGCTCTCGAGGAAGCCGAGCACGACCCCCAGCGCGGCGTTGATCGCGTTGTGGCTGCGGTACTCGGGGTGGAACACGATCGCCGTGTGCCGCTGCCCGTCCGCCGTCTGCATCTCCACGAGATCGGAGCCGGGGCCGAGCTGGACGCGGCCCGTGCGCGTGTAGCCGGAGAGGTTGGACATCGGGGCCCGGATGGTACCACCGGCGCCATCCGGTAGAGTGACGCGATGGCCACCAGCCACCAGCGTCGACCCGGCGAGAAGCTGCCGTCGGGACCCCAGCGGCCCGACGCGGAGCTGAAGGCCGACGTCCAGCGGGCCGAGGCGCAGCGGCGCGCGCTCGAGCAGCGCGGCGGCGATCGCGACGTCGACGCCGAGCTCGTCTCGAAGATGCAGCCCGCGATGGGCAACAGCGCGGTGCAGGCGATGCTCAACCGCGGCACCCAGACGCGTACGGACAGCTCCGCCGCGGAGGCCGCGCTCGACGAGCAGCGCGAGGAGGAGGAGGACAAGGAGAAGGACGAGGACAAGGACGCCGGCGAGGTCCAGCAGGTCCTGCCGTCCTTCTCGACCGGCGGCGGCGGCGGCAGCGGCGCGCCCCCCTGGGCGATGGGCCACCTCTTCGGCGGCGACGACGACGGCGACGGCGAGATCCTCGCCCTCGAGCAGGCGACGTGGCGCCCGATGCCGGTGGTGCCGGACCCCGACGACGACGAGGCCGACCTCGGCGAGGCCGGCGCCGACGACCCGGACGCGCCGCTCCTGCCGGATCTGCGCGAGGCGCGCGAGGTCCTCGGCGTCCTGCCCTGGCGCGCGACGGCGCTCTCGCGCGGGATGCGCAACCCGAAGCGGCTCGCGCGCGTGGGTTTCGGGCCCGAGGCGCTCGTCGACGCCGACGGCCTCGACCACGCGCTCGGGCGGCTGCGCGCGGGGCTGCGGTTTTTGGCGGCGCACGGCGACGGGGCGGCGGCGGTGTCGGTCGCGCGGGCGGCCACGGTCGCGGGCGAGGCGGCGTTCCCCGTCGCGGCGGGCTTCTCCGGGGCGACGGCGCGCGCGGCGGCGCTGCTGGAAGCCGCGCTCGCGCTCTCGCCGCCGCGCTGGGAGCGGATCCTCGAGGTGGCGCTCGACCCGCGCGCCCGCGCGAAGGCCGAGCACGCGGCCGCGGAGCTGGCGGCCACCGGGCGCCTGTCGGCCCCGGCGCTGTTCCGTCACGCCGGCGGGCGCGACGGCGAGCCCCGCGACGTCGAGCTCGTGATGGACGCGCACCCCGCCGCGCGCGCGGCGATCGACCGCGCGTGCCGGCCCGACCCGCTGCCGCTCTTCGACCTCTGGGAGACGCCGGGCGAGCCGGCCGCGCCCGAGGACGACGTCGCCGCGATCGACGCCGTGCTCGACGCCTTCACCGACCACGACCCCCACCCGGGCATCGACCCCGAGAAGCTCCGGCCGCTGCTCGAGGCGATGTCGCAGATGGTGGGCTCGCTCGGCGGCATGCAGGTCGAGACCGTCGCCGCCGCGCTCGCCGTCGCGCCCTTCGCGCCGCCGGGCGCGCTGCTCGGGTTGTTGCGCGACGTGGACCAGGAGCTGCGGCGCATCGCGCGGCGGCTCGTCCGCGCGGGCGAGGAGACCGAGCGCCTGCTGGGCTCGCACGAGCACGAGCGCGTGCGGGCCTGCTCGATCGAGGCCGTCGCCGTCCGCTCGTC
>JBMOQZ010000128.1:0-2510 GCA_049322475.1 Myxococcota bacterium | reverse complement strand
CTGCCGGACGCGCTCGCGGCGGCGCGCTCGGGCGCCCGGGCGCGGGCAGTCGCCGCGGTGGTGCCCGGCCTGGCCGGCGTGGCCGCGCCGACCGTGGTGGCGCTGACCTGCTCGGACAGCCTCGTCCCCACGTCGGTGCTGGCGAAGCGGAACCCCCGATTCCCGTCGCTCGAGGAGGTCTCGCGCCTCGGGTACGCCGTCGACGACCTCGTGCTCGGGGGTCTCGGCGAGCACTGGTACGGGCGCGCGGGGCTCCTCGTCGTCGTGCTCGCGGGCGTGGGGCTCGCGGCGCTCGTCACCCGGGACCTGCGCGCGGCCCGCCCCGGCGCGGGTTTCCGGGCGATCGCCGCCCTCGCCTTGCCGACGGCGGTCGTCGCCGTGACCGTGCCGTTCGGAACCCACTACCGCTACCTGATGCCGTTCGCGCCGGTCTTCCTCGTGGCCGCGCTCCTCGGCGCGCGCGCGATCGACGGCGCCGTCGCGCGCGCGGGGGCGGCGCCGCTTCCCTGGGCGCGCGGCGCGCTCGCCGCGGTCGCGCTGGCGGGTGTGCCGGGCTGGGCGGTGGCGTTCGGCGACAACACGCGCGACATCGCGCAGCAGCAGGTCGCGGTCGCGGAGTGGATCGCCGCCCACACCGACGCGGGCGCGCGCGTCGCCATCAACGACGCCGGCGCGATGGGACACCTCGCCGGTCGGCGCGTGCTCGACCTGGAGGGCATCGTGAGCGACGGCGCCGTGCGCCACGCCCTCGCGGGCGAGGGCGCCACGCTCGCGCTGCTCCGCCGCGAGCGGCCCGACTACGTGGCCGTGTACCCCACGTGGTTCGACGGCCTCTTCGAGGCGGGGCTCGTGCGCGAGGTCCTCCGCGTGGACCTCGTCCAGCGCACGGTCTCGGGCGCGGAGGTGATGGTGGTCGGGACGCTCGACGCCGCGCGGCTCGACTCCGCCCGTCTCCCGCCCGCGCTGGACCCCGGCGAGCGCGTGGTCGACGCACTCGACGTCTCGGACGTCGACGACGAGGCCGCCCACGCCTGGTCCGCCGCGGGCGACCCCCTCCGCCTGGCGCGCGACAACGACGTCCACGCGGGCGCCGTCGCCGACGGGAGCGAGCGCGTCGACGGCGCGCGCCGCCTCTTCGGCGACGAGGCCTTCACGATGCGGGCCGCGGGCGGGCCGGCGCAGCTCGTCGCGCGCCTCGGGCCCGCCACCGCCGCGACGCTGGAGCTGTGGCTGGACGGCCGGCGGCTCGGGCCGGTCACGCTCCCGGCCGTGGAGGAGGGCCGCTGGGTGGAGGTGGGCTGGCCGATGCCGCCCCTGCCCGCCGGCGACGTTCGGATCGAGCTGCGCGCGCTGGAGCTGCTGCCCGGCGACGCGGGCGGGCGCGTCATCGCCGGCTGGTGGTGGGTGGAGCGGGGGTAGCCGGGTTTCACAACACGAAGTGCAGGACCGCGGTCGCCCCCGCCGCGGCCCAGAGGCCGTACGCGCCGATCGCGAAGGTCTTCTGGCGACCGTAGGCGGCGTCGAGCTCGCCGACGGCGCCGGCGTCCTCCATCGCGCCGTCCTGGAGAACCGCGCCGGCCGCGAACGCGCCGCCGCCGACGGCGAGCGCGCCGGCGGTGACGAGCAGCAGCGGGCTCTTCTTCTTCGCGGGCGCCGGCGCCGGTGCGGGCTCGGCGGGGGCGGCGAGCGCGTCGGGCGAGAGCCCCGTCGGGAGCAGCGCGTCCTCGCCCGCGGCGAGGGTGAGCTGCTTGAAGAACCGGACGTCGTCGCCGCGCACCACCTGGACGAGGTGCGGGCCCGCCGTCGTGGACACGGTGCCGGCGGGCGCCTCGGCGCCGTCGACGCGGGAGGGGAGCGCGGGCTCGAGCAGGAGCGTGGCGGCCCCGGCGGGCGAGGCCTTCTCCCAGGCCGCGCGGACGTCGGGCCCGAGGCGCGTGTCGTACCCGTCCGGCGCGGCGGCGCGCGCGGCGGCGAGCAGCGCGGTGGCGTCGCCGCCGGCGAGGTGTCGCAAGGCGCCGGTGACCAGGAAGTAACGGCCCGCCTGAGCGGGTGTGGCGGGCGCGCAGCCGAGCGCGGCGTCGGCCTCGGTGAGCGCGACGGCCGCCGCGTGGTTGTCGCCCGACAGGAGCGCCTGGGTGGCTCGCTCGAGCTCGGCGTCGAGCGACGGGCACGCGGCGAGCGCGGACGAGGCCCACAGGATCAACGGATGGATCGCCACGTCTTCTCCTTGAAGTCGTACCGGACGGCGGGCGCGCTGTCGGCGGAGACCGCCACCTCGCGCTCGGCGGTCTCGCCGTCGAGCTCGACCCGCACGAGGTGCGCGCCGGCCGGGAGCCGGCGCCGCGCGTTCGGCGTCTTGCCGGCGGGCTCGCCGTCGATGAACACCGCCGCCCCCATCGGGACGGAGGTCACCTGCAGGTCGAAGGTCGTCGCCTCGACGGGCGCCGGCTCGGCCGCGACGGGCTCGGCGGCGGGCGCCGCGGCGGCGGCCCGGGTGGCGCGGGCGGGCC
>JBMOQZ010000127.1:0-2544 GCA_049322475.1 Myxococcota bacterium | reverse complement strand
TCTCTGGCTGTAGCGCCCTCACGCGCCGTCCTCCGTCCCGGAACGCCCCGCGCGCCCGCCGGGCGCGACGCCGGTCGAACGCCCGGATTTCTCGGCGAGACCCCCAACTCCGTCCTGGGGCTTCGTCCTGGGGCCCGGGAGTGCGCTTCGCGTCACGAGGCAGAAGTCCTCGGTGCCGTCCACGCCTTCGAAGGTCGTCCAGCCGTCGCGGAGAACGTGCGCTTCGTCGAGCGAACCCGAGAGGCCGAAGTAGACGAGCCCCACAGGCACGCCGGCGCGCCACGCGGCGATGGCGAGATGCGCGAGCCTCCGCTCGTTCGGCACGAGCACACACACCCGCCAGCGGCGGACGTCGAAGAAGGGCTGGCGCGCGAGCGCCGCCTGCGCGTAGGGCAGAAACTTGTGCCGGGCGACCCAGCGAGGATCCGTCGAGCCCGTGTCGGCCTCGAATACGAGCGCGGCCGTGCGCCCGTCCGCATGCGCGAGGGTGGCAAGCCCGTCGGGCACGAGGGCGCCCGAAGGCGCGCCGATCGCGCGGCGGATCTCCCGCTCGAACCGGAACCGGGTCAGAGACCACAGGTTCGACCTCGCGGTGGCGCGCGCGAGCGTCGCGTAGGCGTCCACCGTCATGTCGTGGTGGACGTAGTCCCCGCCCTTCACCCGGACGGTGGGCAGGATGTCGGGGTCGAGCCCGAACTTCTGCGCGACGAACTGGCGGCCCTCGCTCGTGAGGGTCAGGCGGTCGGGCTCGTTGACGTGGTGCACCGTGCGCGCGAGGAGCCCGTGGGCGTGGAGCACCCGCGCGCGGTGGTAGACGCGGTCGAGCGTGCGCCCGAGGTAGTGCGCTACCGCGCGCGCCGTCGTCGGGGCGGCCTCGCCAACGAACCTGAGGAGAAGCGCGTCCTGCGCGGTCACGCGACTGTTCCCCCGGTCCTTCGGCGACGTGCGGCGCGGGGTGCGCATCACGCGTCCTCCTCGGGGTCCCAGAGGGGGTTCCGGCACGGGAACGAGCAGGCGCACACCACCGCGGCCACCCGCGTGCCGCACCTACAGCGGGCGAAGGCGTGACCCTGCCGCACCAGTGCACAGGCGGGACAGCGCCACGCGCCCGTCAGCGAGACGCTGTGGCCCCGTTCGCATCGCCCCTCCGCGCGGGAGAGGACCTGGCGCTCGCGCGCCTCAGCGAGGAACGCCTGCACGAGCGCGACGGGCACGAGGACGACGAGGAGCCCGAGGAGCGCCGGCAGGAGGAGGACGCGCACGACCGGGGGGACGTGGAGCTCTCTATAGGCCTCGAGCACACGGCGGATCATTTGTCGTCCTCCGGCGGCAGCGTCGGGCGCAGGCCGCCGGAGCGGCCCGGGAAGCGCGTCTTGCCGAACTTCGGCACCGGCGCGGGTTCCGGGGCCGCCTCCTCGGCGGGCAGCGGCGGGAGGTCGAGGGGCCGGGGGCCAAGGTCGTGGAGCGGCACACCGTACCGGCCCCGCCGCCACCTCACCTTCTCGGACTCCGGCAAGGCATCCCAGGCCGCGCGGGCCCGCGCGACGGGCAAGGTCATCGTGGTGACGACGGAGAGGGGGTCGGTGCCCCGCTCGTTCACGATGACGGCCCGCCGGGGCGGCAGGCGCGAGAGGACGCCTTCGATCGCCGTTCGCTCGGCCTGCGGCGTGAGGAGCCGCGACGGGTTCTTGGGGTCGATGACGCGCCCCGTCACCGGGATGTACGCCTCGATCTCCCGCAGGGCCTCACGTCCGGGGTGAAACAATGCGCGCCAGGCCATGTTCTCCTGCACACTCTCCCAGAGGACGTGCGAGGCCTGACGCACCTGCCCGGGGTGCTGGTTGGCGAGCACGAGCGCGACGTTGCGCGAACGGGCCAGGCTCAAGAGGTCGCCAAACGACTGTGCGAGGTGACGGGCGAGGAGCTGCCACTCGTCGACGAACACCCAGCTCGGGTGGTCGTCTCCGTGGGGACTCCGCCGATAGATCGCGCTCGCGAGAAGCAGGAAGACGTACCGCCCCACGAAGAGCGACGGGCCGGCCATGCCCATCCGGGGCGCGGAGAGGTCCACGAGCGTGAGGCGCGAGTTGAGGAGCGCCGAGGCGTCGATCGAGCCCCGGGCGCTACACAGCAGCGCGCGCATGTTCGGCAGCGCGACGAGCTCCGAGATGCGGTACCGCAGGCTCTCGCGCGTCCTCGCAAGCGCGGGAGTCCAGAGGGTGCGCAGGAGGAATTGCCGGACCTCGGGGTCTCGCACCCGCGCGGCCAGCCGGGCGGCGAGGGGCTCATCCGTGAGGAGCGCGAGGACGTCGAGGAGCGAGCCGAGCTCCCCCTGCTCGGCGAGGTCGAAGAGCGCGAGACACAGCGGCCGGAAGACAGTCGCCATGCGTACCGAGAAGTCGTCGGTGAAGTCGGCAACCATGTCGGCGAGAAGCGACGCCTGCACGGCGGGCTCGAGCCCGGGCACCGGGGCCATGACGTTGAGGGGGACCCCGTAGTCGCCCTGCCACGGGGCGATGACGCACACGTCCTCGGGCGCGAGCG
>JBMOQZ010000126.1:0-2544 GCA_049322475.1 Myxococcota bacterium | reverse complement strand
TCTCTGGCTGTAGCGCCCTCACGCGCCGTCCTCCGTCCCGGAACGCCCCGCGCGCCCGCCGGGCGCGACGCCGGTCGAACGCCCGGATTTCTCGGCGAGACCCCCAACTCCGTCCTGGGGCTTCGTCATGGGGCCTGGGAGGGCGCTCCGCGTCACGAGGCAGAAGTCCTCGGTGCCTTCCACGGCCTGAAACGTGGTCCAGCCCTCGCGCAGCACCCGCTCCTCGGGCAGGAGGTCGCCGGTCAGGCCGAAGTAGATGAGCCCCTCAGGCACGCCGGCGCGCCACGCGGCGATGGCGAGATGCGCGAGCCTCCGCTCGTTCGGCACGAGCACACACACCCGCCAGCGGCGGACGTCGAAGAAGGGCTGGCGCGCGAGCGCCGCCTGTGCGTAGGGCACGAACTTGTGCCGGGCGATCCACCGGGGGTCGGTCGAGCCGGTGTCGGCTTCGAAGACGAGCGCCGCCGTGCGCCCGTCCGCGTGGGTGAGGGTCGCGATCCCGTCGGGCACGAGAGCGCCCAAGGGAGCGCCGATCGCGCGGCGGATCTCCCGCTCGAACCGGAAGCGGGTCAGGGACCACAGGTTCGACCTCGCGGCGGCGCGCGCGAGCGTCGCGTAGGCGTCGACCGTCATGTCGTGGTGGGCGTAGTCCCGATCGCTGACCCGGACGGTGGGCAGGACGTCGGGGTCGAGCCCGAACTTCTGCGCGACGAACTGCCGGCCCTCGCTCGTGAGGGTCAGGCGATCGGGCTCGTTGACGTGGTGGACCGTGCGCGCGAGGAGCCCGTGGGCGTGGAGCACCCGCACGCGGTGGTAGACGCGGTCGAGCGTGCGCCCGAGGTAGTGCGCCGCCGCGCGCGCCGTCGTCGGGGCGGCCTCGCCCACGAACCTGAGGAGAAGCGCGTCCTGCGCGGTCACGCGACTGTTCCCCCGGTCCTTCGGCGAAGTGCGGCGCGGGGTGCGCATCACGCGTCCTCCTCGGGGTCCCAGAGGGGGTTCCGGCACGGGAACGAGCAGGCGCACACCACCGCTGCCACCCGGGCGCCGCACCTACAGCGGGCGAAGGCGTGACCCTGCCGCACCAGTGCACAGGCGGGACAGCGCCACGCGCCCGTCAGCGAGACGCTATGATCCTGTTCGCACCGGCCCTCCTCGCGGGAGAGGACCTGGCGCTCGCGCGCCTCCGCGACGAGCGCCTGCACGAGTGCCAAAGGCACAAGGACGACGAGGAGCCCGAGGAGCGCCGGCAGGAGGAGGACGCGCACCACCGGGGAGACGTGGAGCTCTCCATAGGCCTCGAGCACGCGGCGGATCATTCATCCTCCTGCGGGAGGGTCGGGCGCAGGCCGCCCGCGCGGCCCGGGAAACGCGTCTTGCCGAACCGCGGTACCTGAGTGGGCACTGAGTTCTCCGCCTCGGTGGGCAGCGGCGGGGGGTCGAGGGGCCGGGGGCCGAGCTCGTGGAGCGGCACACCGTACCGGCCCCGCCGCCACCTCACCTTCTCGGCCTCCGGGAGCGCGGCCCAGGCGGCGCGCGCCCGCGCGACGGGAAGGGTCATGGTGGTCACGACGGAGAGGGGGTCGGTGCCCCGCTCGTTCACGATGACGGCCCGCCGGGGCGGCAGGCGCGAGAGGACGCCTTCGATCGCAGCCCGCTCCGCCTGCGGGCTCAACAGGCGCGACGGGTTCTTGGGGTCGATGACGCGCCCCGTCACCGGGATGTACGCCTCGATCTCCCGCAGGGCCTCACGTCCGGGGTGAAACAATGCGCGCCAGGCCATGTTCTCCTGCACGCTCTCCCAGAGGACGTGCGAGGCCTCTCGCACCTGCCCGGGGTGCTGGTTGGCGAGCACGAGCGCGACGTTGCGCGACCTTGCGAGGCTCAAGAGGTCGCCAAACGACTGCGCGAGGTGACGGGCGAGGAGCTGCCACTCGTCGACGAAAACCCAGCTCGGGTGGTCGTCTCCGTGGGGACTCTGCCGGTAGATCGCCGAGGCGAGGAGCAGGAAGACGTACCGCCCCACGAAGAGCGACGGACCGGCCATGCCCATCCGGGGCGCGGAGAGGTCGACCAGCGTGAGGCGCGAGTTGAGGAGCGCCGAGGCGTCGATCGAGCCCCGGGCGCTACACAGCAGCGCGCGCATGTTCGGGAGCGCGACGAGCTCCGAGATGCGGTACCGCAGGCTCTCGCGCGTCCTCGCAAGCGCGGGGGTCCAGAGAGTGCGGAGAAGAAACTGCCGGACCTCGGGGTCGCGCACGCGCGCAGCCAGCCGGGCGGCGAGGGACACGTCCGTGAGGAGCGCGAGGATGTCGAGGAGCGAACCGAGCTCCCCCTGCTCGGCGAGGTCGAAGAGCGCGAGACACAGCGGCCGGAAGACGGTCGCCATTCGGACCGAGAAGTCGTCGGTGAAGTCGGCGACCATGTCGGCGAGAAGCGACGCCTGCACGGCGGGCTCGAGCCCGGGCACCGGGGCCATGACGTTGAGGGGGACCCCGTAGTCGCCCTGCCACGGGGCGATGACGCACACGTCCTCGGGCGCGAGCG
>JBMOQZ010000125.1:0-2559 GCA_049322475.1 Myxococcota bacterium | reverse complement strand
GGGCGGCCGAAGAGGAGGCGCGGCAGCGCGACCTCGGGCGCCTCGGCCCCGAAGAGGCGGGCGCGCCAGGCGCGGAAGCCCGTGCCCGCGGCGAGCGCCTTGCGGAACTCGGGGTCGGACAGCGCGACGCAGAGCGTGGACTCGGCGAGGTCGCGGCGCTGGACGGCGCCCCGGGTCACGACGAGGGTCTCGCCCACGCGGGCGGCGTCGGCCCGGCGCAGCGCCATCGCGACGTAGCCGCCGATGCCGACGGACTCGGCGCCGGCGGCGTCGAGCACGCCGCGGAGCTGGGCCGTGGAGAGCTCGCCGTGGTCGAGCAGCGCGCGCAGCACGCGCGCGTAGACGTCGGGGTTGTCGTCGGCGCCGGCGCGCAGGTCGACGGGCTCGCGGCGGCCGCGTGGATCGCTGGCGAACCCGAGCGTGGCCTGGGCGGGCTCCGCGGGGCGCGCGCGCACCTTGAAGGCGGGCTCGGCCAGACGGCGGAGGCCGGCCGCCCGCCGGCGCGCGGCGCGGGCCGAGAGCGAAGGGTCCTCGCGGGTCAACGCCTCGGCGATCGCGTCCACGCCGGGCAGATCCGGGCCGAGGCGGACGAGGAAGGGGTGGGCGCGCAGCACGCCGGCCCACGCCTGCGGGCGCCCCTTGCCCGCGTAGACGAAGGCGAGGCCGTCGCGGGTCAGGGCGGGCTCGCCGTCGAGGGTCAAGAGCCCGAGCCACTGCCCCACGGCGAGGTAGGCGGCGACGAGCCGCTGCTCCATCCCGAGCGCCGTGGCGATCGCCTTCGGGCGCCGCGTGCCGGCGGCGACCTGCTCCAGCACCCGCGTGAGCTGGCGCGGGTTGTGCGCGCTGGCGAAGGCGAGCATCGTGTGGCTTCTATATCACCTCTTGACATGACAAGACCAAAGAAGTAGCGTCGCAGGATGGAAGGTCGAATCGTGGTCCGTCGTGGGAAGCCGGTCGTCCCGGTCGAACCCGTGGAGATGAAGGGGCGCCTGCTCGTCCACCGCGGGCGGCGGGCCGCCCCGTTCGATCCGGAGCTCGCGCATGTCGAGGGCGCGCTGCGGTCGCGCACGGCGCGCAAGGTGCGCGGGCACCTCCGCCGGCTCGAGCCCGTCGCCATGCTCACGCCGCGGTGGTCGGCGCCGCAGGGCTTCCTCGAGGACCTCGCGCTCGACCTCGCCGTCGGGCAGCCCGCGGTCGGCTGCCGCACGGTCTCGTTCCGCCCGCTCATGGGGCGCACGCCGCCCGAGTGCTGGAACTTCATCCTGCGCGTGCTCGCCGAGCTGCCGTCGAGCGCCGACTGGGGCACGCGGCCCGTGCCGATGGTCTGCGATCGGCGCGGCTTCTACAACGCCGCGGAGATGCTGCTCGCGACCGCGCACGAGCAGGCGCCGTACCCCGTCGCGCTGCTCGGCCACGGCGCGGAGCACCTGCCCGTCGAGGTCCTCGGCGACCTCGCCCAGGTGTGGACGCGCTACCTCGAGCAGACGAGCGACGGGCGGCGTTGCACGGTCATGCTCGCCGGCGCGGTCGAGACGCCCGCGCTCGACGTCGGCGGCGCGACGCGGCTGTCCCTCACCGACTTCGGCGAGGCCGAGGCCGCGGCGACGATGCTGCTCAAGGCCGGCCCCCTGGACGGCGACGCGCTCCAGCGCGCGGTGCGGTTCTCGGGCGGCGTCCCGGCGATCGTGGACGCGCTCGCGACGGGCGCCACGACGGGCAAGCTGCCGCGCCTGCCCGCGGACATGCTGCGGCTGATGGGCCCGGTGGCCGAGGAGCTCAAGAGCGCCGTCGAGATGGCCCTCATGACGCCGGCGACGTCGGAGCGCCTGCACGTGCTGCTCGACGGCGAGGCCCACCTCGAGGACTACGAGGTCGACCACTCGCTGCTCATGGCGGGCCTCGTGCGCCACGTCCGCGTGCCGGGCCTCCCGCGCGTCGCGCTGCGGGCGCCGGCCCTGGCGGCGGTCTCAATCTGAGAGGCGCCACCGCTCCGGCCGCTCCGTCGTCGTGACGTCGAGGCGCTCGCCGTCGGTGCGGACGACGACGTTCCCGTCGCGGTCGGTGCGGTAGAGGCGCGTGCCGCGGTAGGCGGCGAGCGCGCGCGGGTGCGGGTGGCCGTAGGTGTTGCCGGCGCCGCAGGAGACGACGGCCACCTCGGGGGCCACCCGGGCGACGAGCGCGGGCGAGGACGACGTGCGGCTCCCGTGGTGGGGAACCTTCAGCACGTCGGCGCGGACGTCTTCGTCGAGCAGCGCGGCCTCGCCGGCGGCCTCGACGTCGCCGGGGAAGAGGAAGCGGCGGCGCCCGTGGTCGACGCGGACGACGAGGCTCTCGTCGTTGACCGGGTCGCGGGCGGGGCTCGCCCAGCCGGGCCGAGGGTGCAGCACGAGGGGAGGGTCGCGGGCGGCGACCTCCACGCGGTGCCCGGCGAGGAGCGCGGCGTAGTCGTCCTCGCCGGCGCGCGCGGCGCGCGGCGCCCGCACGCGCGCGACCTCGATCGACGCGAGCACCGGGACGAGCCCGCCGTAGTGGTCCGGGTGCGGGTGCGAGACGACGACG
>JBMOQZ010000124.1:0-23226 GCA_049322475.1 Myxococcota bacterium | reverse complement strand
GCGAACCAGTCGCGGATGGGCTGGAAGGCGCCGGTGTAGGTGGCCGGGTTCGACCGCGGCGTGCGGCCGATCGGCGACTGGTCGATGTCGATCACCTTGTCGAAGTGCTCCAGCCCCTCGATCCGCTCGTGCGGGGCCGGCGCATCCGACGCGTTGTGCAGCCGCCGCGCGGCGGCCTTGTAGAGCGTCTCGATGGTGAAGGTGGACTTGCCGCCGCCCGAGACGCCCGTGATGCAGGTGAAGGTCCCAACCGGGATCTCGGCCGTCACGCCCTTCAGGTTGTTGCCGGTGGCGCCCACGACGCGCAGCACCTTCTTCTTCGAAATCGGCCGCCGCTCGTCGGGCACGGAGATTTCGCGCACCCCCGACAGGTACTGACCGGTCAGGCTGCGCGGGTGGGCCATGATGTCGGCCGGCTTGCCCTCGGCGATGATCTCGCCGCCGTGGACGCCCGCGGCCGGTCCCATGTCGATGACGTGGTCGGCGGTCAGGATCGCCTCCTCGTCGTGCTCGACCACCAGCACGGAATTGCCGAGGTCGCGCAGCCCCTTCAGCGAGGTGAGCAGGCGGGTGTTGTCGCGCTGGTGCAGGCCGATGGAGGGCTCGTCCAGCACATAGAGCACGCCGGTCAGGCCCGAGCCGATCTGGCTGGCCAGGCGGATGCGCTGGCTCTCGCCGCCCGAGAGCGTGCCCGAGGAGCGCGACAGGTTGAGGTAGTCGAGGCCCACATTGACCAGGAACCGCAGCCGGTCGTTGATTTCCTTCAGGATCCGCCGCGCGATCTCCATCTGCTTCTCGGTCAGGGAGGTCTCGAGACTCTCGAACCATTCCTGGGCGTGCTTGATGGACAGGCGGCTGGCCTCGCCGACGTGCTGGCCAGCGATCTTCACCGCCAGGGCCTCGGGCTTCAGGCGATAGCCCTCGCAAGCGGTGCAGGGCGTCTCGGACTGGTAACGGCCCAGTTCCTCACGCACCCAGCTCGAGTCGGTCTCGCGCCAGCGGCGTTCGAGGTTGGGCAGCACACCTTCGAAGGTCTTGTTGACCTCGTACTTGCGGGCGTTGTCGTCGTAGACGAAGCGGATCTTCTCGTCGCCCGAGCCGTAGAGCACGACCTGCTTGGCGGCGTCGGGCAGCTTCCACCACGGCTCGTCCATCGAGAAGCCGTAGTGGCGCGAGAGCGCCTGCAAGGTCTGGGTGTAGAGCGGCGAGGGGCCCTTGGCCCACGGCGAGATCGCGCCCTTGTGAAGGCTCTTGTCCTTGTCCGGGACGACGAGGTCGGCGTCGAACGCGAGCTTCGCGCCCAGGCCGTCGCAGGTGGGGCAGGCCCCGTAGGGGTTGTTGAACGAGAACAGCCGCGGCTCGATCTCGCTGATCGTGAAGCCCGACACCGGGCAGGCGAACTTCTCGGAGAAGATCAGCCGCTTGGGCTCGTCCTCGCCCTCCGCCTTGTCGGCCCACTCGGCCACGGCGATGCCGTCGGCCAGCTTCAGCGCCGTCTCCAGGCTGTCGGCGTAGCGGCTTTCCAGACCCGCCTTTGTCACCAGGCGGTCCACGACGATGTCGATGTCGTGCTTGAACTTCTTGTCGAGCGCGGGCGCGTCCTCGATGGGGAAGAACTCGCCGTTGACCTTCACCCGCTGGAAGCCCGCCTTCTGCCACTCGGCGAATTCCTTGCGGTACTCGCCCTTGCGGCCGCGCACGACGGGAGCCAGCAGGTAGATCCGCGTGCCTTCGGGCAAGGCCGTGAGCTTGTCGACCATCTGGCTGACGGTCTGGCTCTCGATCGGCAGGCCCGTGGCGGGCGAGTAGGGGACGCCCACCCGCGCCCACAGCAGGCGCATGTAGTCGTGGATCTCGGTCACGGTGCCGACGGTCGAGCGCGGGTTGCGGCTGGTGGTCTTCTGCTCGATGGAGATGGCCGGCGACAGACCCTCGATGAGGTCGACGTCGGGCTTGCTCATCAGCTCGAGGAACTGGCGCGCGTAGGCGCTGAGGCTCTCGACATATCGGCGCTGGCCCTCGGCGTAGATGGTGTCGAACGCCAGCGAGCTCTTGCCCGAGCCCGAGAGGCCCGTGATCACCACGAGCTCGCCCCGCGGGATGTCGACGTCGACGCCCTTCAGATTGTGTTCGCGCGCGCCGCGAACGCGGATGTGGTTGTGCAGGTCAGCCATACGGTCCCGGAAAACACGGAGAGCCCGCGGAAGGCTCCTTCCGCGAGGCCGCCTAATGTAGGTGACGGGACTCAGCCATAACACAGGAACGTAGAGGGAACATAGGCCCTGCGGCATCGCGCGCACGAGGCCTGCTGACACCACGGTGGCAGCAGGAAATCAAATGCCGCCGGGCGGAACGCGCGGCCTCACGAAATGGTTATCCGCCCGTCCCACACGGGGGACGACGGAGACCCTCCAGATGAATCGCAAGACCCTGATCGCCGGCGCGGCCGGTGCGCTGGCCCTCGCCGCCACCGTGGCCATCGCCCAGACGCCGTCCAACCAGTCCAACATGCCTGCGGACCACTCCAACATGCCGTCGAGCCAGACCGGCGCCACCAGCGCCGATCGCTACAGCAACGACAGCGCGGTGAACGCGCCAAGCGCCGACACGTCCGCGACCGATACGGCCGCCACGGCGGGCGAACGGGGCTGACTGAGGCCTCCGAACCGGGCGCGTCGGGTGACCTCGCCAGCTGGTCGCTCGGCGCGCTCGCCGGCGCGGCCGTGCTGGCCGGAGCGCTCGCGCCCGCGGCCCCCACGGCCCTGACCGGTCCGCCGGCCGCGATCCGGCCGGTCGATCCTTTACGCGCCGACCTGGCGCGGCGGGCCTCGCCGGACGTGGCGCAGGCCTATGCGCGCCACGGCTACCGGCTGCTCTGGATCGCCGGCGGGCGGCTCCGCCCCGAGGCGCTGGCGCTGGTCGCGCGCCTCGAAGGCGCGGCCGACGACGGCTTGCGGCCCGACGCCTACGGCGTGGATGACCTGAACACGGCGGTCGCCCGCGCCCGCTCCGGCGAGCCGGCTGACCTCGCCGGCGCCGAGTTGGCGCTGACCACGGCGGCCGCCGCCTACGTGGCCGACCTGCACCGGCCCTCCGCGGCCGCCCGGATGGACTTCTGGGACCCGGCGCTGCCGGCGCCGCCCACGACGCGGCCTGGCGCCTTGGCCAGCCTGTTCGCGCAGGGACCGATGGCGGCCCTGCACATGCACCCGATCTACGAGGCCCTGCGCGGCGAGCTTGCCCGCCGGGACGCCGGCGATCCGCTGCGGCCGCTGATCCTGGCCAACATGGATCGCGCCCGCGCGCTGCCGGCCGATCCCGGCGCGCGGCATGTGGTGGTCGACGCCGCCGCCCAGCGCCTGTGGCTCTACGAGGACGGGCAGGTGGTGGACACCATGAAGGTCGTGGTGGGCACGCGGCGCGATCCCACGCCGCCGCTGGTCGGCCTGATCCGCTGGGCCAACTATCAGCCGTACTGGAACGTCCCGGTCGACATCGTGCGCGACGAGATCGCGCCCCAGGTGCTGCGCGAGGGCGTGAGCTATCTGGATCGCCAGGAGATGGAGGTGCTGTCGGACTGGACGTCCGAGGCGGCGATCGTCGACCCCGCGTCCGTCGACTGGCAGGCCGTCGCCGCGGGCGAGAAAGCACTGCGGCTGCGCCGGCGGCCGGGCGAGGCCAACATCCTGGGGCAGGTGAAGCTGATGCTGCCCAACCGCCTCGGCATCTACCTGCACGACACGCCCGGGAAGGCGGCGTTCGATCGCAACCAGCGCCTGCTGAGCCACGGCTGCATCCGCCTCGAGGACGCCCCGCGGCTGGCGCGGCGCCTGATCGGGCCCGCCGCAGAAGCCCCGCCGCCCGGTGACGATGCGCGTGTGGACCTGCCGGAGCCCGTCCCCGTCTACGTCGTCTACTTCACCCTGGCGCCTGAAGACGGCGGCCTGGAGCGTCGGCGCGACATCTACGGCCGCGACGCGGCCCTGATCGCCGAGCTGGAGCGGCGGGCGGCGTAAAGCGACCCTCGCGCCCTTCGGCGTTTATCCGCTACCGTGGCCGGGGCGATGAAGGACCGGCATGGCTGAGACGGCGCGGGTGTTGCCGCTGGTGCGGGCGGGCGAGGGGGCGCATCGCGCGACCCTGCTGGGCGCGTTCCGGCTGACCGCGGCCGGCGGCGCCAACCTGACGCCGCGGGCCAGGAAGACGCGGGCGCTGCTGGCGTATGTCCTGATGTCGCCCGGGCCGGTCCCGCGCGAGCGGCTGGCGGCGTTGCTCTGGGGCGACCGCGGCGACGAGCAGGCGAAGGCGAGCTTGCGCCAGGCGCTCTACGAACTGCGTGCGCTGGCGGCCGATCCCGAACCGCTGCTGATCGTGGAGCGCGACGCCGTCGCGGTGCGGCCGGGCGCCTGCGAGGCCGACATCGAGCGGCTGATGGGCCTGGCTCGCGCCGGCGCGATCGGGCCGCTGGCGGCGGCGCTGGAGCAAGGGAGCCTCGATCTCCTCGCCGACCTCTACGGCGTCGACCGCGAATTCGACGAATGGCTGCGCACCGAGCAGGTCCATGTCCGCGCCCGGCTCGCGGCGGCGGCCGTCGCCGTCTCGCTCGCGGCCGTGGCGTGGCTCGCCACCGGGCTGACGCGACGCCCGGCCTGAGCTCGCGGCGTTCGGGGGAATGGACAGGTTCCTCCCGGGTTACCAGATTGTCGGGGGGACGAGCATGGCGAGAGCGATCGCGAGACGGCACGCCAGGTCGTCTCCGCTGGTCCGGGACGTGGGGGCGGCCGTCCTGGCCGGTCAGATCGCCGGGTTGTGCGCCGCCGCGGTCCTGATGGTGGTGTACGGGTCGTTGCTCGAGGAGGGCCCGCTGCACCCGCTCCGGGTCCTCGCTGCGTTCCTGCTCGGTGACGCGGCCCTCGACACGCGCAACCTCTTCGCGCCGGTGCTCGGGCTCGCCTTCCTGCAGGGGGTCCCCGTGCTCGCCTGGAGCCTCGTCTTCGGGCTCTGGGTGAACCTCTTCGAGGCCCGGCGGGGCTGGAGCCTGCTCTTCCTCTGCTTCACGCTGGCGATCCTCGCGCAGCTCGTGAACGTCGACCTGTTCGCGCCGCTCTGGCTGGAGGGCCTCTGGGGGCACGACCTCTGGGCCGAGGAGATCCCGATGCGCTGGAGCTGGCTCGCCAACCTCGCGTTCGGGATGGGGCTGATGGCCTTCCCCTGGGCGTACGAGGTGCTCTGGGGCGTGCGGCCGCAGAACTGGTTCGGGCGACGGCGGACCGATCCGGTCGACCCGCTCGGCGCGTAGCCGCCGACCCGCACCCCCACGGAGCGCCCGCCCGGGTGGTACGATCGGGCGATGCTGCTCCTGATCGCGTGCCAGCCCCCCGCCGACCCCGCCCCCGACGGCGCCGTCGCGGACACGACCCCCACCGTCACGGGCGACACCGCCACGTACGAGGCGCCGCCCGACGACCTCCACGGCACCGTACCCGACGAGGCGATCGCCGCCCCGGAGTTCGTGGCGACGAGCCAGCACGGCGAGCTCCGGGACCGGGACGCGCTCCTGGGCCACCCCACCGTGATGTGGTTCTACCCGGCCGCGGGGACGGCCGGCTGAACGATCGAGGGTTGCGGGTACCGCGACCTCTACGAAGACTTTCAGGCCCTCGGCGTCGAGATCGTCGGCGTGGGTCTCGACACGCCCGAGGAGAACCTCGCGTGGGCCGAGGAGGAGGGCTTCCCCTACGAGCTCTGGACCGACGAGGACAAGACGCTCGGGACCACCTACGGGGCGCTGACGGGCGAACGGGACAGCAGCGTCGACCGGGTCACGATGGTGCTCGACGCCGACGGCGTGCTCGTCCTGCAGTACCTCGACGACATCGTGGTGGGCGCCCACCCGGGCGAGGTGCTCGAGGACTGCCGCGCCCTGTTCTGAAAAAGGCGGACGGCCCGGGGGAAACCCCGAACCGCCGCGGACTCGGGCGGAGGGCTAGTCCTCGCCCTCGCGCCTCTTCCCCGCCTCGATCAGCTCACGGACACGCTGCCCGCCCTTGTGACCGAGCTCGGAGTACCCCTCGGGGCCGAGCTGCTCCTTGCGGGCCTCGCCGCCGAGACGACCCGCGTCGCGGACGGACATGTTGCCCTTGGAGCCGCCCGCCTGCGGGCGCTCCCGGGTGGTGCCACCACCCACGTTCTTGTTGCGGTTCGGCATTGTCTCCCTCCCTTTCTGTGTCAGTCACCGCGGGCGCGCTTGCCCGCCGCGATCAGCTCGCGGACGCGCTGGCCGCCCTTGTGGCCGAGCTCGGAGTACCCACTGGGGCCGAGCTGTTGCTTCCTGGCTTCCCCGCCGAGCTTCCCGAGCTCCGCGTAGCCGTCGGGGCCGAGCTGGGCCTTTCGTGCCTCGCCGCCCTTCTTCCCCCCCATCCGGCCCAGCTCGGAGTAACCCTCCGAGCCGAGCTCCTTCTTCCGGATTTCACCGCCCTTTCGGCCGGCTTCACGGACGGAGATGTCACCCGCGTTCCCGCGACTGGCCATCAATCCTCCCGGTCACGACCCCCGCGCGAACGCGGCGTCTCGGCCTGCTTGCCCTGCTCGATGAGCTCACGCACGCGCTGCCCACCCTTGTGGCCCAGCTCCGAGTAGCCCTGCGGCCCGAGCTGCTCCTTGCGCGCCTCGCCGCCCAGGCGGCCGATCTCGGCGTACCCCTCGGGCCCGAGCTGCTCCTTGCGAGCCTCGCCGCCCTTCTTGCCGATCTCCGAGAAGAACTCGGGGCCACGCTCGCGGGCCACGGTCTCCCCACCCTTGCGCCCGAGCTCCGCGTACCCCTCGGGGCCGAGCTCTTCCTTGCGCTTCTCGCCGCCCATCCGGCCGGCCTCTCGGACGGTCATGTCACCGCCCTGCTTCTTGATGTCAGCCATTTGTCCTCCCATTTCGGCGGGCCCTCAACCCCGTCGGTCCCCACCCTCGAACATGAAACTAAGCCGGCGGGGGGCGTGGTCAATACGGGGGGAGGCTCCAGCCACGCTCCCGGGGCCCGTGACCCGCTATACTTCCCGCATGTCGGTCACCTTGCTCGTCGCGATGTCGTGCGTGCCCGAACCCCGAACCGAGCCGCACGACAGCGAGGAGAACGACGCGCCCGACTGTACGGGCGAAGCGGTCGTGAGCGTGCCCGTCGAGGCCGTCCCCGGAGAGCTCGTGCCACTGCGCGCGGAAGGGCTCGAGGGGGCCGAGTGGTCGTGGCAGGTGTCAGCCGGCACCCTGTCATCCGAGACAGGAAACGACGTGACCTGGACCCTCCCCGCCGACGTCGCGGCCTTCGGCCCCGAGGAGCTGACCTGGTCCGTGACACCCACCGAAGCGGGGTGTCAGCACGAGCCCGTCGAAGGCGCCCTCGCCGCCGACTGGCCCGACGCGGCGCGTGTGGTCGTGGTCTACAACCCCGACGCGCAGGGGTCGGCCGAGGTGGCCACGCGGTACCAGGCGTTCCGGGGGCTCGCCGACGACCAGCTCTGCGGCATCGGCGCGTCCGACCCCACCACGCTCGCCGGCGCGGACCTGCCCGCGTTCGTCGAGGCGTTGCGCGCGTGTGTCGATCGCGTGGGGCCGCACGTCCAGTATGTCGTGCCCGTGTACGGCGTGCCCTACAAGGTGTCGGACCGGATCTACGATCTGTACTACCGTGACACCCTCGTCACGGTGAGCCTCGACGCGTTGCTCGTGCTCGGGGAAGTCGCGCTGACGACCGAGCGCCCGCTCGACAACGCGCTCGCCCGCCGGGGGAACAACTATGCGGACGGGTACCCGGACTACAGGCCCGCGGGTGAGCTCCGCGCCGGCGAGGAGGCGCCCTGGTGGATCGTGACGCGCCTCGACGGCGCCGACGCCGACGCCGCGATGGCGCTCGTCGATCGCACCGAGGCCGCGGAGGCCCTCGCCGGCGCGCTCGACGGCGTGGTCTACGTCGACGGCAACCGCGGTGACACCCCGCCGACCACCGACGCGGAGGGCAGCTACGAAGACGGCGAGTGGAGCATGTGGGGCACACGCTACCTGTTCGAGGAGCTCGGCTGGTACGACGTGGTGTGGGACGGGAACTACGAGGAGTTCGGGACCGATCCGGCGCCGACCACGTGTCCGGACGCGTTGTACTACGCGGGTTGGTACTCCTACTACAACTACAACGACGCCTTCGTCTGGGCGCCGGGCGCGATCGGCGGCCACCTCGACTCGTGCTCCGCGTGTGACCTGCGCGACGGGACCTGGGCCGCCGAAGCGCTCCAGCGCGGCATCACGGGCACGATGGGCGCCGTGGGCGAGCCCTATGTCACGGGCATGCCCGAGTACGACCAATTCTTCTTGTACCTGACACAGGGCGCCAGCTTCGGCGAGGCCGCGTATCAGTCGACCAAGGTGGCCGCCTGGATGATGGTCTGGGTGGGCGACCCCCTGTACCGCCCCTACCCGGCCGACTGAGGCGACGGCCCCACCGCGATCACGCTGTAGGCGACGGCGGCCCCGTCGCCCGCGTTCCGGTAGGAGTGGGGCTGGTCGCCCCGGAACACCACGACGTCGCCGGGCGCGAGCACCCAGCGCTCGCCGGCCACGGCGAGCTCCACGCGGCCCGCCTCGCAGGTGAGGTACTCGCGCGTGCCCGGCGTGTGGGGCACGCCCGACATGCGCGCGCCGGCGGGCAGCTCCATGCGCTCGATGTCGAAGTGCGGGTGCGCCTCGGGCAACAGCCGCCGCACGGTGGCGTCGCCCCGCCTGCGTACGGGGAGCGACGCCGCCGGGTAGTGACGCCCGGTGGCGCGTGGCGGGCCGAGGAGCTCCTCGAGCGACACCGACAACGCGGCCGACACCCGCGTGAGGACCGCCAGCGTGGGGTTCGCGCCGCCGGTCTCGAGGTGCGCGAGCGTGGGGCGCGGGACGCCGGCCAGCCGCGCGAGCTGCACCTGCGTGAGGTGGCGCGCCTCGCGGAGCTGACGCACGTTGCGCGCCAAGTTTGCCGACGGGTCGTCCAGCATGCCGACTTATTAACATGCTGCTCGTATATGAGCCTTTCGGTCGATGAGTCGTCTCCATGGGCGTACGGACGGGACACGAACGGAGGCGAAAATGGTCGGAACGGTCCTGATCACCGGGGCGAGCCGCGGGCTCGGGGCGGCGCTGGCGGTGGAGCTCGCCGCGCGCGGCGCGCGCGTGGTCGGCGTGGCGAGGGAGGCGGCGGCGCTCGTCGCCGCGATGGAGGAGATCCGCCGGGCGGGCGGCGAGGCCCACGCGGTGGTCGCGGACGTCGGCGACCCCGACGCGGCCGCGACGATCGCGGGCCGGGCGGCGGCGATGGCGGGTCCGGTGGACGTGCTCGTCCACAACGCGAGCACGCTCGGCCCCACGCCGCTGCCGCTGCTCGCCGAGGTGTCGCCCGAGCAGGTGGCGCGTGTGTTCGAGGTCAACCTGCTCGGCCCGTTCCGGCTCTCGCGGATGCTGGTCGGCGGGATGGTGCTGCGTGGCCGCGGCGCGCTCGTTCACGTCAGCTCCGACGCGGCGGCCGGCGCCTACCCCCGTTGGGGACCGTACGGGGCGAGCAAGGCGGCGCTCGACCTGCTCGCCCGCACCTGGGCCGCCGAGCTCGCCGGCACCGGCGTCCGCAGCTTCGCCGTCGACCCGGGCGAGATGGACACGCGCATGCACGCCGACGCGATGCCCGACGCGGACCGCGCCACGCTGGCGCGCCCAGCGGACGTCGCGCGGCGCCTCGCCGATCTCGTGGAGGACCCTTCGGTCGACGGCATCCGGGTGGCGTCGTGACCGCGCCGCACGGGCTCCACGCCGGGCCGGCCGGGCGCGCGGAGGCGCGGCTCCTCGCGATCCACCCGGATTCGGGCGAGGCGTACGTGACGGGCTTCGACCGGCTCGCCGCGCTGCTCGACCCGGGCGACCTCCTCGTCGTCAACGACGCGGCGACCCTCCCCGCGTCGTTCGCCGGCACGCTCGGGGGCGAGACGGTGGAGGTCCGGCTCGCCTCCGCCGAGCCCTGGCGCGCCGTCGTGTTCGGCCGGGGCGACTGGCGCCAACGGACCGAGGACCGTCCGGATCCGCCGACGATCGAAACAGGCGACGAGATCGTGTTTGACGGGATCGTCGCCAGCGTGACACATGTGATGTGTCGGCGCCTCGTGACGCTCGAGTTCGACCGCGACGGCGACGACCTGTGGGCCGCCCTGTACGCCGCGGGCCGCCCCGTGCAGTACTCGTACCTCGCGCGCGACCTCCGGCTCGCCGACGTCCAGACCCCGTACGGCGCGCGTCCCTGGGCGGTGGAGATGCCGTCGGCCGGGCGTCCGCTCGGGGTCGGCGCGCTGATCGCGCTGCGGCGGCGCGGCGTGGACGTCCGGGCGCTGACGCATGCCGCGGGGCTGTCGGCGACGGGCGACCACGCCCTCGACCGCGCGCTGCCGTTCCCCGAGCGCTACGAGATCCCCGCCCCCACCTGGGAGGCCGCGCGCGCCGCCCGCCGGGTCGTCGCCGTGGGCACCAGCGTGGCCCGCGCGCTGGAGAGCGCCGCGCGGACGGGCGTGCTCGCCGGCACCACCGAGCTCGTGCTCGACCGGGGCGTCCCGCTGCGGCTCACGCGGGGGTTGCTCTCCGGCATCCACGCGCCCGGGGAGAGCCACTGGCGCGTGCTCCGCGCGTTCGCCGGCGACGAGGTCCTCGCCCGGGCGGCGTCGACCGCGGCGCGCGAGGGCCTCTTCGTCCACGAGTTCGGGGACGCCTCGCTGATCCTCGCCGCCCCGGGGCGCCCACGGTAGAGGCTCGCGATGAGCGTCCTGATCTTCGGCGCGGGGTTCCTCGGCCGGCGCCTGCTCGCGTCGCTGGAGGGCGCGCGGCTCGACGAGGCCGACATCGCGGACGCGGCGCAGGTCGCGCGCGCGCTGGACGAGCACCGCCCCGAGGTGGTGATCAACGCCGCGGGGAAGACGGGCCACCCGAACGTGGATTGGTGCGAGGACCACGTCGAGGAGACCGTCCGCTCCAACACGATCGGGCCGATCGTCCTCGCCGAGGCGTGCGCGCGCCGCGGCGTCCACCTGCTGCACTTCGGGTCGGGCTGCATCTTCTACGGCCCCTCGCCGTCGCCCGGGGGCTGGCGCGAGGACGACTTCGCGAACCCCGTCTCCCGGTACTCGCGCTCGAAGTACGCGGCCGACCTCGCCCTCGCCGACCGGCCCGGCGTCGCGATCGTACGCATCCGCATGCCGATCGATCCGGCCCCCGGCCCGCGGAACCTGCTCACGAAGCTCGCGCGGTACCCGGTGGTCGCCGACGTCGAGAACTCGATCACGGTCGTGGAGGACCTGCTCGCCGTCGTCGCCGGCCTCGTGGAGCGTCGGGCGTCGGGTGTCTTCCACGCCACGAACCCGGGGACGATGCGGCACGCCGAGCTGCTCGAGCTGTACCGGCGCCACGTCGATCCGGCCCACCGGTACACGCTCGTGGGGGAGGAGGAGCTCGCGGCGCGCGGGCTGGTGCGGCTCCGTCGTTCGAACTGCACGCTGGCGGATCGGAACCTCGCCGCGCTCGGGTTGACCCTCCGGCCGGTCCGGCAGGCGGTCGAAGAGGCGGTTCGCGCGTACGCGATCGCGTTCCGCGCATCTGCGGGTGGTGTGGTGTGACACACCGAGAATGGGCGATTCCACACAGTTCACCGTCTTCGGGCCGTTGACCCCGCCGATCGGGTGACTAGGTTCGGCCCGACGCCGACGCCCCGCGTGCCCTCCGGGAAGGGCACGTCCAGCCGCAGTTGGAGGCGGCGGCGCCGGAAGAGGGAGACCCGATGATCGTCGAAACGACCGATGCCCGCTTTCAGGAGGATGTCCTCGCCGCACCGGGGCTGACCCTGCTGGATCTGCGCGGCACCTCCGACGGCCCGAGCCGCGCGCAGGGACCGGTCCTCGCGCGGTTCGCCGCGGCGCACCCCGAGGTCCGGGTGGTGAAGCTCGACACCGAGAAACACGCGGGCTTCGCCGCCCATCTGGGCGTGCGCGCCGTGCCGACGCTGCTCGTCTTCAAGGACGGCTTCGCGCTCGCCGGCGCCGTGGGCGTGCAGCACGACTACGCCATCGGGCGCCTGTTGAGGGACGCAGAGCGGCGCGCCGAGGCGATCCCCCAGGCGTGAAAAACGAAGACGGCGCGGGATGGCTCCCGCGCCGCCGCCACCCCGGAGGACGTCCCTACTCGATCTGACCGAGCGCCAGCGCGCGGGCGACGGCCTGCGAGCGGGTGCGGACGCCGAGCTTGCTGCGGATGTGCTCGACGTGGGTCCGGACCGTCGCGGTCGTGAGGCCGAGGCGCTTCGCGATCGACGGGCTGGTGAAGCCGCGGGCGACGAGCACGAGGACCTCGCGCTCGCGCGGCGAGAGCTGGGGGCCGCTCATGTCCGGGCCGGACGGCGGGAGCAGCGTGACGACGCGGACGCCGTCGACGGCGCTGCACACGAGGCGCGTGGCCGTGCCGTTCACGTTCACGTTGCCGTGCTCGCGCTGCTCGCCGGGCGCGAAGCTCTCGGGGCGGCACCCCCCGCAGATGGAGCGGCCCTCGACGTCCTCGGCGTCGACGGCCTCGGCGCAGCGGCCCTTGTCGCAGGGGCCGATCACGTCGATGGCGGCGGGGTTGGCGCCCATGATGCGGCCATCGGGGCGGGTCACGAGGAGGGGAACTTCACGCATCGGTCATCTCCAGGCTGGTGCATCCCCCCATTGCAGGATGTGTGCCAAACCCGGTGGCATGGCCCTTGCTCCAGCTGGCCCGCATGTCTCCTCACGCCGTCGCCGCGCTCGCACGCCGCATCCTCGATCAGCACCACACCTTCCTCCACGCGGAGCTCCCGCGCCTCGCGCACGCGCTGGAGGAGGCGCCGAGGCAGCTCCGCGCCCCCTTCGCGCACCTGATGCGCGTGGAGCAGGCGCACATGCAGAAGGAGGAGGGATCGCTGTACCCGGCCATCCTCCGCCTCTGCGAGGACGAGCGCGCGGACGCCGACCTCGGCGCCGCCGTCGCGCAGATGATCGTCGACCACGACGAGGTCCGCACGCTCGAGGACGCGATGCGCAACGCGGCGCGCGACGCCGGCCCGCTCGAGCTCGACCTGCTCGCCCTGCTCGACGACCTCGTCGAGCACCACCGCCTCGAGGAGGAGGAGCTCTTCCCCGCCGTCCTCGCGCTGGTGAAGGCGCTCCCGGTCGACGCCCCGCCCCCCGCGAAGGAGAAGCCGCGCAAGCTGCGGTCCCGCGGCCGCCCGCCCGAGCCGAAGGGCGCGCCGGCGGCCGAGCCCGAGCCCCCCGGCCGCGTCATGCGCGAGACCCGCGGCGTCTGCCCCACCTGCCACCAACAGGTGCCGGCCGCGCTCGTGGTGCGCGACGGCGCCGCGCTGCTCGAGAAGACCTGCCCCACGCACGGGCGGTCGAGCCAGCTCATGAGCCGCCGCGCCGACTACTGGGCGGAGCTCGACAAGTTCTACTTCTCGGTCAACGAGGAGTCCTACCCCCAGCGCGACTTCATCGTCCGCATGACCGAGCGCTGCAA
Source organism: Myxococcota bacterium (assembly GCA_049322475.1). Lineage (GTDB taxonomy): Bacteria > Myxococcota_A > UBA796 > UBA796 > SXON01 > JBMOQZ01. The sequence goes on along the minus strand of JBMOQZ010000124.1, from coordinate 9,645 downwards.
CCTCGCGTGCCCCATCTGCCTCGCGAAGGCCAACACCGAGGACACGCCCGACTTCGATCTCGCGGGCCTCGGCGAGCTCCTCTCCGAGCGGCGCGGCATCAAGATCGACCTCATGGCCGCGGAGCCGACGCTGCGCGAGGACCTCGAGGACTGGATCCGCAAGGTGAAGGCCACCGGGAACATCGCGGCCCTGCACACGAACGGGCTCAAGCTCGCGAACATGGAGTACGCCCGGAAGATCAAGGAGGCCGGGGTCGACGAGGTCTTCCTCCAGTTCGACGGCATGGACGACGCGGCGAACAAGGCGTTGCGCGGGCGCCCGCTGCTCAAGGCCCGCCAGGCCGCGCTCGCCAACCTCCGCGAGCTGGGCATCGCGACGAGCCTCATCGTCGTCGTGGCCCGTGAGCTGAACGAGGACCAGGTCGGCGAGACCTTCCGCTTCGCGCTGAAGCCGGAGAACGACCACATCCGCGAGGTGTTCTTCCTCGGCCTGCGGCTGATGGGCAGCGCGCGGCACGCGGGCACCTTCGGCGACCAGCAGATCATGCCCGACGAGCTCATCGACCTGCTCTGCGCGCAGGAGCCGAAGATCACGCGCAAGGACGTGCACGCCTTCAACATGTTGTACTTCACGATGTTGTCGGCCTTCAAGGTCAAGAAGTGCCTGTACGTCCAGCACTACCTGGTCTCGCGCGAGGCCGGCGGCGGCTACCGGCCCGCCTCCGAGATCTTCGACCTCGCGGCGCTCCAGCGCGCGGCCGTCCGCTACGCGGCGCGGCACAAGTCCCACCCGGCGCTCGCCCGCGCGGGGCTCGCCGCCTCGCTCGTGAAGCAGGGGATCCGCCCGAACGTGCTGCGCATCGCCGGCGATCTGTTGCGCCTCGAGCAGCTCTTCGAGAAGGGGATGAACCTCGGTCAGGTGCCGCCGCGCTTCCTGATCATCGGGTTCATCACCGCCTGCGACCCCTACAACTTCGACAGCCAGGTCGCGATCAACTGCGGCAAGGGCGAGGTGAGCGCCGACGGCGGGTTCACCGAGTCGAGCGCCGTCGCGAACGTCCGGCGCGAGGCGCGGTTCGAGGAGACGGCGCGCACGCCCGGGAAGCCCTTCCAGGCGCCGAAGGGTCCGACGTAAGGCGCACCCCGCGCGCGCCCCGGCACGCTTACGGAGCCTCTCAGGAGGACCCGAACATGACCGTGTCGGAGATCATGACCCCCGATCCGCTGACCGTGGGTCGGGAGGACACGCTCCTGAACGCGCTCGACCTGATGGTGCAGAACGGCATCCACGAGCTGCCCGTGATGGACGGCTCGTCGCTCGTCGGCATCATCACGGAGCGGGACCTGCGCTCGGCGCTGGGGAAGGGCGTCCGCACCGTCGACGAGCGCGTCATGGACGAGGCGCGGCTCGAGGCCGCCGTCGGCGACTGGATGGCCACGGACGTGGAGGCGATCTACCCGGAGACCACCATCTCCGAGGCGGCGCGGCTCCTCGCCATGCTCCGCGTGGGCTCGCTCCCCGTCGTGGACGGGGAGGAGCAGCTCGTGGGCATCCTGTCCGTGACCGACTTGCTCGTCTACATCGCGGAGCGGCTCGAGGCGGAGTGATCGCTCACTTCGCGGACATCTGATCGGCGCGCGGCACGCAGTGCAGGAACGTGCCGTGGCGCTTGAGCTCGTCGAGCCGGCAGCTCCACACGAGCTTGCCCTCGTGGACCGTCATGTCGGGGCAGCCGTCGCACATGTTGGCCTCGCCGGCCTCGGTCATGTCGATGGGCTGGATGAACGCGATGGACTGGAAGTACACCGGCTTCAGCCAGGCCGTGGGGTGACGGACCGCGTTGCGCACGAAGGCCCGGGCGGCCTTGCGGACGCCCGCGTCGAGCCCCGCGAAGCCGAGCATCATCCCCTTCCCCTGCTTGAGCAACGCGGGGTGGGAATAGGCGAGGTACCGCCCGGCGATCGCGTGGTGGCCGGTCTGGATGAGCTCCATGAAACGCGGCCCGGTGTAACCGTAGATGTGGTGGGGGTCGCCGACGCGGCCCACGAGCGTCCACTTGAACGAGTGGGGGTCCTTCGTGCCGCCGAGGTAGGCGCAGGCCTCGAAGTCCGGGATCTCCTCCCGGATGACCTCGAACAGCTCGGGCGTGGTCATCGGGTCGGGGTGCGCGTCCATGTCGTAGTAGACGACGTCGTCGACGGGGACCTTCTCCTCGTGCGCGTAGTAGTCGAACTCGGCGCTGCGGGCCGTGCGGAAGAGGATGAACACCATCGAGTGCACCACGTCGATGTGCTCCCGCGCCCACTCGATGAGCTTCGGGACGAAGTGGGCCGTGTGGCGGAAGACCGTGGCGTTGAAGGCGCAGGACAGGCCGCCTTCGTCGGCCACCATCTTCGCCATCTGCAGGCGGAGCTCGCAGAGCTCCATCTCGTCCTTGTTCTTCCAGCCCGGGCGACCCTGGCTCGAGTCGATGTGGAACGTGACACCGTGCAACCCCGCCTGCTTCAGGTCGCGCAACAGCTCCGGCGTCATCGCGAAGCCGTTGGTGTTCACCACCGGCTTGAGGCCGTAGTCCTGCTTGATCATCCGCACGATGTCGACGATGCCCGGGTGGGTCAGCGGATCGCCGCCGGCGATGGAAACGGAGTCCATGCGGCGGTTCTTCACGAACACGTCGAGGTCGCACCGGACCTGCTCGAGGGTCTTGTGACTGTTGTGCTCGTTGGTCGAGTAACAGCCCTCGCAGTAGATGTTGCACTTCTTGGTGGGCTCGAGCCACGACAACACGTTGTCGTTGAGCGTCCACGGCAGGCGGTAGTAGTCGTTCGGGTTCACTCGGTAGCTCCTGTCAGAACTGGATCGTCCGCTCGTAACGGGGAAGATCCGCGAGGTGTGACTTGCCGGCGTAGAACTCGCGCCAGAGCCGCAGGTAGGAGTCCTGCAAGGCGTCGGCGCTCATCCGCGCCGGCCGGAACACGACGTTGGCGTCGTTGTACCGGGACCAGTCCTTCGTCAGGATGCGGTCCTCGGACACGAGCTTGTGCCACGACGGCGTGCCCGGGTAGGGCGTGAAGATGGCAAACTCGGACTTGCGGATGCCGGACTTGTCCGCGAACTCCAGCATGCGGTCCACCGTGCCCTCGTCGTCGGCCTCGTTGCCCACGAGGAAGCTCGTGTAGGGCTCGATGCCGAACTCGTGGCACCGGGCGATGGCGCGATGGGCGCGCGCGAGGGCCGCGGGGTCCTCGCCGGTGAACGCGCGCATCGTGACGGGGTCGAAGCCCCCCACGAGGTAGAACATCGTGACGCCGGCCGCGCGCGCCTTCGTCAGCGTGTTCGGCGTCGCCGCGAGGATCTGCGGCATCGAGACGCCGACGTAGCTGATGCGGAAGCGGCCCGGGTCGGCGATCAGCGCGTCGAAGAGCGCGAGCATGCGCTTGTTGCCGGACGTGCCGCCGAACCAGCCCGTGTCCTCGGTGAGGCAGGCGCGCTTGCCCGCGGCCGCGAGCCGCTCCATCTGGGCGAGCACGTGCGCCTCCGGGAACGCGCGCATCCGGTTGCCCATCGTGCCGGGGAGCGCGCAGGCGTTGCAGGAGAGCGCGCAGCCGCGCGAGACCTGCAGCGGGTAGTCGTCGGGCTCGAAGCGGCCCGGCCGCTCGGCGCCGAAGTACACGTCCACGCGCGGCGGCGGGAGGCGCTCGAGGTCGCACGGCGCGGCCCGGTAGCGGGGCTTCAGCGCGCCGCGGGCGACGTCGGCGAGCACCTCGGGCCACACCTCGTCGCCTTCGCCCACGACCACGGCGTCGAAGTGCGCCGCGACGACGTCGGGCATCATCGTGGGGAAGATGCCGCCGGCCACGGTCTTCTTGCCCATGGCGCGGAAGCGGTCGGCGAGCTCCATCGCCCGCGAGGCCGCCGGCGTGAAGAACGACATGGCGACGACGTCGGCGTCGGTCGGCGCGTCGGCCGGCTCGAGGCGGTCGTCGCGGTACTCGATCTCCCAGTCGTCGGGCGTGACGGCGGCGACGCTGGCGATGCCGAGCGACGGTGAGCCGAGGTACTCCTCCATCGGCACGTACGTGCGGAGCTCGGGGTGGTGCTCCGCGTGGCGGGAGAAGCGGGGGTAGACGAACAGGACCTTCATGACAGCGCCGCCTCCACGGTCTCGGCGGAGATCGGCGACGAGAGCAGCGCCGCCGCGCGCTGCCTCGCCATCGCGTGCCACATCGCGGCCGCGCCCTCGCCCGGGTAGAAGCGCGCCACCGCGTCGGACGCCTCGCGCAGGACCACGAGCGACCCGAGTCGGTGGAGCGCGCGCTGCTTCGCCGCGAGCCGGATGCCGAAGGTGGACAGGAGCTCGGCGCGGACCGCGGCCACGTCGGCGGCCAGCGCCTCGGCGGCGAGCGTGTCCGTCGGGCCGGTCCGCAGCGTGCCCGCGGCCTCCATGAGCCCGAGGTGCACGCGCAGCACGTCGTTCGCGCCCTCGAAGATGCGCGTGATGCGCGCGTCGCGGAGCAGGAGCGGCATGCCGGTCTCCTCGATGAAGCCGGAGCCGCCGAAGAGCTGGACGCCCATGTCGGCGATCTCCCACGCGCCCTCGCTGCAGAAGACCTTCGCGGCGCCCGACTTGCCGGCGAGCGCGACCTCGTCGGCGCGCGCGGCGGCGCGCACGAGCGCGTCCATCGCGAGGTGGACGGCCCGCATGCCCGCGAGCTGGAGCCGCACGACCTCCAGCTGGTCGAGCGTCTTGCCGAACTGCCGACGCTCGGCGGTGTGCGCGCGCGCCTTCTCGAGCGCGGACGCCGCGCTGCCGCAGCAGCCCGCGGCCATCACCGTGCGTCCCCAGGCGAGCACGTGCGCGAGCTGCGCCATGCCCTCGCCCGGGTTGCCGACGAGGCGGTCGATCGGGACCTCGACCCCGTCGAGGGCGAGCGTCGTCGTGGACGAGCCTCGCAGGCCGAGCTTGTCCTCCTCGGCCCCGACGGAGAGGTTGGCGTCGCCCCGCTCGAGCACGAGCAGGCCGTGGCCGCGCCGGGCGCCCCCGAGCCCCGGCGTCGCCGCGGTGATCGTGAAGACGTCGGCGAAGCCGCCGTTCGTGACGAAGATCTTCGTGCCGTCGACGCGCAGGCGGTCGCCCGTCGCCACCGCGCGGGTGCGGATGGCGGCGAGGTCGCTGCCGGCGTCGGGCTCGGTCGTCGCGAAGGCGGCGATGCGGGCACCGGCGGCGATGGCGGGGAGCCACCGCTCCTTCATCGCCTCGCTGCCGAAGGCCACGAGGCCCCGGGTCCCGAGGCCGAGGTGGAGGCCGACCGTGGTCGCGATCGACCGGTCGAAGCGCGCGAGCGTCGCGACCGCGTCGCAGATGGCCTCCATCGAGAAGCCGAAGCCGCCGTAGGCCTCGGGGATCGACAGGCCGAACATGCCGAGCTCGGCGAGGTCGGCGAGCACGGCGCGGTCGATGCGCTTCTGCGCGTCCACGGTCCGGGCGTGGATCCGCGTGCGAGCGTAGCGCTCGAGGCTCGCGCAGAGGGCCTCGACGGCGTCGCCCGCCGGCTCATGCACCATCGAGGTGCCGCCGCGCGAGGTCGATCACGCCGCTCACGCTCTCGACGTGGACCGCCTCCTCCATCTCGACCTCGATGTCGAACTCCTCCGCGAGCATCGAGAGGAGCTCCATCGAGCCGACCGAGTCGAGCCCGAGGTCCTCGCGGAGGCGGTCGCCGTCCTTGATCTCGGCGGTGGGCACCGCCGAGAGGTCGGAGAGGATCTTGTAGATGCGCTGCTCTTGGGCGGGGGTCATGTCGGGTGCTCCTCTCGGGCGGGGGCGGGGTAGAGGCGCATGCGGCGGGCCCATGCGTCGAAGCGGTCGAGGGTCTCGGAGAGCGGGGTCCAGCTCAGCCCCAGCGTCGTCTCGGCGAGCCGGGCGGACATCGGGACGCCGTGGACGATGAGGTCGGCGAGCTCGCGGGCGAGCATCGAGCGGCCGCCCTCCGCGTGGGCCTTCGCCTCGCCTTCGTCGGCGACCCGGAAGGCCTCCTCGGGCGAGAGCGCCGGGGACGGCGGGGCGACGCCGTAGCGGCCGGCGAGCTCGACGAGGAGCGGGTGAAGCCGCCGCGAGGGGCCGGACAGGATCACGCGCTTCGGCGGGTCCGGGTGCAGCGCGAGCCGCACGACCGCCTCGCCGACGTCCGCGGCGTCGACGATCGACACCCACCCGTCGGGGTGAGGCGGGTCCATCCCGCGGGCGAGCCCCACGACCATCGCGGAGGTCCCCACGCGGTAGTCGAAGGGCCCGACGATGGCGGACGGGCAGGCCACCACCACGTTCGGGTGAGCGAGGAACGCCTGCTCCATCGCCCACTTCAGATCGTGATACACGCCGATGCACGGCATGTGTCGATACACGGATGTCTCATCCGACACACCGTCCGTCGGGGCGACGGTGGCCGTGCTCGACACATAGACGACGCGTCTCACGTGTGTCGCGGCGGCGAGCACGTTCCGGGTCTGGCGGAGGCCGGTCTCGAAGGCCGCCACGCGGTCGAGCGAGTGGCGCGGGTAGTGGCCGGCGCAGTGGAAGACCACGTCCACGTCGGCCATCGCCGCCGCCAGCTCCTCGGGGTCGTCGAGGTCGGCGGGGACCAGCACCGCCTTGCGGCTGCGCAGCGGCAGCACGTTCGTCCGCGCCCGACGGCCGCAGCGGGGCTCGACGCCGGCGCGCCGAAGCGCGTCCACGACGTGGAGGCCCACGAAGCCGGCGGCGCCGAGGACGAGCGCGTTCACGGGCACTGCCCGAAGCGCGCGGCGGCCTCGCGCCGGCGGACCTTGCCGCTGGTGGTGCGGGGAAGCTCGCCCGGCGAGACCCGCACCACGCGGTCGGCGCGGACGCCGAGCTCCTCGAGCAACAGCCCACGGACCCGCCGCTCGATCTCCTCCTGCCGGCTCTCGACCACGACCACGAGCTGCTCGGTCTCGGGTCCGGCGACCGAGAAGGCCGCGACCCCGTTGGGCGGGGCCTCCGCCGCGATCGCCGCGACGCGCTCGACGTCGTAGGGGTGGAACTTGCGGCCGTGCTGGATGACGAGGTCCTTCTCGCGGCCGGTCACGTGCAGGCGGCCGTCGCGGAGCACCCCGAGGTCGCCGGTGTGCAGCCAGCCGTCGCGGAGGGCGGCGGACGTGGACGCCTCGTCCTCGAAGTAGCCGGACATGAGCGCCGGGCCGCGGATCACGACCTCGCCCTCCTCGCCCTCGCCCGCCCAGACGTCGCCGGCGCGGATGCCGACGGTCATGCCGTCGAGCGGGCCGCCGCAGGAGGGAACGCTGCGGCCGAGCCAGGAGAGGTCGGCCTCGCCGGGCGTGCCGAAGCAGGCGCCGAGCGTGTTCTCGGCGAGGCCGTAGACCGGTCGGATGCGCACGCCGAACCGCGCCTCGAAGCGGTCGAGCGTGGCGCGGTGCACCGGCTCGGCGCCGTCCAGCGCGACGCGCCACCGGGAGAGGTCGAAGTCCTCCTTCACGCGGCGCAGCACGAGGTCGTAGGCGAAGTCGGGCGCGGTGGAGACCGTGCCGCCCGCCTCGGCGAGGCGACGCAGCCAGCGCGCGGGGTGGAGGAGGAACTCGCCGGGCGTCATCAGGTGCAGCGGGAACCCGAAGAGCAGCGGGGTGAGCAGCGCCCCGACGAGCCCCATGTCGTGGAAGAGCGGGAGCCAGGAGACGCCCACGTCGCCCTCGCCGGCGTCCATCGCGCGGCCCATCGCGAAGGCGCTTGCGAGCACGGCGCCGTGGGAGATGACCGCGCCGCGCGGGCGGCCGAGGCTGCCGGACGTGAACTGCATGAAGGCGGGGTCGCCCGGGCTCGGGGCGGCGACGCGCGGCAGCGGGCGGTCCGCCGGCCCGGTCACGACGGGGAGGCCCCAGTCGGCGGCGAGCTCGGGGATGGTGGCGATCGCCGAGGCGCGGGCGGCGTCGGCGAGCGGGCGGATGGGCGCGAGCGCGCGGGCGGCGTTCGCGAGCGTGAAGGGCCACGCGAGCGGGACGGGGACGGCGCCGGCCATCCACGCGCCGAAGAAGGCCGCGGGGAAGCGGACGTCGTTCGGCAAGAGCACCAGCACGCGCGAGCCGGGCCGGACCCCCGCGTCGACCCAGGCGGCCGCCCAGCGCCGCGCCTCCGCGTGGAGCGCCTCCCCCGTGAACGCGCGCGCCTCGCCCGCGGCGTGGACCGTGAGCCAGGGCGTCCGGCGATCCGCCAGCGCCTCGACGGCGGCGAGCAGTGACTCGACCGGCGCGCCCGGCAGCGCGGGCGCGGAGATTGGGTTGTCCAGAATGGCACCCGAGCGAGGGCGCGAGCCTTACTCAGGTGCCCGCGCCGGGGCCTTCGGCCGTCGGGCCGTCGGGAGTTCGGCCGAGGTGGGAACGCGGCAATTCCGACTGGAGCGACACAATTGACGCAACGTGCGGCAGCGTACTATGGATCTCCCAACTGGCAGCCATGGATTCCCTTCGTTCACGTGTCACGTCGATCTCGATGGCCGGATTCCTGGCGACCGGGTGCACGTCTCACGACCCCGAGGCCTCCCCACACGTGGACGAGTCGAGGTCGAGTTCTCCGGTGGCGCACCCAGCCGAGTTCGCCTGACCGACGTGTCGTTCGTCCGAGAGGATGGCTCGGAGTCCCCCGAGATGTCGGTCGAGTGGTCGGACTTCACGATCGAGGAGCCGCCGGAGGGGTACGGTCTCTGCGTCTCGGAGTTCAGCACGTGATTGCTCACGCGCGGCCACAGGGGCTCGCGCAATCGGGAAGCTGTCCCCCAGGCAGTCGAACATCCACCAGCCCGTGTCTCCCGGTGCCGTGCATCCGGGGACGTCGGGGCCATCGACCCGGAGGTAGAAGCACGTGTCGGTGCAGGCGAAGCGCTCGCTGGCGCTGTCGCCGGTGGGGCACACGAAGGTCTCGCAGTCCTCCGGTTCTTCGCAGGGCGAACCGTAGTCGTCCGGCGGGAGGTCGTGGCACTGGCCCCCACACGAGCCTGCCAGAGCCACGACGACGGCACGCCACGCCACGACGAACCGAGGGACGCTGGAAACGCGCTGCATTGCCCGAGAATACCCAGCGAACGCCTTCTCGATGTCCCGCGAGGTGGGGCATCGCTCTCCCCACGCGGACGCACCGACTCTCGCCGTCCGTGCGGGGGACGGTCCCGCGGCGGGGTGTCGGGGTGCCCGAAGCTGGCTGCGAATCCAGTGGTTGGGCGGCGATCACGAGCCACCGGCGGCGGGCGGGCGGACGGCTCGCGACGAGGCGCGTGGGGGCGGGCGTCCTGCCGCCCACGTGGGTCGCGCCTCTGAATGGGCGGACGACCCCGCGCGGGGGCAGGGCGTCCCGGCCGCCCACGTGGGTCGCGGCTCTGACGGGCGGACGACCCCGCGCGTGGGGGCGGGCGTCTCGCCCACCCACGTGGGTCGCGGCTCTGACGGGCGGACGACCCCGCGCGTGGGGGCGGGCGTCTCACCCACCCATGCCAGTTCCAGAAACTCTGGCCGCTCCCGTTCCGGAAACTCTGGCCGCACCTCTGGGGGAGGTTCGAGGTGAGGCCGGGAGACGACAAGGAAGGCACGCGGCGGCGTAGCGAGGCGGCGGAGGCCGACAT
>JBMOQZ010000123.1:0-23280 GCA_049322475.1 Myxococcota bacterium | reverse complement strand
CCTCGGCGCGGCGCTTCTTCTCCTCCTCCTCGTTCGGCTCGCCCCAGCCGCCGATGCCGGAGTTGAAGAAATCGTCCTCGAGCTCGCCGAAGCCGGAATCCTGCGGGGGAGGGTTCGTCTTGGACATGCGGGCCGCCTGCTCCTGACCGGGAAGCGCTGGTCATAGCATCCGGGCCCGTCGCCGGTCTACGGGCGGCCCCGGGGCCCCTCGATCGCCTCGCTGATACCGGCCGGATCGCGGTCGGGCCGCGCGGCGCTCACGGCGAGATCGGGAGCGCGGCGAGCACGTACTTGAGATCCTGGTCGTCGAACGTGAATCCGCCGCCGGCGAAGCCGGTGACGTAGCCGTAGCGCGCGCCGAGCGCGACGTTGTCGAGCCCGCCCTCCACGTAGACGTGGCGGAACGGGAAGGCCCGCGCGGTGAGCTGGACGTTCGGGATCCCGGAGGCGTCCATGTTCGGCCAGGCCCCGTACGTGAAGTCGTAGACGTCGGCGCTGATCTGCGCGCGGTCGCGGAGGAAGAGCCAGTCCGCGCCGACCCCGCCGCTGGACTCCTTCACGCCGAAGCGCAACACGAGGTCGTGCCAGCGCTTCGCGAACTGGAACGAGAACCGGTAGTCCGGCGTCACGACGTACTCGCGGTAGGCCGTGCCCAGCTCGGGCAGCACGTGGTCCTCGTGCGTGATGGTGCCGATGGGGTGCCCCACCACCTCCAGCACGTACCAGTAGTCTTCCTTCGGCCGCACGCGCACGCCCACCACGTTGCGGGTGCCGCCCGCGTAGGGGTTGAGGCCGCCGTAGGCCGGGTCGGTCGGCGCGGAGCCGAAGTAGACGTCGCCCCGGTAGTACACGTCCGTGCGGATGCGCGAGACCTCGCCGACGAGCCCGCTGACCTCGTCGACCGTGTCCCGCACCGACTCGAGCGTGGCGTTGACCGTGTCGATTGTCTTCTCGTCGTTGAGCAGCTTCCCGACGGTGCCCTCGCCGCGATCGACCTTGCCGGTGATCGACTCGAGGTTCTGCGCGGTGCGGTCGAGCGTCTCGGTGGCCTTCCGCACGGCCTCCATCTCCTGCTCGACGCTGGCGCCCGTCGCCTCGACGACCTTCGTGAGCGTCTCCGACACCTGGCGCAGGTTGTCGGCGATGACCGCCAGCTCGGCGCGGTTCTCGCCGGCGAGGTCGTTGAGCTGGCGCGAGAGCTGCTCGATGTTCTGGATGGTGGACCGGAGCTGCTCGCGCATGGCCGGATCGCCGACCACCTCGCGCAGCGCGCCCGTGATCTCCTTGACGTCGTCGGCGATCGCCGCGGCCTTCTCGGTCATGGCGTCGAGATCGGCGCCCGGGGCGGCGGCCTGCAGCGTGTCGCCGTCCTTCAGCAGCGTCTCGGCGGCGCCGAGGCGCACGCGGACGTACTTGTCGCCGAGCACGCCCTCGCCCTTGAGCTCGCCCACGCTGTCCGTGGGGATCTTCGCCTCGCCCGTCATGCGCAGCGTGATCTTCGCCCGGGCGCCGTCGAGCTCGATGGTCTCCACCGCGCCCACCGGCACGCCGGCGAGCCGCACCGGCGTGGACCGGAAGAGGCCCTCCGCGCTGGGGAGGTAGTAGTACAGCGTGTACCCGGAGGCGGAGGCGCCGTCGGGCTGGTCGTCGGTGCGCACGAAGCCCCAGGCGACGAGCACGGCCACGACGATGGTGAGGAGCCCGACCAGGAACTCGTTGGAGAAGGCGCGCATGTTCGGCAGCCTCCTGACTAACCGCATCGCGGGGGTGCGACCGGGTTAGCCCCGGGAGGTGCTGCTCGCGCTCGCGTCCGCCTTCGCCGCCAGCTGGAACCCGGACCACTCCTGGCGCACCCTCACCACCGAGCACTTCCGGGTCACCTTCCACGAGGGCGAGGAGCGCGTCGCCGACGACATGGCGGAGGCGGCGGAGGAGGCGTGGGACCTGCTCACTCCGGAGATCGGCACCACGCCGAAGGAGCGCATCGAGCTCGTCCTCGTCGACTGGACCGACTCCGCCAACGGCTACGCCACGATCGTCCCGCAGAACACGATCGTCATCTTCGTGACGGCCCCGCAGGAGGACAGCACGCTGGGGCTCTACGAGGACTGGAACGACGCGATCGTCCGGCACGAGCTCACGCACATCCTGCACATCTCCACGGTCGAGGGCCTGCCGAAGCTCGCGCGCCTGCTCATGGGCACCTACGTGTCGACGCACCAGGTGTCGCCGGGCTGGATCGTCGAGGGGTACGCGACGTTCGAGGAGACGCGCATGACGAACGCCGGGCGCGGCCGTCACGCCGGCGTCGACATGATCAAGCGCGCCGCCGTGCTCGAGGGCCACTTCCCGCCGCTCGGGAACATGGACGGCTACCAGGCGCTCCCGCCGGGCGGCAACCTCCGCTACCTCTTCGGGCAGGACTTCATCCAGTTCGTCGCCGACACGCGCGGCGCCGACAAGTGGACGGAGTGGGTGCACACCTACGGGCGCGGCCTCCCGTACCTGCTGCCCGCGAAGAAGGTGTTCGGGGCCACCTTCACGCGGCTCCACCGCGAGTGGAAGGCGGAGCTCGAGCGCCGCTACGGCGCGCAGAAGGCGGCGATCGAGGCCGAGGGCCTCACGCCGTACGAGGTGGTCTCGCCCGAGGGCGAGTCCTGCGGCGAGCCCGCGTGGAGCCCCGACGGCCAGAAGCTCGCCTACGCCTGCAGCGACCCGCGCCGCGGCTACCGCATCTGGCTGGCGGACGCCGAGGGGAAAGACGAAGAGGTCGTCGCGAAGGCGCGCTTCGCCAAGACGATCGCGTGGCGGGCCGACGGGCGGGCCTTCGCGTACGCGTCCTCGCACGTGGTGGGGCTCTACGACGCGTACGACGACGTCTTCCTCTACGACGTCGAGAAGAAGTCCACGAAGGCGCTGACGAACGGCCAGCGCGCCCGCGACCCCGCGTTCTCCCCCGACGGCTCGCGCATGGTCGTCGTCACGAACGAGGCGCAGGTCAACCAGCTCGCGGTGCTCACGGTCGACGGCCAGCTTCGCCCGCTCACGGCGAACGTCGAGCCCGTCCAGTACGGCACGCCCCGCTTCTCGCCCGACGGCCGCCAGATCGCCGTCTCCGTGTGGCAGGACGGCACCCGCGACCTCTGGCTCTACTCGGCGGACGGCCAGCCGCGCCGCCGCCTCACCTGGGACGCCGCCATCGACCGCGACCCCGTCTGGTCCGCCGACGGGCGCTGGCTCTTCTTCACCTCCGACCGCGGCGGCAAGACCGACGTCCACGCCGTCGAGCTCGCGACGGAGCGGCTCTTCCGCGTCACGAACGTGCTCACGGGCGCCTGGGGGGCGATGCCCCACCCAGACGGCACGAAGATGGCCTTCAACGTCTTCACGACGCGCAGCACGCAGGTGGCGATCACGTCGCTCGACCCGACGACGTGGAAGGACCTCGGCCTGCTCCCGCGCTGGCCGGGCGAGCCCGCGCCGCCGCTCGTGGACGACGGCGAGGTCGCGCCGCTGCCGCCCCCGGCGCCGAAGGAGAAGAAGTCGGAGGAGTTCGCGTTCCGCTGGCCGGTGAAGAAGTACAACCCGCTGCCGACGCTGTTCCCGCCGCGCTTCTGGGTCCCGAGCGTCTACCTCACCTACACCGGCGAGACGTGGGGCCTCCTCGGCGCCGCCGCGACGGCCGGGTCCGACACCCTGAACCACCTCGGGTACAACGCCTACGTCACCTACCGCACCGACTCCGCCTTCGTCGGCGGGGGCGGCTCCGTCTACGTGAACCGCTGGCGGCCCGTCTTCGTCGCGGGCGCCAGCACCTACGTGACGCCCTACGGCGACGTGTACGTGGAGATCCCCCCGCCCGACGGCGGCGGCGCCACGATCCCCTCCGCGCAGTCCGCGAACGAGCGCTACTGGGACCACCGCGTCCGCGGCTCGCTCGCCGTCGGCTACCCGCTCACCGAGCGGTCCAGCGCGACCGTCGCGTGGCAGGGCACCCTGCGCCAGCCGCTCGACCCGCTGCCCGAGGGCGCCTACGACGCCTACCTGCCCACGCGCGGCTTCTTCTCCTCGATCGCCGGCGGGTGGCGGTGGGGCAAGAGCAGCGCCTACGCCCTGTCGATCTCGCCCGAGAACGCGCGCAGCGTCGCCCTCGCCGCGGAGTGGACGCCGTCGGTGCTGGGGAGCTGGACCTACGACGACGCCGGCACCCCCGTCCCGTTCGACCAGATCCAGGCCACCGCCGAGTGGCGCGAGTACGTGACCAACCCGTGGATCGCCAACCACGTGCTCGCGACGCGCTTCGCCGGCGGCGCGACCGTCGGCGATCGCTTCCGCTACGGCTCCTTCCGCCTCGGCGGCAGCTTCTCGGAGGGCGGCATCGCGGTGGTGCCGGACGAGTGGCGCATGCTGCGCGGGTTCTCGCCCGCGAGCGACTCGGGCGAGTGGTACTGGCTCGGGAGCGGCGAGTACCGCTTCCCGATCGTGAACATCGACCGCGGCGTCGGGACGTTCCCGCTGTTCGTGCGGAACGTGAGCGGCGCGGTCTTCCTCGACGCGGGCAACGCCTTCGACGACGCCGAGGGCGCCGCGCTCGCGCAGACCCTCGCCGGCGCCGGCGCCGAGGTGCGCGTGTACCTGATCGCTTCGTACGGCTACGGCGTCTACACGCGGCTCGGTTACCAGTTCGCCGCGGTCGGCGATGGCATCCCCCTCGGCGACCCGGGAGGGTTCTACGCCTGGCTGGGTTCCAGCTTCTGATGAGGAGGCTACAGGCTACAGGCTACAGGCTTCAGCCGGGCTCGGTGCCTTCGGCGAACGTGGTGGAAGGGCGGGCGGTGAGCCTTCGGGGGGCGAGAGGCGCGGGCGTGGGGAGGGCTGAGTGATCGGTTGGGGGATGCTCGCCGTGGCGCTCGCCGCGGATTGGCGCGCGGCGATGGGCGTGGGCGACTGCGCGACGGTCGTGCGCGCGCTGGAGGCGCCGGCGGACGATCTCGAGCGGCTCGCGCTCGCGCGCTGCCACGTGCGCATGGGCGAGCCCGGGCGCGCCCTCGAGGTGCTGGGCGAGCCGAAGGGCGGGCTCGAGCCGTACGCGGCGCTGGTGCGGGCGCGCGCGCTGCTCGGGCGCGACCGCCCCGAGGAGGCGGTCGCCGCCCTGCAGGGCGTGGCCCTCCCCGGCCACGAGGACGAGCTCGTGCGCGGGCGCGCGCTCGTCGAGGCGAACCGCAGCCTCGAGGCCCGCGACGGCCTGCGCGCGCTCCTGGAGACGAGCGTCGGCGACGAGGCGCGCTGGTGGCTCGCCCGCGGCGCGGAGATGCGCGGCGACACCGAGGGCGCGCTCGCGGCGTACCGCGCGATCTGGACGAAGACGCCGACGTCGCCGTGGTCGGCGCGCGCGGCGGAGCGCCTCGGCGCGATGGGCGCAGCCGTGCCCGACTACGGCACGGCCGACGGGCGCGCGCTCGCGATGGAGCGCGCGAAGACGCTCTTGAAGATCAAGCAGGCGGGCGAGGCGGTGAAGCTGCTCGACGGCGTGCACGCGAAGGCCCCGTTCGACTCGTCCTCGCAGCAGCTCTACATGGCCGAGGCGCTGTTCGACGCGAAGCTCTACGCGCGCGCCGTCGAGTGGTACGCGCGCTGCGGCGCGGACGCCGTCGGCGCGGCCACGGCCTTCAGCTACGCGCTCGCGACGGCCCGCGCGGGCGACTACCCGGCGGCCGCCGAGCGCTACCGCGCGCTGGTGACGCGGTGGCCAGACACGTCCCAGGCGGACGAGGCGCACTGGAAGCAGCCCTACATGGACTACGACGCCGGGCGGCTCGACGACGCGGTCGCCGGCTTCGGCGACTACCTCGCCGCGCGCCCGTCCGGGAAGTTCGCGACGGACGCTCGCTGGTTCCGCGCCTGGTCGAGGTGGCGCAAGGGCGACGTCGCCGGCGCCGTCGCCGGCTTCGACGAGGTCGTGGCGAAGCACCCCCAGAGCGAGCTCGCCGTCGCCGCCCGCTACTGGAAGGCCCGCGCGAAGGACGACGCCGTCGCGCTCCGCGAGGTGATGCGCGCTTATCCGAACAGCGGGTACGCGTGGTTCGCGGCCCAGCGCCTCGGCGTCACGTTCCCGGTGGTCGCCGACGCCACGCCGCCCGAGCTCCCCGCGGGCTTCGGCGGCGATCGCGCCCGCCTCGGCGTGCGGCTCGCCCGCGCCGGCATGGCCGACTGGGCGCGCCCGCTCCTCGCCGAGCAGGTCGCCGCCGCGAAGTCCGCCGGCAAGGACGCCGCGATCGCGCTCGCGTGGGCGCTCGCGGCGGCCGAGGACTACAAGGGGGCGCGGGCGCTCGCCGCGCCGTACTGCGGCGCCGGCCCCGTCGCCGCGCAGGTGTGCACGCCGCGGCCGCACGCCGCCGCGGTGACGGCGGTGGCCGCCGAGTACGGGCTGAACCCGCTGCTCCCCTACGCGATCATGAACGCCGAGAGCGGGCTCGACCCTTCGGTCACCTCCCCCGCCGGCGCGCGCGGGCTCATGCAGCTGATGCCCGCGCTCGCGAGCGAGCTCGCGGAGGGCGTCGTGCCCGGTTTCACGCCCGACGACCTCTACCTCGCCGGCGTCAACGCCCGCCTCGGCACGCTCGAGCTGTCGCTCCTGCACCGCCGGTTCGTCAACGGGAACGTCCAGCCCCACCTCCCGCTGGTCATCGCCGGCTACAACGGCGGCGGCGACCCCGTCGAGCGCTGGCTCGCCGGCTACCGCACCGCGCCCGAGGCGGATCGCTTCGCCGAGGACATCTCGTTCACCGAGACGCGGCGCTACGTCCGGCGCGTGCTCGGGTTCCTGATGGAGTACCGTCGGGTGTATGGAGACCGCTGAGGAGCGGCGGGAGCGCGAGCGGAAGGAGCGGGAGGAGCACCGCAGGCGCATGCGACGGCGCCCGTACGGCGGGCACGCGGTCGGCGCGCTGTTCGTCGGGCTCACGCTCGCCGGGATCGCCGCGTCGATGTACTCGGCGGTCACGACGGTGAAGCTGAAGGCGAAGCGGTCCGAGCTGCCGTCGACCCTCGACCGCGTCAAGGGGGCGCTCGCGACGTACGAGGAGCACGCCGGTCGCTGGCCCAGCCTCGGCGATCCGGGCGAGGCCTACGCGGCGCTGGAGCGGGGCGAGCCCTACGCCCCGTTCGCCGAGCTGGGCTGGTCCCCCGCCGGGGTGCGCGGCGCGTACTGGGTCATCGGCGGCGACGACGGCTACGAGGTGCACGGCATCCTCGACGCGGACGGCGACGGCATCCCGGCCCACTGGGTGGCGACGCCGGGGGCGAAGGCGCATCCGATCACCGGCGACGGCGTTTATTGACTACAGTCGCGCGATGCTGCTCGCCCTCGCCTGCGTCGCCCCCGAGGACGCGTCGCTCGACGACACCGCCGGGACGGCCGGGACCGTCGCCGGCCCCGCGCCCCTCGCCGAGATCTCCGACGGCCAGTGCCCCGACCTGTCCGTGAACACCTCGACGTTCTCGTCGGGCGGCGTCGAGCGGGAGGTGCGGGTGATCGTGCCCGAGGGGGACACCGCGGGCATGCCGCTCGTCTTCGTGTGGCACCCGCTCGGCGCGACCGCGCGGCAGATGGTGCAGTGGCTCGGGCTCGTGGACTGGGCCGAGCAGGTCGGCGCGGTGGTGGTCGTGCCGAGCGCGCGCGAGGACAACCTGTTCGAGTGGGACTTCTGGAACGACGACGCCTACGACGTGACGCTCTTCGACGACGTCCGCACCTGCCTCGCGGACGAGCTCGACGTCGATCTGTGGCGGGTGAGCGCGACCGGCATGAGCGCGGGCGGCCTCTGGACGACCGAGCTCGCCATGGCGCGCGCGGACGCGCTCTCGACGGTGGCGATCATGTCGGGCGGGCTCATGGAGGGCTACCTCGAGTACACGACGCCCGCGCGGCCCCTCCCCGTCCTCGCCATGCACGGCGGCGAGAGCGACACCTACGACGCCGGCGGCATCGTCCTGCACTTCGACGAGCAGACGGAGGACCTCGTGGAGGGGCTCGTCGCCGACGGGAGCTTCGTGGTGGTGTGCGATCACGGCCTCGGCCACACCATCCCGTCCGACGGCGTCGACACCCTCGCGGCCTGGCTGCCGACCCACGTGTGGGGCGAGCCCTCGCCGTTCCTCGACGGGCTCGACGGGCTCCCGGACTACTGCGCGCCGTTTCCATAAGGAAACGGTCCTTCCGTTTTGGGGGCGTACCGGGGACGGTCGGCCCCCTTTAGGGTGTGGGCACACTCCAGAGGAGATCCATGCTCATCGCCCTGATCACCGCGCTCGCGTCCGCCGCCACGTACGAGATCGACCCCGGCCACACCTACGCCGGCTTCTCGATCGAGCACATGATGGTGACGGACGTGCACGGCGCGTTCACCGACGTCGCCGGCACCATCCTGTTCGACCCGGCGAAGGTGTCGGAGACGAAGGCCGACGTCACGATCCAGGCCACGTCGATCGACACGCGCCTCCAGAAGCGCGACGACCACCTGCGGAGCCCCGACTTCTTCGACGTCGCGAAGTTCCCCGCGATGACCTTCCGGTCGAAGGCCGTCCGCAACCCCGCGAAGGGCGCCTTCCAGCTCGTCGGCGACCTCACGATCCACGGCGTCACGAAGGAGGTCGTCCTCGACGTGAAGGGCCCCACGCCCGAGTACAAGGACCCCTGGGGCAACACGAAGATCGGGTTTTCGGCCACCACGAAGATCAACCGCAAGGACTTCGGGCTCACGTGGAACAAGGCGCTGGAGCAGGGCGGGCTCCTCGTGGGCGAGGAGGTCGCGATCACGATCGAGGTCGAGGCGGCGAAGAAGTAGGCCTCGCCTACCTCCCCGCGGGCACGGTGAACCGGAAGGTCGCGCCGTGCCCCGGCTCGCTCTCCACCCAGATGCGTCCGCCGTGCGCCTCGACGATGCCCCGCGCGATGGACAGGCCGAGGCCGACGCCCCGGCGGTCCGTCGCGCGGCCCTGCCAGAAGCGGTCGAACAGGTGCGGCACGTGGCCGGCCGGCACGCCGGGCCCGTCGTCGGACACGGCGAACTCCACGGCGGGTCCCGCGCCGCGGGCGCGGACCTCGACGGTGCCCCCCTCGGGCACGAACTTCACGGCGTTGCCGACGAGGTTCACGAGCACCTGCACCAGCCGAATGGGGTCGCCGTCCACGAGCGGGGTGTCGACGGGGACGTCGGCGTGGATCGTCACCGCGCGCCGCTCGGCCTCGCCGGCCACGGCGCCGACGGCCTCGCTCACGAGGCGATCGGGGGGCGCGGGCACGCGCTCCAGCGAGAGCTGCCCCGACTCGCAGCGGGTGACCTCCACGAGGTCGCCGATGAGGCGCTCCATGCGGTCGGTGGCCGCGCGGATGCCCTGGGCGGCCTTCACGAGGCCCTTCGCCTCGGCGATGGGCTCGAGCCGCGAGACGAGCAGGCCCGCGGCCATGCCGATCCCGCCGATGGGGTTGCGCAGGTCGTGGGCGACCATGGCGAGGACCTCGTCGCGCGCGGCCGTCGCGCGGACGGAGGCGCGGTAGAGCCGCGCGTTGTCGACGGCGACGGCGGCGCGGCGGGCGAGCTCCGTCGCGAGCGCGAGGTCGTGCGGGCCGTAGCGCACCTCGGGGCGCGCGGACACCAGCACGAAGGCGCCGAGCACCACGTCGCGCGCGGCGAGCGGCACGACCATGATGGCGGTGGGCGTCATCTGCCGGAGCAACGCGTGGTGGTCCTCGTCCTGCGCGTTCCTCGCGAGCTCCTCGTCGGTGACCGGGTCGATGACGAGCGGCCGCCCCTCGACCAGCGCGTCGTACGCGAGGTGAGCACGCGCGCGGTCGAGGGGGAACCGCTTCAGGGCGTCGGCGACGGGCTGGCGGCCCCGCTCCGCGGCCAACGCGGCCACGCGCCGGAACTCGCCCTGGTCGTCGCGGAGGTCGACCATCGCGAAGTCGGCGAGGCTCGGGACCACGAGCCCGCAAATGCGCTCGAGCGTGTCGTCGAAGTCGAGGGAGCCGGCGAGCATGGCGCCCGCCTCCGCGAGCACGCGCTGCTCCGTCTCGAGCCGCACCCGCTCGGTGATGTCGCGCAGGATCGCGGTGAACACGCGCGCCTCGGGGGGCCCGACCTTCACGATCGAGGCCTCGGCGGGGAACGTCCTCCCGTCCCGACGGCAGCCGCGGATGGTCCGGCGCTCGCCCATCAGGCGCGCCGCCCCCTCCTCGCGCCCGAACGAGCGGACGTGGCCCTCGTGCGCGCTCCGCGACTGCGGCGGCAGCAGGAGGTCGAGGGGCTGACCGAGCAGCTCCTCCCTCGTGAACCCGAACATCTCGAGCGCGGCGTCGTTGACGTAGACGATCCGGAAGCGCGCGTCGATCGAGACCACCCCGTCCGAGATCAGCCGGACCACGGACGCCAGCGCGTCCGCGGAGATCTCGGGCGGAAGGCTCTTCACGTCGCGAAAGGTATCGGTCGTTCGGCGTATGGGCAACGAAGTGCACGACGACACGCGCCTCGGCGAGCACGTTTGAATTCAAACGTCTATACTGCGCGCCGATGATCCTGCTCCTCGCCTGTACGTCCCCGGACGCCCCCCCGAGCCCCCCCGTGCCGGACGAGGTCACCGGGGACACGCCCGAGACGTTCGACGGCTGCGTCGTCGACGACGCGCCCTTCGCGGGCCTGACCGTCGAGACGACGTCGATCCCGACGGTGTTCCGGGTCACCTGGACCTCGTTTGCGACGGGCGAGGCACGCGTGCTGGCGGCGACGGACGGCGAGCCAACGGTCACGACGCCGTGGGCCTCGACCGCCGAGGCGAGCGAGGTGCTCGTCCGTGGCCTGCTCCCCGAGCTCGCCTACACGGTGTGGGTCGAGCAGGACGGGGTGTGCTCCTCGCCGGTGGCGGCGGAGACGGGCGCCCTGCACACCTCGGTGCCCGCCCTCGAGGTGGCCGCCTTCGACGACGACGCGGCCGCCGAGGACACGTGGTTCCCGGTGGTGATCCAGACGCCGGAGCGCGACCTGCCGGCCATCCTCGACCGCCGGGGGCGCGTGGTCTGGGCGGATCCGGAGCGCCAGGGGATGCTGTTCCGGGCCGAGCTCGCCGGGGACGCGGGCTCCGTGCTCGTGAACGGCCAGGCCGACCACGCCGAGGGCGCCGGGAAGATCCAGCGCGTGGGCTGGGACGGCACGTTGCTCGAGACCATCGAGATCACCGGGCTCCACACCGATTTCGTCGAGCGGCCGGACGGGGGCTTCGCCGGCCTGTCCTGGGACCTCCGCGAGGTCGACGGGCGCAAGTTCCTCGGCGACCGCCTCGTGGAGGTCGACGCCGACGGGACCGAGCACGCCATCTGGTCCACCTGGGACGTGTTCGACCTCGACCTCTCGCGCACCGACTACCCGCGGGACTTCTACAGCGCGGACCCCGAGGTCGAGGACTGGACCCACGCCAACGGCATCAGCTACGACGCCACGCTCGACGCCTACCTCGTGACGGTGAACCAGTTCGAGGCCGTGGTCGCCGTCCGGCCGGGCACGGGCGAGACGCTGTGGGTGCTCGCCGACACGCTCGGGGACTTCACGCACGTGGCCGGCGGCTTCCTCGTCCGTCAGCCGCACAGCGCGAAGTGGCTCGGGGACTCGGTCCTCGTGTTCAACCGCAACCTGTCGCCCGAGTGCTCCGAGGCGGTGGAGGTCGAGCTCGACTTCGAGGAGATGACCGCGAGGCGCGTCTGGTCGTACGCGACCGACGACTGCGTCCACGTCGACTTCCTCGGCGAGGCGCTGCGCGGCGACGACGGCAACACCACGGTCATCTGGAGCGCGGAGGGCCGCATGGACACCGTGTCGCCCGACGGCGATGTCGTCTCCAGCGTGCAGATCGGGGCGAGCGAGACGTACTTCGGGTACGGCGAGCGGGTGTACGGGCTCTACTGACGAGCCCCCCCCCCCGGGCCGTGAGACGCCGCGCTGCGAGGCCGGGCACCGCGGGTCGCACACGAGCGTACCTCATGGGGGGAGGTCGGGTCGGGGGAACTAAAGGCGCCCCGGCCCACGCTTCCAGAACCACACGCCCTCGGGCCCCACTCTCGTGCCCCCGTCCTCCCGCTCGAGCAGGGCGAAGGCCGACCTGCTCGCACGCCGGGCCGATGGTCTCGGCGTCCGAGGGGACGAGTCGGAACGCCCACGCGCGCACGCCGACGAGCCCGCGCGGGCCCTCCTCTTCGCCGCTGCCGAGCACGGACCGTCGAGGTGCCGACGACCACCGCGCGGCCGCCCACGATCGCCCCCTCGGACGCACCGAGGTCGACTGCTGCGCCCGGCGTCCGGTGACCCACGCGGGTCACGCGGTGACGCCCGAGGGTCCGCCCGGGGTGCTCCGAAGCAGGCCTCCGGCCACCACATCCAACGCGGCTCGAAGTGGGCGATGCCCTGCGCCTCTACGTGACGTGGGTCATCGTGTGCCTTGCGGTCAGGTTCTGGAGGACGCGTGCGAAGCGGTCCTGCTTCGTGAACACGCTGCCATGTGCTCGCTGCCGATCGCACACGCGAACATGGCGTCGTCGCGCAGCACGTCGTGCAGCGGGCTGATCGGCAGGAGCTCGACGAACGAGACCCCGCCGAAGGTCAGCATGACGCCGGTGCGAATGTAGGAGAGGAGCGTACGCTCGTTCGCGAGGACCGTGCGGTCGAGCGCGACGAGCTCGGTCGGGGTGGGCGGGGGAAGTTCGGGCATGGCGTGCTCCCGGAGCCAGACGCTCACGTAGCCGTGGAGGGCCGCGCGTGACGAAGGACACGCATGTGTCTCACGGGCTCGCCGACGCGCCCACGGCGCCCGCCCCCTCGGTCTGTGTCGCAGGGAGCTCGGCCAGCGCGGGATCCTCGAAGACCCATACCTCGCGGGCCCGCGTCCGCACGAGGAGCCACGCGCGCACGCGCTCCCGGGTGGCCGCCCCGAGCGGCTTCCGGCTGCCGAGCCCCACCACGAGGCGCGTCTCGGGGGCGTCGCCCGAGGCCGCGACGACGACGCCCCCGACCCCCGGGTGCTGGGCGACGATCTCGGCCTCCAGCCCGTCGAAGCGCGCCGCCGAGGCTCGTGCGGCGGCGACCTCGGCCTCGAGGCGCGCGATGGTGTCGTCGCGGGCCCGCAGCTCGGCGAGGGTCCGCTGGACGAGCTCGCCGGCGACGTGCTCGCGGATCGCCGCGACGTCCACGGTCGGCTGCTCGGCCTGGTCGATCCGCAGCGTCGCCCCGGCGAGGCCGTGGCTCGGGAGCAACGCCTCGAGGGCTGCCCGCCGGTCGGGCGTGATCGGCGTCCCCACCACCGTCACGCGCACGAGCGCCTTGTGCGCGTCGAGGTCGCGCGCGACCACGAACGTCGGGGACTCGACCGGGAAGGCGGCGGCGAGGAAGGACGACGCGCGCGACTCGAAGACCTCCTTCGCCACGAGCCGCTGCGCGAGGAACACGCTGGGCAGCGCGGTGGCGACGACGACGAGCGCGATCCAGCGGTGCGCGCGGCGCGACGCGGCCGCGTCGACGTAGGCGACCTCGGGCAGGCCCATCACGCGCACCATCACGAACGTGGCGGCGGCGATGAAGACCGAGTTGATGAAGAAGAGGTAGAAGGCGCCCGCGAAGTACGCCGCGTTGCCCGTCGCCAGCCCGTACCCGGCGGTGCACAGCGGGGGCATGAGCGCCGTGGCGATCGCCACGCCGGGCACCACGTTCGACTTCTCGCGCCGCGTGGCGCCGACGATCCCGGCGAGGCCGCCGAAGAGCGCGATGAGCACGTCCCAGATGGTGGGGCTGGTGCGCGCGAGCAGCTCCGAGTGCGCCTCGGCGAGCGGCGTGAGCGCGAAGTAGGCGGCGGACGCCGCGATCGACACCCCTGTCGCGACGAGCAGGTTTGCGAACGCGAGGCGCACGAGCCGGAAGTCGGCGACGGCCGCCCCGTAGCCCACCCCCATGATCGGCCCCATCAGGGGGGAGATGAGCATCGCGCCGATGATGACGGCGGTGGAATTCACGTTCAGGCCGACCGACGCGATCACGATGGCGAAGATCAGGAGCCAGAGGTTGGTCCCGCGGAAGGGCACCCCCGCGCGGATCGACACGTCGATGACCTCGGGGTCGGCCTGGTCCGCGGCGAGGTCGAAGCGGGCACGCACCTCCTCGCGCAGGCTCCGGACGGGCTCGTCGGGGCGGGGATCGGGGACGGGCGTGGGCATCGCGGCCTCCTCCTACCGGCGGGCACGGCCGGGGGCCACCTGCGCGCCCCGATCGTCGCCTCAGGCCGCGCGCGCGTACAACCACGCGATCCCGGCGAAGTACAGCAGCAGGACCATCAGGCTGTCCGGATCCAGGATCGGGAGCTTCCGCCCCGGCCGGTAGACCACGGCGGCGAGCCCGAAGCCCATGAGCAGGATCGCGAGCAGGCAGGTGAGCGCATGCTCGGGGTCGAGCGAGCCGAACAGCGAGCCCGGGTGCGCGAGGTCGAGCAGGACGAAGATCGCCATGTTGAAGGCGTTCGACCCGAACAGGTTCCCGACGGCGAGGTCGTACGCGCCCATCCGCAGGGCGGCGAGACTGGCGACGAGCTCCGGCAACGACGTGGACAACCCCACGAGGAGGGTGCCCACGAACGTCGTCCCGAGCCCCGTAGCCTCGGCGATCCGCTCCGCCGACCACGCGAACGAGGGCGCGGCGAGGAGCACCACCCCCGCGGCGGCGGTGAACTTCAGCGCGGGTGTTCGGACGGAGCTGCGCGGGGAGGACGCCACGACCGGCGCCGGTGGCGTGTGGCGAAACAGGACCCGCGTCCCCAGCAGGTAGCCGCCGGCGAGCAGGAGCGGGCCGGGTCCGACTCCGAGCACCGTGCCCGACGGGGTGAACAGCAGGAAGAGCGCGGCGATCGCGTGCAGCACGATGGCCTGCGCGGCTGACAGCGCGTGCGCCGGGTCCGCGGAGCGGAGCATGCGCCCGCGCGGGGGCAGCAGGTCGACGACCGCGAGGATGAGCATGTTGGCGAGGCTCGATCCGAAGAGGTCGCCCGCCGCGAGGTCGAGCTCTCCCATCCGCACCGCCGCCACGTCCGTCGCCGCCTCCGGCAGCGAGGTCGCCGCCGCGAGCAGGATGGTGCCGATCCAGAGGCGGCCGACGCCGGTGGCCTCCGCGATCTCGTCGGCCGCCCGGGCGAGCGCCGTCCCCGCGGCGACGAGGACCGCCGCGAGCGCTGCGAACGTGAGCCAGGGAGACACCGCCGGGATGCTCTGCGCGGCGCCCCTTCGCGTCAAGGCCGGCCCCTCCCCGTCGCCGGACCGGTGGTCGCAGGGCCCCCGGGTTGCCGCGCCCGCCCCTACGACCGCGCCCTCTCAGGCCCCGGCCGCCATGATCCGCTTCACCTCGGCGTTGAGCGCCTCTCGCGTGAAGGGCTTGGCGAGGAACGCGTCCCCCGGCTCCAGCGCGGGCGAGCTCGCGCGCGCCGAGACGTACAGGACTCGGAGGTCGGCGCTGGCGCGGCGGAGGAGGTTCACCACCTGGGTGCCCCGGATGCCCGGGAGGAGGATGTCGACGACCATCAGCACGAACGGCGCGTTGCGCATGAACGACCCGAGGGCGGACTCGCCGTCCACGCACGTGTACGCGTCGTAGCCGGACGCGGTCAGGACGTCGGCGACGAACGCGCGCGTCACCGGGTCGTCGTCCACCACGAGCGCGCGCGGGCGCGGGTTCGAGCTCAAGGACTCACCACGTGGCCATCCCGTGCCGCACGGCGGAGAGGTGCAGGAGCGCGCGGCACCCGGCCCGGGCGGAGCAGTCGCGACGGTCCGCCTCCCCGGTCAGGTCCTGGCGGGTCACGCAGGCGAGGGCGAACAGGAAGGTGAGCATCCTATGATGTCAAATAATTGTCCGAGCGCGGCGCCGCCAGTGCCTTCGCGCAACGACCCGACTACGGTTCGATCGGCTCCGCGCCTCGCCGCCACGCCCACGAGCAGCGCAACCCTGCCCGGACCATCCCCCGGCCGCCGGCGAGGCCGGAGCCAAATCCACTGTCGGACCGGATAGTGGAGGCGCATGGCGAGCCGCCCCCAACCGGCCACCCCCGCGAACGACCCGGCGATGACGCTGCTCGAGCTCCTGTGGAGGCTCGATCACGGGCTCCAGCGCGTGTCGAAGCGGATGCTCGGCGTGCTCGGCGTCACGGGTCCGCAGCGGGTCGTGATCCGGACGATCGGCCGGTTCTCGGGGCTCACGCCGGGCGACCTCGCCCGACGCGTCCACGACCACCCCAGCACGCTGACGGGCGTGCTCAAGCGGCTCGAACGAGACGGCCTCGTGGTCCGGGCGGGCGATCCGGCGGATCAGCGTCGCTTCCACCTCTATCTCACGCAGGCGGGCCTGAAGATCGACGCGGTGCGCGAAGGCACGGCCGAGTCGGCGGTCCGCGCGGCGCTCGCGCGCCTGCCGGAGGCGGAGGTCACCGCGTTCCAACGGGTCCTCGTCGCGATCGCGGAGGAGCTCGAGCGGACGGCGGAGGCGGGGCTTCGCAAGGCAGAGTGATGCGCGGACGTCAGCGCGGCTTCGGGAAGATGAGCCGTGCCATCGTCAGCGCCACGATCGTCGCGATCCCGAGGAGCGAGAGCAGCCCCTGCAACGTCACGACCGCCCGAGCGTAGGCCGTCCGGGCCGTCCCGGCGTCGAACCCGAGGCTCGCCGCCACGCGCCCGCTGAAGGCGATCGCGTCCGCCACGGATCCGGGGGGGACGCCTTCCACGCAGTCGCCGCCCAGCGCGTAGAGCAGGCCGAAACCGAGGACGAACCCGACCACGGTGGCCACGAAGCCGGCCCAGAACTCGAGCCATCCCAGGGCGAGGAGGAAACCTGTGAAGCGGCTTATCATTTGACTTCAAAGCATAGTAGCCTGATCGGGTGTCTCGCCACTCGCTCGCCTTCGTCGCCGCGTTCGCCGCTCTGGCGGGAGGGTGCCGCGCCGAGGAGCGGCCCGACGTGCTCCTCGTCGTCCTCGACACGCTCCGCGCCGACGCGGTCTCGTCGTACGGCAACGCGCGCCCCACGACCCCGCAGCTCGACGCGCTCGCCGCAGCGGGCGTCCGGTTCGCGGACGCGACCGCGCCGGCCCCCTGGACCTGGCCGAGCCACGCGTCCCTCTTCACGGGCCTCATGCCGTGGGAGCACGGCGCGCAGGCGGCGTCCGCCAGCGGAGAGGTGCAGCTGAAGGGGACGCCGTACGCGATGACGCCGATGGACCCGGCAGTGCCCACGCTCGCGGAGCGCCTGACGTCGGCCGGGTATCGCACGGTCGCCGTCGTCGGGAACCCCTTCCTCGCCCCCGAGCTCGGGCTCGTGCGGGGCTTCGGGGAGGTGCGCAACGACACGCGCGACACCGCGGTCGTCGCCGCGGCCCTGGAAGCGATGCGCGAGCGTGACGATCCCCTGTTCCTCTTCGTCAACCTCGTGACGACCCACGGCCCTCACCTGGCGACGCCGGCGCCCTGGGCGCGGGCGCGGCTCGAGGAGCTCGCTCCCGAGCGCGCGCAGGCCTGGTCGCTGCCCTACCTGACCGTGTCGCCGCCCGGGCTCCAGCTCGCCGCCCGGGCCGGTTCGCGCGGCCTCACCGCCTCCCAGCGGTACGCGCTCGGCGAGCTCGAGATCCCCCCGGACGGGCTCCGCCTCCTTCGGGACCTGTACGACGGTGAGGCGCTGCTCGCCGACTTCCTCCTCCACACGCTCGTGACCGCCTGGGAGGCCCGCGGCGGCGACGTCGTCGCCGTGACGTCGGACCACGGCGAGTACTTCGGCGAGCACCACCAGCTGTCGCACGGGCGGACCCTGTACCGGGAGGTCCTCGCCGTGCCGCTCGTGATCGCAGCGCCGGGTCGGCTCCCTGCCGGCGCCGTGGTCGAGGAGCCGGTCCAGCTCCAGGACCTGTACCCGACGCTCCTCGAGCTCGCGGGGCTCTCCCCTCCCCCGCTCGCCCACGCATACTCTCTCGTCCCTGTCGCCGGCGGGGCGACGCGTCCGGGTCGCGTCCTCGCCGCGGCGACGCCTTCCCGCTTCTGGGCGGAGGAAGGGGGCGCGTGGTCACGATCGTTCCGCCTCTGCCGCGAGGGCGCGGACGTGGAGATCGTCGACGACCTCGGGGCCGTCGAGCGCTTCGACCTTGCGACCGACCCGGGGATGACCCGCGGCACACCAGCGTGGCGATCGGCGCTCGGGTGTCCGCGCGCGACCACCGCGCTCGAGCGCCCCGCCGTCGACGTGCCGGCCCCCCTCGCAGAGCGCCTGGCCGCGCTCGGGTACGTCTCGCCCTGACTCGGAAGTCGCCTCCGGCCCCTCCCTCGGGTTAGATCCGTCCCGGGTGCGGGGATCCTCCCCGCAGGGACCGGGCTGGTCGGGCCGCCAGCCGCACGAGGTCCCCCGTGCGCCCGAACGAACCCGGCCCTCCCGCGCGGCCCCCCGAGGCATGGGCCCCCGCGCACCGCCTCGCCCGCGCCTTCGTCGCGCCCGTCGAGCGGTTCCTCGCCGTCGAGGCCGCCAGCGGCGTCCTCCTCCTCCTCGCGGCGGTCCTCGCGCTGGTGTGGGCGAATTCGCCGTGGCGAGACGTCTACGAGGCGCTCTGGTCGGTCCCGCTGGGCGCCCGCCTCGGCGACCTCTCGTTCGAGCGGGACCTGCGCTGGTGGGTCAACGACGGGCTGATGACCGTGTTCTTCTTCGTCGTGGGGCTCGAGATCCGCCGCGAGATCCACCGCGGCGAGCTCTCCGACCTCCGGCGCGCCGCGTTGCCGATCGCCGCCGCGGTCGGCGGCATGGTCGTCCCCGCGCTCCTGTACGTCGCGCTCAACGCCGGCGGGCCGTCGGCGGCCGGCTGGGGCGTGCCGATGGCCACCGACATCGCGTTCGCCGTGGGCGTGCTCGCGCTGCTCGGAGACCGGGTGGCCCCCGCGCTCCGCATCCTGCTCCTCTCGCTGGCGGTGATCGACGACCTCGGCGCCATCCTCGTGATCGCGGTCGTGTACTCCGGGGGCGTCGACCCGATCGCGCTCGGCGTGGCCGGCGCGGGCCTCGCCTCGATCGTGGCGCTCCAACGGCTCGGGGCGCGCGCCCCCGCGCTCTACCTCCCGGGCGCGCTCGTCGCGTGGGCCGGCGCCTACGCGTCCGGGGTGCACCCCACCATCGCGGGTGTCGCCGTCGGGCTGCTCACGCCCGTGCGCGCCTGGCTCGGTCCGGCGCAGCTCGCCGCGGCCGCCGAGGTCGCGGCGGTGGCCGCGCGGGCCCGGGGCGACGACGACGGCGAGGACCTCGACGCCAGCGTGGGCCCGCTGCGGCACGCGGTCCGCGAATCCGTCTCGCCGGTGGAGCGCCTCCAGCACGCGCTCCACGGGTGGGTGGCGTTCCTCGTGATGCCGGTGTTCGCGTTCGCGAACGCGGGCGTCGCGCTCGGAGACGCGGACGTCAGCGGCGAGTGGCGCGTGTTCGCCGGCGTGTTCCTCGGGCTCTTCGTCGGCAAGCCCATCGGCGTCCTCGCGGCCTCCCGGCTCGCGGCGGCGGGCGCGGTCGCGACGGTGCCCCGCGGCGTGGGCTGGGCCGACGTCTCGATCGTCGGGCTCGTCGCGGGCATCGGGTTCACGATGGCGCTCTTCGTCGCGCAGCTCGCGTTCCCTCCCGGCCCCGCGCTGGAGACGGCGAAGCTGGCGATCCTCGCCGCGTCGACCGCGTCCGGGGTGGTCGGCTGGGCCGTCGGGCGGGCCGCGCTGCGGCGCGACCCACGCGCGGCGCGGACGGAGGCGGAAGCGGAGGCGACGACGGAGGCCTGAGGCGGGGACGGCGCCCGGCGCGGGGACTACCTCTCGCGGACCGTGAGCGCGATCCTTCCCGCCGAGCCCCGGATCGTCCCCTCGCCGCCGGTGGTCCCGGCCGCGCGCGTCGCCGCCGGCCTGCTCGCCATCGTGGTCCTCGAGGCCTTCGACTACGTGACGGGACCCTCCGTCTCGTTCGCCCTGCTCTTCCTCCTGCCGGTCGTCTGGCTCGCCTGGAATGCCGGCGCCGCGGTGGGCGTGGGCGCCGCGCTGGTGGCCGTGGGGTGCGAGCTGCTCGTGGACCTCGCGTGGCCCCAGGTGCACGGGACTGCGGTTTACCTGTGGAATGCCTTCTCGCGTGCCGGCGTCCTCGTGTTCGCGGCCCTCGCGACCGCGCGCATCCGCCGGGACGCACGATCGCTCGCCCGCGTGAATGCCCGGCTTGATCACGCGCTGGCCTCCGAGCAAGCGGCCCACGAGCGGTCGGAGCACCGGTTCGGGCTCGTCGCGGACGCCCTCGCCGACTACGCGATCGTCCTGTTCGACGCGGCGGGGCGCGCCGTCCGCTGGAGCGCGGCGACGCCCCGGATCACCGGGCACGGCGAGGACGAGATCGCGGGGCGCCGCCTCGACGAGCTCTTCCCCGCCGCGGGCGAGCGCCCTCGAGAGGAGGCGACCCTCGAGGTTCGGCGGGAGGTGGAGCGGTGGACGGCTCGCCAGGACGGCGACCGCTACTTCGCCAGCATGCTCGTCTACACGATCGGCGAGGGCGCGTCCCGACAGGCGCTCGCCGTCGTACGCGACGCGACGCTTCGCGAGACGTCGGCGGCGGCCGTCCGGCGGGCGCGCGACGAGGCGGTCGCCGCGACCCGGGAGCTCGAGGACTTCAGCTACACCGTCGGCCACGACTTGCGCGCGCCCCTGCGCGCCGTCGACGGCCTGGGCGCCATCCTCGAAGAGGACGCGGCCGATCGCCTCGGCGAGATCGACCTCGCCCACGTACGCAGGATGCGGGCCGCCGCGCGTCGGATGGGCCGTCTCGTGGACGATCTCCTCGCCATGTCGCGGCTCGGCCGCGCGCCGGTCCGCCGCGCGCGGGTCGACCTCTCCGCGATCGCGCGGGACATCGCCGGCGAGCTCCGTGCGGGCTCGCCCGGGCGCGAGGTCGACCTGGTCGTCGCCGAAGGGCTCGAGGCCGACGCCGATCCCGGCCTCGTCACGGTGCTCCTGCGCCACCTCCTCGACAACGCCTGGAAATTCACCGCCGGCCGGCAGCGCGCGCGGATCGAGGTCGGCGAGGTCCGGTCGCCCGAGCGGGCCTTCTACGTCCGCGACGACGGCGTGGGCTTCGACGCGCGCTTCGTGGACCGCCTCTTTCGGCCCTTCGAGCGCCTCCACGGCGAGGAGTTCGTGGGGACGGGCATCGGCCTCGCCACGGTGCGCCGGATCGTGGAGCGCCACGGAGGTCGCGTCTGGGCGGAGGGCGCGCTGGGCGCGGGCGCCACCGTGTACTTCACGCTTCCGCCCGATCGCGAGGTTCGGCCCGGGTTGGTTTGACTTCAAACCAGGCCCCCTTACAATGGCGGCATGCGCGCCCCCCTCGCACTCGCGCTCCTCTCGGCCTGCGCCTCCAGCTGGACCCTGCGCGACCAGGACGGCGACGGCCACGTGGACGACTGCAACGAACGCGACGCGGGGATCCACCCCGCCGCGGCGGAGGTCTTCTACGACGGCGTGGACCAGAACTGCGACGGCGCGTCCGACTACGACAAGGACGGCGACGGCGCCGACGCGATCGAGCACGGCGGCGCCGACTGCTGGGACGACCCCGACGCCCTCCCGGACTCGTTCGTCGCCCTGAACGGGCTCCCCCAGCTCCGCGCCGACGAGGTCCACCCGGGCGCCCTCGCGGACGTGCCCTACGACGGCGTCGACGCCGACTGCGCCGGCGACTCCGACTTCGACGCCGACGGCGACGGCTACGACGCGAGCCAGGTCCCCCAGCGCGACGGCACCGCGGGCGACGACTGCTACGACGCCGAGGGCCAGACCTACCCCGCCGACACCACCTGCGAGGGCTCGGGCGAGACGCTGGCCCCCGAGGACGTCCACCCCGGCGCCCAGGACGTGACGTACGACGGGACCGACGCCGACTGCGCGGGCGACGACCTCGACTTCGACGACGACGGCGACGGCTTCGACGCCTGCGAGGAGTGCGACGACACCGACCCCACGGCCTTCCCCGGCGACGTGGAGGAGGTCTGGTACGACGGCGTCGACCAGGACTGCGACGGCAACGACTGCGACCAGGACGGCGACGGCGTCTGCGCCGAGGGCGTCGAGGATCTCTACGGCACCCACGCCGCCGGCGACTGCTGGGACGCGCCCGACGACGTGCCCGACGATCAGCGCGGGGGCGAGTTGTCCGCGCAGGACGTGTACCCGGGCGCCGCCGACGCCTGGTACGACGGCCACGACAGCGACTGCGACGGCTGGGACGACTTCGACCAGGACGGCGACGGACACCGGTCCGACGCCGACGTCGATCCGGACGGGGCCGTGGGCGACGACTGCGACGACGCCTCCGCAGAGTCGTACCCCGGGGCGTTCGAGATCTGGTACGACGGCGTCGACGCCGACTGCGCGGGCGACGACGACTACGACCAGGATCGTGACGGCTACCCCTCTTCGGCGTACACCGGCGACGACTGCGACGACACGAAGGACGCGGTCCACCCGGGCGCGCCCGAGGACTGCGCCACCGCGTACGACGACGACTGCGACGGCGCGCTCGACCGGGAGGACGCGGACGGCTGCACGCCCTTCTGGTTCGACGGCGACGGCGACGGGCACGGCCTCACCGCCGCGGGCGAGCAGTGCTGGTGCGAGGCGCAGACGACCACCGGGTGGACCGCCACCACGGCGGAGGACTGCGACGACGCCGACGGCGACTACCACCCGGGCGCCGCCGAGACCGACTGCGCCGATCCCAACGACTACAACTGCGACGGGTCGGTCGCGTACGACGACGCGGACGCCGACGGGTGGGCGGCGTGCCTCGAGTGCGACGACGCCGACGCGGACGACCATCCCGGCGCGGACGAGGTCGTGAACAACGGCGACGACGAGGACTGCGACGGGGTCGACGCCTGCTACGAGGACACCGACGACGACGGCTACGGCTCCACGCTCGTGATCGCGTCCGGCGATCTCGACTGCGCCGACGCCCTCGAGGCCGCCAACGACGACGACTGCGACGACGCGGTCGCGACGACGTACCCGGGCGCCGCCGAGACCCCCGACGACGGCGTCGACGCCGACTGCGACGGCGCGGAGGCCTGTTACACGGACGGCGACGGCGACGGCTACGGGATCTCCACCTTCACCGCCTCCGCCGACCTCGACTGCGCCGACCCCGGCGAGGCCGACGACACCGACGA
>JBMOQZ010000122.1:0-23285 GCA_049322475.1 Myxococcota bacterium | reverse complement strand
CGGGCGAGGCCCCCGCGGCGAGGCAGGCGCGGGCGAGCAGCGCGAAGGCGACCCCCGCGAGCCCCGCCTGCACGAGCACCATCGCGCGATCGCCCCCGACGTCCCAGACGCCGAGGAGCAGGAGCTCGAACAGCCACTCGTGGGTCACCCAGGGCGCCCCCGGCCGCGTGTGCGACAGGGTGTCGACGAACGGGATCGCGCCCGTCTCCCGGATCACCGCCCCCGTGCGCAGGTGCATCCAGACGTCGAGGCAGCGCAGGCCGACGAGCCCGAGGGCGGCGGCGAACGCGCCCGCCACGAGGTCGACGCCGCGCGCGTCAGGGCGCATCGGGGTCCTCGCCGGGCATCCCGCGCTCGTGCACGCGCATCCGCAGCGTGGGCGTGGCCTCCGTGTACCGCAACGGGGTCGCCGCCTCGCCGTTGGGCGACTCGTCCTGCGCGTCGAGGATGCCGTCGCCGTCGTTGTCGGGGTCGGGACAGCCGTCGTAGTCCTCGAACTCGTCCTCGTCCTCCTTCTCGACGACGCAGCGGTCGTGCCAGTCGGCGACGTGGTCGCCGTCGCGGTCGGTCTCGAGCGGGTCCACGCTGTAGAGCGTGACCCGCAGGCCGCCCCCGCCCCACGGCGTCTGCGTCGCGTAGCCGCCGCCGGCCCAGGCGAGCAGGTGGACGCCCTTCACGAGGCGCACGCGTACGCCCGCGCGCCCCTCCGCGGCGTCGAGGCCGAGGCCCCCCACGCGCATGTCCGCCTCGACCATCACGCGGAGGTGCTGTTGCACGTACCGTGCCAGCACGACCGAGGCCGAGCCGTGGAAGGAGCCGGACTCGGTCCATCCGACGCCGACGGCCGGGTAGACCCCGCCCGCCCACCCGACGACGCCCGTGACCGCGCCCACGCCGCCGCCCCAGCCCCCCGTGAGGCCGGTGCCCCAGACGTCGAGCACGAGGGGCACGCCGGTCCCGTCCGTGCCGAGCACGCGCCGGCGGGCGCGCACGCCCACCCGGGTCCCGCCGAACCCGGCGCCCCCCGCGGCCGGGGGCAGCGCGTCGAGCCGCAGGCCGACCTCGGTGTTCAGGCCGAACGAGAGCCCCGCGCCGAACGGCAGGAGCCCGGCCTGCGAGCCGTTCGGGGCCAGCGTCGCGCCCGCGCCGATCGCCAGCGCCGACTTCTGCGGGGGCAACAGCTCCGTGGTCGGCGCCGCGACGGCGCCGCCGGTGCCGTCCTCGCGGGTCTCGGCGAGGGCTCCGCCCGCGAGCATCAGCGCGGCGAGCGTCACGGGTCGTATCCGAGCCCGACGTGGTCGACGTCGTGGCAGGTGAGCCAGCAGCGCTGGCCCGACGGATCGTAGTCGAGGCGTCCGTCGGAGGACGCCGTGACGCTGCCGTAGCGGAGGTCCTTGCCGAAGCGCACGAGCGCGGGCTCGTCGGGCGAGCCGTGGGAGTCGTGGCACGCGTAGCAGGAGGTCTTCTCGGACACGACGTGCTGGGCGTGCCCCCGGAACGTGCCGTCCCCGAGCACGGTCGCGCGGCTGTGGCAGCCGTAGCAGAGCTCGTAGGCGCGCGCGCTCTCGGGCGTGCCGTCGGCGACCGTGTACTGCGCCTTCAGGATGAAGGGCCAGCTCGATCCGTGGGGCCCCTGCGTGTCGCCGTCGCGGTCGCCCGCGTGGCAGTCCGAGCACGTCATGAGGTCGCCCTGCCGCCAGGGCGAGAGCAGGCTCGGCGTGCTCGCGGACTCGGACGGCAGCTCGACCGGGTGGTAGCTCTCGTTGCCCGGGTCGAGCTCGGCGGACTTGTCGGTGTGCCCGAAGGGCAGGTTCGCGCGCGCCCCGTGGCAGCCGTAGCAGACCTCGAACTCGGGCACGTCGCCGAGCGTGCCGCTGGCCGGCGCGCCGACGGCGCGCACCCCGCCGGCCTCGGGCGCGCGCGGCGCGCCGTGGATCGCGTGGCAGTCCACGCACTCGACGTGCCGGGGCGAGGAGGCGGTCTGCGCCTCGAGGTCCTCGCCGGCGGCGTGGATTCCCACCGTCTCGACGACGGGGTGGTGGTGGGGCCGGGCGAGCTCGGCCTCCACGAGCGTGGGCCGCGCCCGCACGGAGAGCGTCCCCTCGTCGACGCGCGCGCGCACCTCGTCGGCGGACCCGTGGCAGCGGAAGCAGGCGTTCTCCTCCCGCGCGGGGAGGAGCTTCTCGCCGGACACGCCGTGGCCGGCGTGACAGCTGCCGCACCCCTTCGGCAGGAGCCCGTCGTCGCCGTGGGGGGCGTCGACGAGGGGCGTGACGTGACACGTCGCGCAGACGTCCTGGTACCGGTCGCCTCGCCAGAACGGGGGCACGTCCCATCCCTGCGACGCCGTGTCGACGTGGGGGTCGTGGCAGGAGGTGCACTGCACCTTCCGGTCCTCGTCGAGGAGGCTCTCGCCGGGTCGCGAGGTGTCGAGGGGGCGCAGCCGGACCGCGCGACGGAGGTCCTGCCCCGCCATCGCCTCGTCGTAGTCGACGGAGACGGGGTGGGCGCCGGAGAGGTCGGTGCCGAGGCGGGCGGGGCTGTCCTCCCGGAGGCGGCCGCCCGCGTCCGTCGCCGTCACCGGGATGGTCTTCTCGCGGCTGTGCACCGCGCCGAGCGCGATGGTGCCGTCGTGGCAGGAGAGGCAGAGGCGCGAGTCGCCGTCCGGCTGCCCGGCGCGGGCGACCATCTGCGCGCTCTCGTAGGGCTTGTAGGCGACGGCGCTCGGGGTCACGTGGTTCCACAACGCCGGGCCCGACTCGGGGACGTGCGCGGCGTGGCAGAAGATGCAGACCTCCTGCTCGGTGGTGGACCGCACGGGGCCGGGGCCGGAGACCGAGAGGTTGTGGCGGGTGTCGACGACGGACCCGGGCGCGGCCGCGGCGTCGAGGCAGGCCGCCACGCCCAAGAACGCGAGGAGGGCCAGCCTGTTCACGGGGCCTCCAGCAGGCGGAACACCTGCACGCGGCCGTTCAGCGTGTCCGCCACGAAGACGTGGTCGTCGGCGTCGATGCAGATGCCCGCCGGGAGCCCGAGCTGCCCCGGGCCCGACCCGGGCTCGCCGTAGCGCCCGAGGAGCCGCGCGGAGGCGTCGTACACCTCCACGTGCTGCATCGCGCCGTCCACGACGTGGACGTTGCCGCGCGCGTCGACGGCGACCCCCTTCGGCCGCACGATGCTGCCGACGGGGCTCCCCGCCGTGAAGACCTCCACCCGGCCGTCGGGGCCGACGCGGTCGACGGTCGCGTTCATGGCGTCGGCGACGTAGTGCTCGCCCGCGGGGCCGATCGCGACGTCCACCGGGAAGTTGAAGCCGGCGCCGGCCGCCCCCCGCGCGGCCGCGACGGGCTCGACCTCGCCGGCGGGGGTCACGCGGACGAGCGCGTGCGCGCCGGCGTCCACGACGACCAGCGAGCCGTCCGTGCGCGGGAGCACCGCCGTGGGGCGGCCGAGCTGCCCTTCCGGCGTGACCGCCGCGAGCAGCGCCCGCCGGTCGTCGCGCCCGCGGAGGACGGTGGCGCGGTCGGCGTCCGCGACGTAGAGGCGGCCGCCGCCGTCGAAGGCGACCCCCACCGGGGCCCAGAGCCGCCCGTCGGGCGTGGCGACGTCGGCGAACCCGCGCCGCTTCGACAGGTCGAGCACCCACACCGCCCCCGCGTCCACGTCCGCGACCGCGACGACGTGACCGGCGCCGCAGGCGACGTCGATCGGCCGCGCGAACACGCCCGTCGGCGGCCGGACCTCGCCGACGTACGCGACGTGGGGCACCTCGGGCGAGGCGGGCCAGAACGGCCCGGGCGGCGGACCGCCGAGGTCGGGCGCGACGACCTTGGGCGCGCAGGCGAGGAGCGTCAGAAGCGCCATCCGAACCTCCGCGTGGCGCTGACCAGGATCCCCGAGGCGACGCGCTCATCGTCGCCGGCGACGGTGAGGTCCCGGTTCGCGCGCGCCTGCAGGACGAAGCCGGCGACCCACCAGGACGCGGTCGCCTCGAGGCGGAACCACTCGGTCGGGTCGTACTCGCTCGTCTCCCACCGCGTGTGGTGGGCGATCCCGCCGACGCCGACGGTGCCGGTCGGCTTGACGTCCACGCGCACCGAGTGCCCGAGCCCGCGCGAGTACTCGTCGTCGAGCTGGAGGCGCTCCCAGGCGAGCACGTACTGGGCCGTGAGGAAGCCGCCGCCGCGGAAGGTGGCGGAGCCGTCGACGCGCAGGCGGTCGCTGTCCCCCTCCGCCTGCGAGAGCTGCCGGATCGCGCTCCCGGAGGCGCTCCCGCCCATCTCGAAGCCGTGGAGGCGCCGGGTCGAGAACCCGCCGCGCCAGCCGTAGCCCGCGTAGTCGTGATCGAGGCGCGACGAGTCGACCTGTCCCGCCACCTCGGCGCCGCCGTACAGCCGGAGGTAGCGGAAGACGTCGCGGGCGACGGAGCCCTGGACCGCCGCGCCGCCCTGGAGGCCCGAGTCGACGTACACCTCGGTGAAGTGGGCGAGCCCCGCGGTGACGTTGGTGTCGTAGCTGCCCCACACGCCGGTCTGCGAGCGCCCGAGCGTGGAGCGGACGAACTCGCCGACGAACCGGGCGTCGTCGACCTGATCGTAGGTGGCGCCGGCGCCTGCGTCGACGTGAAGGCCCGCGTCGAGCTGATGGGAGACGTCCGTGCTCAGCGCCGTGCCGCTCGTGCGCGAGTCGTCGAGCACCGAGCGGTGATTCTGGACCCACGTGTTGCCCGACGTCCGGTCCGTCAGGCGGTACCGGAGCATCGCCTCGCTGGTGGACGTGCCGATCGCGTCGCGCGCGGAGCCCGACTCGCCGAGGTAGCTGCGGGCGTCGGCGCGCGCGAGGACGTGCACGTCGTCGTCCACCTCGAAGGCGAAGTCCATGTTCGCGCGGCGGACGTCCCGGAAGGTCGTCGCCTCCGGGCCGCGCACGGTCTCCCAGTTGCCGGACGCGCGGGCCACGCTCCGCTCGGTCGTGCGCGAGACCCCGGCGCCCAGCTCGGTGGTCCGCTCCCGCCGGATGTCGTCCACGCCGCGCCACTCCGTCTCCTGGAGGCGCCCGTAGGTGTCCACGCGGGGCAGCTGCGCGTCCGCGAGCGAGGCGCGGAACCCCGCGATGTCGGCCACGGCGCGGTGGCTCGGCTCCGCCTCCGGGTCGGGGACGCTCACGCCGTGATTGGCGTAGAGCGAGACGGGGATCGTCCCCTGCGGCCAGGTGTCGAGCCGCAGGTCGTACTGCCAGCCGACCACGTCGGAGGACTCGCCGCCCTCGAAGATCGTTCGGTTGTCGAGGGCGGCCCCGAGCTTGTAGCGGGCGATGCTCTGGTCGAGCAGGAAGCCGGCGAAGGTCGCCCGGACCTCCTCCTGCAGCGCCTGCTCCCGGCGATCGAGCCAGCCGGCGTGGTACTCGTAGCCCTGGTACGTCGCGCCGGCGTCGAGCGTGAGGTTCCCGCCGGCGAGCTCGCCCGCCCAGGCCGGGGTCCCCAACCCGGCCCAGAGACACAACAAGCCCAACCCCAGAGACGAACCTCCCACGGAGGAGGCCCCGTGGGAGAGGGGGGGCGGCCGGTCTCCCGGCCGCCCCGCGAGGTACGTCGGAAGTACGCCTACTTGATGTGGCAGGTCAGGCAGAGGTTGCTGCCCTGGTTGCTCAGGCGCAGGAACGGATCGTAGGTGATCGTGTGCGGGTTGTGACACGTCCCGCACTCGACCTGGTCCGGCGTGCCCGTGGAGACGCCCGGCGCGTAGTAGAACCGCAGCCCGTCCGACTCGATCGCGGCGGTCGAGTAGAACATCGTGTCCGCGGTGTTGTCGAAGGTGACCGACACCGGGTGGTCGTTGGTCAGGTCCTGCGTCAGGTAGCCGTGGCTGGTGGTCGGCATCTTGTTGACGCTGCCGTTGAAGGTCCAGCCGCGCGCCCACGCGTTCCCGTTGTAGTCGTCCGGACCCGGGCCGTTGCGCAGCGCGTCGAACGCGATCATGCCGTCGTGGCAGGAGAGGCAGGCCATCGAGATGGTCTGGGGCTGGGCCGCGATCGTCATGTCGATCGTGCCCGAGTCGTACATCGTGTAGCCCGTGGTGTTGACCTTGCGGTTCCACAACACGACGCCGACGTCCGTGGAGGCGTGGTGAGGCGTGTGGCAGAAGACGCAGATCTGGTCCTTCTCCGAGTCGCCGTCCGGCGCGGCGGTGATGTGGATGTCGCCGGTGCCGGTCGTGGAGAGGTTGTGCTTCGTCGAGGCGATGTCGTCGGCCGCGAGAGCCGCGGTCGGGAAGACCGCGAGGAGGACGGCGAGGTGGCGAACGTTCATGATTGCTCCGGGTTCTGGGGGTGAGCGCCCCGGAATGGAGCAAGCCGCATGCCACCCGGGCATGCAAACACGCGACTCGGCGTTTCAGGCTGCTTTTCTTGTTCCGCGCGTCGGTCGTCCGACCGGTGCCTCGCGTGGCAGGGGTGCGAGAAGCCCCAGGCGTTTCGCAAGATTGCGAATCGTGACGACACGCCCCCGAGCGCGCGCACGCCTGCCCGGTGAGCGGGCAGATCACGCCTGCCCCGTGGGGGTGAGCTTGCGGTAGAGGGTGGAGACGTCCACGCCGAGGCGCCGGGCCGCCTCCTCCTTGTCACCGCCGCACGCGGCGAGGACCCGCCGGATGTGCTCCCGCTCGAACACGCGCAGGGCCGCGCGCAGGTCCTCGGTGGCGGGCACGGGCTCGTCGCACGTGGCGACGTTCGGAGGCAGGTCGTGTTGCCCGATGACGGGGTGGCGACACAGGATCGCGGCGCGCTCGAGCACGTTGCGCAGCTCGCGCACGTTCCCCGGCCACGTGTACGCCTGCAGCGCCCGCATCGCGGTCGGGTCGACTGAGGTGACCTCGCTGCCGATCTCCGCGCGGAAGTGCCGGAGGAAGTGCTCGGTGAGGAGGGGCACGTCCTCGCGACGGTCGCGGAGCGGCGGGAGGTGCACCTCCAGCACGCGGAGGCGGAAGAGGAGGTCCTGGCGGAACGACCCGGCGCGCACGAGCTCGTCGAGGCTCCGGTTCGTGGCGGCGACCACGCGGAGGTCGATCGCGCGCGCGCGGGTCGCGCCGATCGGCGTGATCTCGTGCCGCTCCACCGCGCGCAGCAGCTTCGACTGCACCACGAGGCTCGTCTCGCCGATCTCGTCGAGGAACAGCGTGCCGCCGCGCGCGGCCTCGAAGAGGCCGGTCTTGTCCTTGATCGCGCCCGTGAACGCGCCCCGGAGGTGGCCGAAGAGCTCGCTCTCGAGCAGGGTCTCGGGGAAGGCAGCGCAGTTCACGGCGACGAACCGCTCCTCGTGCCAGGGGCTCTCCGCGTGCAGCGCGCGCGCGACGACGTCCTTGCCCGTGCCGGTCTCGCCGGTGACGAGGACCGTCGCGCGCTTCGACGCGACGCGGGAGACGAGCGATCGCACGGCCCGGATGGCGGCGCTCTCGCCGATGAGGTCGCCGCCGCCGCGCTGCACGGAGACGTCGCGACGCATCGCCTGCAGCCGCCGCCTCACCTCGAGGTTCTCGCAGAAGCGCTCGATCTTGGCGAGCAGCTCGTCGAGGTTGAGCGGCTTCATCAGGTAGTCGACGGCCCCCATGCGGAAGGCCTCGACCGCGGTCTCGAGCGCCCCGTACGCCGTCATGACGATGACGCCGGTGTCGATGCCCCCGAGGCCCGAGAGGACGGCCGTGGCGCCGCCGCCCGGCATCACCACGTCGCAGAGCAACACGTCGGGACGCGTGTCGCGCGCGATCGCGATCCCCTCCTGCGCGTCGCCGCAGGTCGTCACCGCGTAGCCGCGGCGGCGGAGGAGCAGCGCGAGATCCTCGCGGAACCGCTCCTCGTCCTCGAGGATCAGGATGGATGCGCCCATCTCCCCTCCCTTGCGCCGGGCGTCGCGTCGCCGCCGGCGCTCGCCGCCGGCAGCTGGACCTCGAAGGTCGCGCCGCCGTCCGACCCGTTGAAGGCGTCGATCGTGCCGCCGAGCTCGCAGACGACGTGCCGCGAGAGGAACAGGCCGAGCCCGCTTCCTTCCGCCTTCGTCGTGAAGAACGGGCGGAACAGGTTCGCGCTGGCCTGCGGGCTGAGCCCGGCGCCGGTGTCCGAGAAGCGGACACGCACGCCGATCGGCGAACGGCTCGCCGCGATGCCGAGGCGCCCCCCCTGCGGCATCGACTCGAGCGCGTTGAGCGCGAGGTTGACGAAGACCTGGACGAGCTGGTCTCGGACCGCTTCGACCTGCGGGAGGCCGCGCTCGACGTCCACCTCGATGCGCACGTTGCGCGCGCGCGGGTCGAGCCGGAGCATCCGGATCACCTCCTGCGCCGTCTCCTCCACGCCGCAGGGCACCCTCGCCGCGGTGGAGGGCCGCCCGAAGCGGCGCACCGACTGGACGAGGCGGGTGATCCGCCCGACCTGGTCGCCGAGGACCCGGGCGCTCTCGCGGACGAAGTCCGGCGACGGGTCCTGCTCGAGCAGCGCGAGGCGGGTGGTCATGGCCGCGAGCGGGTTGCCGATCTCGTGGGCCATGCCGGCGGCGACGCGCCCCAGCACGGCCATCTTCGTGGCGTGGAGGACCTCCGCCTCCATCGCGCGCGTGGCGGTCACGTCGCGGAGGATGAGCAGCACGCGCTCGGTCTCGCCGCGGTCGTCGCGCAGGGGCACCGCGCGGGCGTGGAGCCGGCGCGACACCCCGTCGTCGCGGTGCTCGACCCGCTCCTCCTCCTGGGGGGCGCCGGTCGCGAACGCCGAGGTGACGAGCGGCTCGCGGACGC
The DNA here is from genome assembly GCA_049322475.1 of Myxococcota bacterium. Taxonomy (GTDB): domain Bacteria; phylum Myxococcota_A; class UBA796; order UBA796; family SXON01; genus JBMOQZ01. Next base: position 14,505 of record JBMOQZ010000122.1, on the reverse strand, counting down.
AGGTGTCCGCGCAGTCCCCGCGCGCGCCGCCGACCCCGCAGCGGCGCTCCTGCCGCGCGAGCCCGTTGCACCAGCCGACCGCGCGCGGCGCGTTCCAGAGGAGCAGCGCGTCGCCCGTCGAGTCGGCCACCAGCGCGAGCTGCCGGTTCGAGTCCCGCAACGCCGCGGACGAACGGAGGAGCTGCTCCTCGCGCCGGCGCGTGCGGTTGCGGAGCGCCACCGCGAAGAAGGCGGTCACCCAGAAGAGGAGGATCGCGGACGCGACGCGCGCCAGCATGCCGATGGGCGCGAGCGTGGCGGTGCCGACGCGCAGCGGCGCGCGGTGGAACCCGAGCGCGATGGGGTAGCGCTCGACGAGGCCGAACCCCTCCGTGACCGCGAGGAGCAGGAGCAGGACGCTGGCGGCGGCGGTGACCGCGTACGCCGGCCCCGGGCGCACGAGCGCCGCCGCGAGCACGACGTGGAAGAGGTACACCGGGTAGAGCGGGTTCTCGATGCCGCCCGAGAAATGCAGCATCGCGGTGAGGATCAGGAGGTCGGACAACGCCTGGACGAGCAGGAAGCGGTGGACGTCGACCACCCGCGCGGACACGAGCTCGAAGACGACGTTCGTGGCGATCAGCGCCGCGGCGCAGGCCATGAGCCGCGGGAACGACTCCTCCGGGAGGAGCCCCCCCCCGCGCGTCGCCAGGAAGGTGACGAGCACCGCGGTGAGCGAGGCGAGCCAGCGCATCGCGACGAACCAGGCGGCGTTCTCCCGCGTGGCCTGGTCGGCCTGCGGCGTCCCCTCGGCGGGCAGCGGCGGATGGTCGACGTCGAGCGCCGGCGGGACCCGGCGCACGTGCCACGCGGTGAAGAGCCCCACCACCGTCGAGCTGGCGACGCCGCGGAAGACGTGGAGGAGCTCGGTCGCGTGGGGATCGAGCGCCCACCCGCGCGCGGCGACCTCGCAGAGGCCGAAGATGCCGGCGACGAGCGCCGCGCACGCGAGCGCCGGGAAGGCGATGCGGCCCACCCGGCGACGCGCGAGCGGCGGCGCGGCGGTCGTCACGGCGTCGCCGGGCCTTCCGACGGGGGCGTCGCGTAGAACTGGTAGAGGTTGACGCGCCAGTTGTACTGGCTGACCACGTAGATCTGGTCCTTGGCGTCGATGTACATCCCCGCCGGCAGCCACATGCGGCCCGGGCCGTTGCCGATGCCGCCGAAGAAGAGCAGGAGCTCGCCCTCGGGGCTGAAGATCTGCACGTTGTTGAAGGCGGCGTCGGAGACGTGGACGTTGCCGAGGGAGTCGACCGCGATGCCCTTCGCCCGGGAGAAGCACCCGAAGCTGTCGCAGTTGCGGCCCCACTTGCGGAGGTAGTTGCCCTCGAGGTCCATCACCTGCACGCGGAAGTTGAAGGTGTCGGTGACGTAGACCTCCTCCTTCCCGATCGCGATGTTGGTCGGGAAGTTGAACATCCCGTCGTCGGTCCCGCGGCCGCCGACCGTGCGGACGTGCTCGCCCGTCGCGATGTCGAAGACCGCCATCCCGTGGAGACGCGAGTCCACCACCCACAGGCGGTTGTTCTTCGTGTCGACCGCCATCCCGACCGGCTGGATCAGCACGCCCGCGCCGATGGTGCGGACGAACCGCCCGTCGGGCTCGTACTCGTGGACGCGCTGGAGGTTGATGTCCCCGACGAAGAGGTGGTCGCGGGCGTCGACGGCGACGCCGCTCGGCTTGGACAACGCGCCGTCGCCCTTGTCCCCGCGCCAGCCGAACTTCTGGCCGGCCCGGTCGAACACCAGCACTCCGCCCCAGCCGGTGTCCGAGACGAACACGCGCCCGAGGCCGTCGACGGCCACCGCGTAGGGCTTCTTGAAGGTGTAGATCTCCTGGTTCCCGGAGATGCTCGCGAGCGTCTTGCGCAGCTTCGTCGGCGGCTCCGCCCACTGGGAGTTGGCGATGTGGCCCAGCCAGCGCACGCGCACCGGCTCGGGCGGGGGGGGCCAGTTGAGCTCTTCGTCGGGGAACGTGGGCGGCTCGGGCTTCTTGGCGCAGCCCGTCCCCACCGCGGCCGCGACCAGCAGCGTCAGGAGAATTCGGACGAGGTTCATGGCTTGGGCTCCTCCCCGGAGGGGGTCGTGGGCGTGGCTTCCGCTTCCTTCTTCTTCAGGCGCTCGATCGCCTCGGTCTCGTAGACGGACTCGCCGACCTTCGACGCCGGGGCGAGCGTCTTCCGGTGACACTCGACGCACAAGGCGAGGCGCTCGGACGCGCGGTACCACATGCGCGGGTTGTCGGTGCCGTGGGGATCGTGGCAGCTGGTGCACACCAGCTCGCGGCCCTCCCGGAGCGGGTCCTTCCGGCCGCCGACGGGGTGGCCGCCGCCGGCGGGGAACTGGATGACGTGCAGGCCGTCGTCGTAGCCGCGGTGGCACGAGGTGCAGAGCTTGATGATGGGCTTGCGCAGGCGGAACTCGTTGTCGCTCGCGTGCGGGTCGTGGCACTGCGTGCACCCGTACGCGATGACGGCCATGTGCTGCGTCTTCGCGTCGGGCCGGTACTTGTCCGGGTGGCACATCGTGCAGGTCGTGTAGACGGGGGCGCGGAGGTTCTTGGGGTTCTCCGTCTGGTGCGGGTCGTGACAGATGGTGCAGTACCCTGCGCCGACCGGCGCGTGGACGACCTTCCGCCCCTTGATGTCGTCGTCGTGGCAGCGGAAACAGACGTTGGACACCGGGTCGGCCCGGAGCTTGCGGGGAAAATCCGAGCCGTGGGGGTCGTGACACTTGGCGCACCGCCCGAGCACCACCGCCGAGTGCACCTGCGGGAGCGTGTTCTTGGGCGCGTGGCACTGCTGACAGGTGGTCGCCGCCGGGAGCTTCAGGAGCCCGTCGTTCTCGGAGGCGTGGGTCGCGTGGCAGGCGTCGCACTTGCCGGTCGCCGCCGGGAGGTGCGGGACCTTCTTCTCCTCGTACTGCGCGGCGTGACACTGGTCGCAGCTCGCGTTGGGCCCCTCCTCCTTGAGCAGGCCGGCGTACGCGGAGCCGTGTGGGTCGTGGCAGCTCGTGCAGAGGCCGCGCTTCACCGCGGTGTGGACCGAACGCTGCCCGGCGTCGACCGCGTGGCAGCTCACGCACAGGGTGGACACCACCTTCGCCGTGAGGTGCGCCTTCTTCCGGCTGTTGTCGTGCGGGTCGTGGCAGGTGGTGCAGCCCTCGCGCATCGCCGTGTCGTGGCGCGCCGGGCGATCCGCGAACGTCCGCCCGTGGCAGGCCTCGCAGGTCGCGGACGTGGCGGGCGCGAAGCGCGCGTGGACGCCTTCGGACGGCGGGGCCTCGAGCACGTGGCACGTCTCGCAGTGCAGGTTCTTCGGCGGGACGTGCCCGGACACCCAGTGGCCCGTGTGGCACTCGATGCACTCGGAGGCCCGGTAGGTGGCCTTCTTGCCGGCCATGTCGAGCGGGGCCGGCCAGGCGGGCGCCTTCGGCGCGGGCGCGGCCGTGGCCGCCGGCGTGGTCGGCGCGGGCGACCCGGGCTCGCCCGCGAGCGCGCACACGGACGACAAGGCGGCGAGGATCGCGAGGAGCATGGGGGCACCCCTCGGAGAGCAAGAAGCGTACCGAAGGCGCCCGCACCGCTGGCATCGGCGTTCCCGCGAGAGCCGGTCGCGGACCCACCCCCGCGCCCGCCGGGCGGGCCGCCCCGTGTGGGCAAGCGCCCACCGGCATGCGTGGGATTTGGCACAGGCGAGGCCGGGGCGTTCGCACCGTTGCGAACGCCCGCGCGCCTACGGGGTCGCCGCCCCGCTCTCGATCGTGTCCACGGTCCGGTAGAGGTCCGCGGTGGGCTCGCCCTCCTTCGGGGCGCGGTACTCGTTGCTGTGCTTGACCATCAGCCGGTCGGACTCGAAGACCCCGCCCTCGCCGACGTGGCCCTCCACCAGCACGCCGATGCCCTCGCGGAACATCTGCGGGGGCGCGCCCGTGACGTGCACCGGGACCTCCTGCTCGCCGTCGGTCAGGCGGAAGGTGAGCCCGCCGGACCCCGGCTCCCACGCGATCGACCCGGCGACCACGACGCCGCCGAGCCGCACGGTCGCCTCCTTCGCCTGCGCGGAGTTGGCCACGAGCTCCGACGGGCTCCAGTAGTACACGAGGTTCTTGCCGAGGCCGCCGAACACCACGAAGCCCATCGCGCCGAGCCCCAGCGCGAGGGCGGCGACGAGGCCCGCCCGACGCGTCGCGGCGGGGCTCACCGGGCACCCCCTTCGGCCGTGGCGAACACGCGGGCCGCGTAGAGCCCGATCACGAGCCACGTCACCACGTAGACGGCCCACACGTACTCCGAGCCGCCCGTGATCACGCCGCTTCCAACCTGGGTCGGATCCATCACCGCACCTCCCGGCCATCGGTGGCCAGCTCGACCTGCATCGGGAGGTCGGGGAGCGCCGGCTCCTCGACCTCGGCGGCCAGCTCCGCCTTCGCGTGACGCCAGCGGCGCACCACGAGGGCCACCGCCACGAGCGTCATGCCCGCCGTCGCGAGCGCGAGCGGCGACTGCATCGCCGAGTCGACCGTCTGGCGCGACGACTGCTGCTGGTGGAGAGTGTTCCACCACCGCACCGAGAAGTACACGATGGGGAGGTCGGCCGCGGCCACGATCGCCGCGATCGACGAGAGCGACAGCCTTCGCTCGGGCTGGTCGACGAGCTTGCGCAGGAGCAGCACGCCGCCGAACAGCACCATCATCACGGCCGACGTGGTGAGGCGCGGGTCCCACGTCCACCACACCCCCCACGTCGGGCGGCCCCAGACGGCCCCCTGGAAGAGCAGGAGCGCGTTGAGCAGGACCCCGACCTCGGCGGTGGCCTCCACCGCCGCGTCCCAGGCCCAGCGCCCCGTCCACAGCGTGACGACCGCCGCGACGAAGCACCCGACGTACGCGAGCATGCACACCCACGCGGTGGGGACGTGCGCGTAGAAGATGCGACCGACCTCGCCCATCATCGCCTCGGGGGGCGCGACGAAGAGCCCGAGCGCGTGACCGGCCGCGGTGACGGCGAGCCCTGCCGCCAGCACCGGCGTTTCCCATCTCATGTGTGCCTCCGGACCGTCGGCGCCATTCAGCCCTCCACGACCTTGGCGAAGAGGACGCTGCAGAGCGCCCAGAAGAGAACGTCGAAGCTCACGAGCAGCCCGATCCAGTCGCCGAGCTGACGCATCGGGTCGCCGAGCATGACCAGCGTGGTGGCCTTCACCGCCGCGAGCAGGCAGGGGACGACGAGCGGGAACAGCAGGAGCGGGAGCATCAGCTGCCGTGCGCCCGCCCGGGCGGTCAGCGCGGCGTACAAGGTGCCCGGGGCGGCGAGCCCCGCGGCGCCGAGGGCCGCGACGAGGCCGAGCGTGACGGGGCTCCCGCGCAACGGCGCGTCGAACAGCGCCACCGTCAGCGGGAACGCCACCGCGGCGAGCAGGACGAGCTGGACGCCGTTGGCGAGCGCCTTGCCGAGGAAGATGGCGGCGGGGGGCGTCGGCAACAGAAGCAGCGTGTCGATCGCGCTCGACTCCGTCTCGATGCGGAAGGAACGCTCGAGCAGGAGGCTCGACGACAACAGCAGCGACAGCCACAGATACGCGCTCGCGTGCTGCCGGAGCGCGGCGCTGTCGGGCCCGACGGCGAAGGAGAACAGCAGCAGCGTGGTGCCGGCGAAGGCGGCGAGCCCGACGGCCCGGGCGCGCGCGCGCCACTCCACGAGGAGGTCCTTCTGGAGCATCCAGGCGAGCGTCCTCACGCCGACACCCGGGCGCGCGGCTCGCCCTCGCCGCTCAGCGCGCGCCAGGCCTCGGCCGCGTGCGCCGCGGGGCCGGTCCAGCGCTGCAGGCCGCGGTCGAGCAGGAGCGCGCGGTCGCACAACGCCCCCGCGCGCTCGAGCTGGTGCGACGCCATCAGCAGCGTGCAGTCGAGCCCGCGGATGAGCTCGGCCACCTGCGCCATGCCGCCCGGATCGAGCGCCGCGAAGGGCTCGTCGAGCAACACGAGGCTCGGCCGCTGGAGCACCAGCGCGGCGAACTGGAGGCGCTTGCGCATGCCCGCGGACCAGGTGCGGACCGGGTCGGGCCGGGACTCCTCGAGGCCCACCTGCGCGAGCAGCGCCTCGGGGCGCGCGTCCGAGCCGCAGAGGCGCGCGAGGGCCCGCAGGTTGTCGACCCCGGACAGGTCCTCGTACATGCCGAGCGGGTGGGAGAGGATCGCGAGGCGCGCCCGCACCGCGTCGCGCTCGGCGACGGGGTCCATCCCGAAGAGCCGCATCCGGCCCGCCGACGGCGCGATGGCGGTCGCGACGGTGCGCAGGAGCGTGGTCTTGCCGCAGCCGTTCGGGCCGAAGATCAGGACGCGCTCGCCCGCCCGGACCGTGAGGTCGAGCCGCGCGAAGGCCCAGCGCTGGCCGAAGCGGCGGCAGAGCCCCGCGAGCTCGACCGCGACGGGGGCGCCGGACGGGGGCGGGGGCGAGAGGGGGCTCGACATCGGGCCCCCGGCTCGTGCAAGGGCCGTGCCGCCCTCCGCGGCGGGAACCTTCGCGCGCGTGCGAGGACGGGAAGGCGGGACGGGCCCCCTCGCCCATCGGTCAACCGGCGGCTGGCGGGCGCTGTGCCATCGCGCACACCCCAGCCTGCGCGATTTGGCCCCCGCTGCGTGGACGCACCCGGGCCATCGGTCATCCCGCCGATCGGCACACGCCTTGCAACGGCCCGGGGCCCACCCCCGCCCCGGTCGCGCTCCCGCATGCCCTCGGATCCCGAATGAACGCCCATCTCGGTAATGCTCTCGTGCTCGCCGCCCTCGCGTTCTCGACCGTCGGCGCCATCGCCGGCTTCGCGGGCGGCGTCACCCGCTCGGCCGCCGCCTGGCGCGCCTCCCGGATCGCGGCCGCCGGCTTCGCCGCGTCGATGGTCTTCGCGAACGCGGTGATGGAGTACGCGCTCCTCACGCACGACTTCAGCGTCCGCTACGTGGCGGACGTCGGCAGCCTCGCGACCCCCGTGCACATCACGATCGTGAGCCTGTGGAGCTCGCTCGAGGGGTCGATCCTGTTCTGGGGCCTCGTCCTCGGCGTGTTCATCGCGCTGGCGACGTTCACCAACGGCGAGCGCGACCCGGAGACGATGCCGTGGGCGATGGGCACGTGGCTCTCGGTGGGCGCCTTCTTCAGCTTCCTGCTCGCCGGCCCCGCCGACCCGTTCCTCCCGCAGCCGTTCCCGGTCCCGACCGACGGGCCGGGCCCCAACCCGCTCCTGCAGAACCACGTGCTCATGATCGTGCACCCGCCGGCGCTGTACCTCGGGTACGTCGGCATGACGATCCCGTTCGGCCACGCGGTCGGCGCGCTGGTCACGGGCCGCCTCGGCGCGCTGCAGCTCAAGCCCATGCGCGCGTCGCTCGTGGTCGCGTGGGTCTTCCTCACCGCCGGCATCGTGCTGGGCGGGTGGTGGGCCTACGAGGTGCTGGGCTGGGGCGGCTACTGGGCCTGGGACCCGGTCGAGAACGCGTCGCTCCTCCCGTGGCTCACGGCGACGGCGGCGCTGCACGCGGCGATGCTGCCGCACCGGCGCGGCTCGATGAAGGGCTGGACCGTGACGCTCGTGCTGGCGAGCTTCCTGCTCACGCTGCTCGGCACGTTCATGACGCGCTCCGGCGTGTTCAACTCGGTCCACAGCTTCAGCCAGTCCGACATCGGGCCCACGCTGCTCGCGTTCATCGCGGTCTGCCTGCTGGCCAGCGTGTTCCTGCTCGCGACGCGCGTGGACAAGCTCGAGGCGGAGGGCTCGCCGAACGCGCTCCTGTCCCGCGAGAGCGCGTTCATGGTGAACAACCTCCTGTTCGTCGCGCTCACGTTCACGGTGCTGGTCGGGACGACGTTCCCGCTCCTCGCCGAGGCCATCAAGGGGACGAAGCTCTCCGTGGGCGAGCCGTACTTCAACCGCATGGCCGTCCCCGTCGGCGTCGCCATCCTGTTCCTGATGGGCGTCGGCCCCGCGCTCCCGTGGGGCGCCGCGACGCCCGACCGCGTGAGGAAGGCCCTGCTCCTGCCGCTCGCCGGATCGGCGGTGCTCGTCGGCGGGGCGCGCGCGATCGGGCTCCGCGGCGCGTGGCCCCTCGCCGCGCTCGCCGCGGCCGGGTTCGCCGCCGTCGTCACCGCGCGCGAGCTCGCCGGCGCCGGCCGCAACCTGCGTCGCGTGGGCGGCTACGTCGTCCACGCCGGGATCGTCGTCCTGCTCACCGCGGTGGCGATGTCCTCGGCGTACCGCGTGGACCGCGAGATCGAGCTGAACCGGGGCGAGTGCGCCACGTTCGAGGGCTACGAGCTCTGCTACCGCGGGCCCCGCACGGTGGAGGAGCCGCACCGGACGCTGGAGATCGCGGACGTCACCGCCGACGGCGAGCTCCTGTCGCCCGTCCTCGCGACGTACCCGATGTCGATGTCGCCGATCGGCTCGCCGGCGGTGCGCTCGACCCTCGCGGAGGACCTGTACGTGTCCCTCACCAACCTCGAAGGCGACCACGTGGCCCTGCACGTCTACCGAACCCCGCTGGTCGTGTGGATCTGGCTGGGCTCGGGCATCGCCATCCTCGGCGCGCTCGTCGCGCTCGTCCCCCAGCGGGCGATCGCGCGCACGCCCGCGGTCGAGGTCGCTCCCGTCGCGGAGGCCACCGGCAAATGAACTGGAAGTACCTGATCGGCGGGCTCGCCGTCGTCGGGCCGCTCGTCGCGGTCCTCGCCGCGGGCTTCGGCCAGGACCCTCGCCACTTCGAGTCCCCGCTCGTCGGCAAGCCGGCGCCCGACTTCGCGCTGCGCACGCTCGACGGCGAGGAGGTCGACCTCGCGGACCTGAAGGGGCGCAAGGTGGTGCTCAACTTCTGGGCCACCTGGTGCGTGCCCTGCCAGCAGGAGCACCCGGTCCTGCTCGCCGGCGCGGCCCGCCACCCGGACACCGCGTTCTACGGCGTCGTCTACCAGGACGAGCCCGGCAAGATCCGCGCGTGGCTCGAGCGACACGGCTCCGCGTACCCCACGCTCGTGGACGAGGGCAGCAAGGTCGCCCTCGCCTACGGCGTCTACGGCGTGCCCGAGACCTACCTGATCGACCCCTCCGGCGTGATCCGCCACAAGTTCGTGGGGCCGGTCGACGCCGCCACCCTCAACGCCCAGCTGGAGGCGATGTGATCCTCGCCGCGCTGCTCTCGCTGGCGATCGCCGCCGGCCCCGATCCCGCCGCGCTCCTCGGGCCCCCCGCCGGGCCCCCGCTCACGGGCGAGGCCCTGCGCTCGCACGTGTACCGCACCGGCAAGCTCCTGCGGTGTGTCGTGTGCCAGGGCCTCTCCGTCGCCGACAGCCCGTCGGAGACCGCGCAGGCGATGCGCGACGAGGTCGAGGCGCTCGCCGCGCAGGGCTACGACACCGAGCAGATCCTGTTCTACTTCGAGACCAGCTACGGCGAGTTCGTCCGACTGGAGCCCAAGCCCGAGGGGTGGAACCTGCTCGTGTGGGCGCTGCCGCTGGGTTTTCTCGCCGTCGGGGCGGGGCTCGTCGCCCGGGGCGTGCGCAAAGGGACGCCCGCCGCGCCGGCGCCCGCCGAGGACGAGGACCCGTACCTGCGACGCGTGCGCGAGGAGACGCGATGACCGAGACCAACTGGCTGCCCGGCCTCGTCGTGCTGGGCCTCTCCGCCTTCACCGGCGCCGCCGTCGCCCTGCAGGCGCGCCGCGGCGCCGCGTTGCCCGCGAAGGCGCGGACCCGGAGGGACGAGCTGCTCGAGGAGAAGGACGCCGCCTACGCGCTCCTGCGCGACCACGCCGCCGCCCCCGCCGACACCCCCGAGTGGCGCGCCGAGAAGGCCCGCCTCGAGCGCGAGGCCGCGCGGGTCCTGCGCGAGCTCGACGCCGTCCCCGTCGCCGCCGCGCCCGAGGCCCCCGCGCCCGCCGCGCCCGCGGGCGCGAGGTCCCAGCTCGCCGGCGCGTTGTGGGGGGGCGGGATCGTCGCCTTCGCCGGCCTGCTCGCGTTCGCGCTGTCCGAGGACACCGCGCCGCGCGCCGAGGGCGGCTCGGTGACGGGCGGCAGCGCCGCGACCCGCGCCGCCGCCTCCACGCCCGAGATCGAGGCGCTGCGCGCCGCGGTCGCGAAGGACCCCGGCGACGTCGCCTCGCGCAACCGCCTCGGCCACCTCCTGTTCGAGGCGGGCGACGCGATGGGCGCCTACAAGCTCTCCGAGGAGGTCGTCGCCATCGCCCCCCAGGACCCGGAGGCGCGGACACACCAGGCGCTGGTGCTCGTGACGATGGGCGACCTCGTGATCGGCGGCAAGGTGCTCGACCGCGTGCTCGCCACCGACCCGACGTTCGTCGAGGCGCTGGCGTGGCGAGGCGAGGTGCACATGCAGCGGGGCGAGGGCGCGAAGGCCGCCGCGGTGTGGGAGCGCGCGCTCGCCGTGGAGCCCGGGCTCGCGCCGATGCTCGAGCCCCTCGTCGCGAAGGGCAAGGCGATGGGCGACGCCCCCGTCGCCGACGTCGCCGCCGCCGGACCGATCGGCGAGAACCCCCACGGCGACGCGTTCGCGGCCCAAACGGCGTCGCCGGCGACCTCGACCGAGGACGTCACCGGGCGGATCGAGGGCGCCGCCGACCTCCTGGCGAAGGGCGGGATCCTGTTCGTCAGCGCGTCCGGCGCCGAGGGCGGACGCCCGATCTGGGCGCAGAAGATCACGACGGGCACGCTCCCGCTGGAATTCCGGCTCGGCCCGAGGGACCAGCTCGTCGCCGGCGCGCCCACGCCCGCCGAGCTGACGCTGACCGCGCGCGTCGATCTCGACGGCAACGCGACGACGCGCGAGGAGGGCGCGCCCTCGGCGAGGGTCGGCCCGATCCGCCCCGGGGCGACGGGCCTCGTGCTCGAGCTGCGCTGAGCGTGCCCCGTCGGGACCCGCCACGGGAACGGACCCGCGGCGAGCACGACGGGCGTTATACGGGCGCCCGACCATGAACGGCCGCATCCTCGTGGTGGAGGACGAGGCGCTCGTCGCCGACGTCGTCCGCTACAACCTCGAGCACGTCGGTTACCGAGTCCTCGCCGTGGAGACCGGCGAGGAGGGGTTGCGCGCGCTCGCCGCCGAGCCGTTCGACCTCGTCCTGCTCGACATGATGCTCCCCGGCATCTCCGGGCTGGAGGTCGCGAGGCGGGCGCGCGCGGAGGGCGTCACCACGCCGATCCTCATGCTGACCGCCCGCGGCGAGACGCCCGCGAAGGTGGCCGGGCTCGACGCGGGCGCGGACGACTACCTCGTGAAGCCCTTCGCGATGGACGAGCTGAAGGCTCGGGTCCGCGCGCTCATCCGCCGGCACGTGGGGCCGCGCGGCGTGCCCACGTCGCGCGAGGTCGTGCTCGGCCCGTACCGCGCCGACCTCGAGACGCGCGAGGCGGTCACGAACGAGGGGCGCGTCACGCTCACGGAGACCGAGTGCGCGCTGCTCGCCTTCCTCGTCGCCCGCGAGGGCGAGCTCCTCACGCGCGCCGAGATCCTCGAGAGCGTGTGGGGCATGGACCGCTTCCCCACCGAGCGCACCGTCGACAACTACGTGCTGCGCCTGCGCAAGCTCTTCGAGCCCGACCCGGTCGAGCCCCGTCACATCCTGACCGTACGGGGGCGCGGGTACCGCTTCGTCCGCTGACGCCTACTTCGTGATCAGCTCGTCGAGCAGCTCGGCGGTCTTCGCGCTGACGGTCATCCCGACGCTCCTCATCGAGCGCATGTGCCCCACGAGCATGGGCGTGACGTAGTTGTAGAGGGGCGGCGGCTCGTCCAGCAGGATCTGGCGAGCCATCTGGGCCGCGGTCTGCGCCACGCCGTCGGGGTGCCCATAGGCGACGATGGCGGGGGGGTTCGCGGCTTCGAGGTGGGTGCGGCTGAAGGAAACCACGGGGAACTTCTGGAGGTTGGCCTCGTGGAACACCCGGGAGAGCACGGTCGCCGTCCAGATGCGCGGCTCCTGCTGGATCCAGACGAGGTCCGAGCTGGAGAGCAGGGCCTTGAACGCGTTCTCGACCTCCTCGGGGGTCGTCACGCTGCGGACCACCGGCTTCAGCCCGAGCGCGCCGGCCATCGCGGTGGTGTGCACCCAGTAGGGGTCGTCCGCGGCGCTCCCGTGGAGGAGCCCGATGCGCGTCATGCCCGGGTGGAGCTTCTTGAGGCGCTCGATCATCCCCTGCGGGTCGAGCCGCGTGGAGACGCCGACGACGGTGCCGCCGGTCTGGGGGATCTCGGTCACCTCCGAGAAGACGATCGGCGTGCCCGTGAACTCGCGGGTCGCGATCTTCAGCGCGAGCGGCCCCACGGCGAACACGAGCGACACGCCCTGATCGCGGATGTTGTCGGCGATGAACGCGCCGGCGTCGACCTCGTCGCCGATCTGGTAGGAGATGCGGGTCGCGAAGTCGCAGGACTTCTTGAAGGTCGCCGCGATCTGGGCCGACCGCGGCACGGTGTCGCTCGTCAACACGAGGATGAGCGGGCGGTCCGCCTCCTGCGCGAAGATCGGCGGCGCGAGGAGCGCGGCCACGGCGCCGGCGAAGAAGCTGCGTCGCTCGATCTCGAAGTCGGACATCTCAGAACCCCGCCGCGAGCTGGAGGAGACCGCTGGGGTTCACCGGGCGGATGCTCGTGGAGCCGTCGTCGAGGTCGATGTCGGTCTCGTAGCTGTACCCGAACTCCAGCTTGGTGCAGGCGTGGACGGCGAAGTCGTAGCGCAGGCCGACCGTGCCCTTCGTCATGACGTGTGGCTCGGAGAGCTGGCGGTACACCTCCGAGTTCCAGCCTCGCTGGTTGTGCTCGAACCGGGCGTACGGCGTGGTCTTGCGGACCTTGTAGCCGCCCTGCAGGTAGCCGCTCACGTTGCTCGCCGCGTCCGCGAAGTCGGCCGCGGGCGAGTGGCGGACGTAGAAGACCTCGCCGAGCAGGTCGAGCTTCGGGCCGTTGTAGCGCAGGTGCCCCGCGCCGATGATCTCCACGTAGTCCTCGGCGAGGCCCTGCTGCCCCTCGGGGATGCCGATGGCGTCGAGGATGTCGACGTAGCCCACGCCGCCGAGCGTGAGCCCGCCCGGGCTCTCCACCCACAGCCCGGCCGTGATCGCCTTCATGGCGTCGTAGTCCCAGACGTGCGCCATCTCGCCGTAGAGCGCGCGTCGCCCGTTCGACGCGTCGAGGCCGTAGCGGAGCTGCCAGAAGCCGACCGGGAACGTGCCGGTCGCGCGGAGCCCGAGCGAGTGCAGCGGGAGCGTCGAGTCGGACGTCTCGGGCTCGAGCGTCTCGGGCTGCGTGACCGCGAGGAAGCGGTAGGCGCCCGCGATGCCGATGTCGTCCTGCTGCGTGAGCATCGTGATCGTCTTGCCGCCCGAGACGTGCAGCGCGTCCGAGACGTGGACGGCCATGTCGACCTTCTCGATGCGGAGCAGCGTCTCCTGGTCGGTCGCCTCGAACAGGAGCTCGGTGGAGAAGAAGGCCTTGTGGTCGAGGTTGCCGTCGTAGCGGAGGACCGCGCTTCCGAGGCGGAAGAGCAGCGGGAACCGGCGCCCGTTGTAGCTCCGCAGGCTCGCGTCGACGTACCCGTGCACCTTCGTCTCGAGGTCGAGCGGGATCTCCTCGGGGGCGTTCGCCTCCGTCGCCCGGACCTGCTCGTCGAGCTGGGCTTCGAGCTGGCGGAGGCGCTCGCGCAGGGCCTCCATCTCCTCGGGCGTCACCGCGGCGGGCTCGGCGGCGGGCGCCTCGGACGCCTCCTGGGCCGCGACACGCGCGACGAGAGAGGGTGCGACGGCGAGGAAGAGGCCCAACGTTGGCATGGAGGCTCCGGGATCACCGGGTGGTGGGGACGACGAGCTGGAACGAGGTGCCGCTCTGCGTGAACCGGACGGGGTCCTCGTCGGTGCAGTCGCACTCGACGGCGAGCACGACCGCGCCGCCGTCCTGGCGGACCGTCACCCCGCGCACGCCGGGCGCCGCCACGGGCAGGCGCGAGACGCCCGCCTTCGTCGTCACGCCCTTCAGCTTGACGACGTAGCGGGTGGTGCCCGCCGAGCCCGCCTGCTGGTCGAGGTAGTGGAACGGGCGGACCGCCTTCCCGGACAACGTGGCGCTCACGACCACGTTGGCGGCGGACACGTCGACGGACACGTCCTCGAGGAAGGTCTCGGCGACGGGCGCGGCCTCGGGGGGCGCGGCCTTCGGCGCGGGCACGGGCGCCACGGCCGCGACGGCGAGCGGCGCCGGCTTCGGCTCCGCGACGGGGTCGGGGGCCTTCGCGACGGGCTCGACCTTCGCGACGGGCGCCGGCTTCGGCGGCGCGGGCTTGGCGACGGGCGCGACGGACGCGACGACGGGCTCGGGCACGGGCGGGGCCTGCGCGACCTCCGGCGCCGCGGCCACCGGCGCGACCTCCGGCGCCACGGGCGGGGGCGCCTCGGGCGCGGGGGCCGC
>JBMOQZ010000121.1:0-2590 GCA_049322475.1 Myxococcota bacterium | reverse complement strand
GGTGTCCGTGTCGGTGTCCGTGTCGGTGTCCGTGTCGGTGTCCGTGTCGGCGTCCGTGTCGGCGTCGGTCTCGGTCGTGCCGGTGTCGACCACGCAGAGGCCGTCGGCGTTCAGCTCGTAGCCCGCGTCGCACTTCGGCTCGGGCATGCAGGCGAAGATCCCGGTCAGCAGCAGCATGGGCGGCATCCTACCATCGGAGGGTACGGGGCGCCGGGATAGACGGCCGCATGGACGCCGCCCGGCTCGCCCGCGCCCTCGGTCGCCGCGCGCAGGCGACGGTCCGGCGCGCCCGCGACGTGCGCTCGGGCGTGGCGCTCGCCCGCGAGGACGTCGAGCTCGTCTCGACCGCCGGCTACCGCCTCGCCGCGCGTGTGACGCGCCCGGCGGACGGCGACGCGCTGCCGGGCCTCGTCGTGAGCCCCGCCATCCACGAGGGCCGCGCCGGGCTGGAGGGCTTCCTCGGGCCCGTCGCCGCCTCGGAGATCGCGCGGCTCGGCTACGCCGTGCTCACCTTCGACCCCGCCGGCCGCGGCGAGAGCTGGGGCGCCGAGGACTTCGGCGGGCCCGAGCACCAGGACGACCTCCGCGTCGCGATCCGCTGGATGCGCGAGGCTCACGCGCGCGTGGGCGTGCTCTCGCTCTCGCTGGGGGTCGCCGCCGCCGCCGGCGCGCTGGCCCGCTGGCGCGACGAGCTCGACGTCTCTTGGCTCGTGGACTGGGAAGGCCCCTGCGACCGCGAGATCGTGACGGCCGGGGGCACGAAGATGGCGCCCGCCGACGGCCACGCGCTCGACGACGAGGCCTACTGGCGCCCGCGCGAGGCCGTGCGCCACGTGGGCGCGCTGCGCTGCGGGTACGTGCGCCTGCAGGCCGACCCCGACCACGCCCAGCCCGGCGAGGTGCGCCACGCCACGCGCATGCTCCACGCCGCGAAGGCCGGCGACGTCCCCTGGCTGCAGATCAACGACCACCCGCGCGGCGAGGTGCCCCCTCGCCCCGTGTGGCTGCGCGGCGGCACCTGGTCGGCGAACCGGGCGATCCTGCGGAAGCTCGCGGCCCTGCGCTGAGCGTCAGAGCCAGGCGTACGCTTCGGCCACCGTCCGCCGCCCCTCGCCCGCGACGAGCTCGCCGTGGGCGAGCACGATGCCGTCGATGTCCCACGCGAGGATGCGCTCCACCTGCTCGCGCGCCGCCGCGCGATCTCGTACGGCGATCCGCTCGGGCCAGCCCTTCCCCGGGCCGGTGTTGCCCATCAGGTACGCGACCGTGCGCGTGGCCGCGGAGGGGTGCCGCGACAGGTTCAGGAGCGCGTCGGCGCAGATCATCGTGCGGCTCTTCGCGTGGAAGAACACGACCTCGCGCTCGAAGCGCGCGGTGAACGCGACCTGCGCGAGGTCCCCGGCCCAAGCGGGGTGGGGCTCGTCGCCGAGCACGTGCGCGAACGAGAGGTCGGGGCGTTTTTCGCGGAGGCCCGGGCACGCGGCGCTGACCGCGTCCGGCCACGCCCGCATCCAGTCGCCGACGTAGAGGTGGTGGAAGAGGCTCGTGGCCACGATCGCCCGGACCTCGCCCAGCGCGTCGACCGCCGCCCGCGTGGCGGCGTCGAGCGCGACGGGGTTGTGGACGAGGAGCCCGCCGTCGGACAGCCGCACGACGGTGGCGCGCGTGCCCGTCTCGAGGCCCCAGAAGCGCTGGGCCCGCGTGGTGGTGAAGACGCCGTCGGCGACGCGGTCGAACACGCCCTACCCGCCCACCGACTGGCCGATCCGCTCGAGGAACATCCGCTCGAGCCCCGCCTCGCCGATGTCCTCGACCGCCGCGTCGGCGACGACCCGGCCGTGCGCGAGCATGACGACCCGCGTGGCGAGCCGCTCGACCGTCTCGAGCACGTGCGTGGACAGGAGGATTGCCGTCCCGGCGAGCCGGAGCGCGTGGAGGTGCTCCTTCACGCGCGCGGCGCTGGGCGGGTCGAGGCCGTTGAGCGCCTCGTCGAGCACGAGCACCGGCGGCCTCGCGACGACGGCCGCGGCGATGGCCGTCTTGCGACGCATGCCCTGGCTGTACTCGCGGATGAGGCGGTCGGCGTCGGCGCCGAGCCCGGCGACGGCGAGCCCCTCGGCGAGATCGCCGCGCCCGCGCACGTCGATCACGAACTCGAGGAACTCGCGCGCCGTGAGGTACTCGTAGAGCGCGACGTCCTCGGGCACGAGCCCGAGGCGCTCGCGCGCGGCGTTGGGGTCCTCGCGCACGTCGACGCCGCCGACCTTCACCGTGCCCTCCGTCGGCAGGAGCTGCCCGCCGATCATCTTGAGCACCGTGCTCTTGCCGGCCCCGTTGTGGCCGATGAGCCCGACGAGCTCGCCGGCGCCGACGGCGAGATCGACGCGTTCGACGGCGACGGTGCGGCCGTAGGTCTTGCGGACGCCGTTCAGCTCGATCAAAGGGCACCTCCGATCGCCCAGAGCACCATCCCCGCGGGAACGTACACCCACGCGCCCCCCTCGCGCAGCCGCTCGGCGACGCCCGCGCCCAGCGCCGCGAACAGCACCGACGCCACCTCCAGCCGCACGAACACGGGCGACCACCCCTG
>JBMOQZ010000120.1:0-155461 GCA_049322475.1 Myxococcota bacterium | reverse complement strand
GTCGGCGAGCACGAGCACGCCGGCGAGCGGCACGTCGAACACGACGGCGACGGCGCCGGCGGCGAGCGCGGCCCCCAGGAGCGCGAGGATCATGCCCCGGCACCCTGGCAAGGCCCCCGCGTCGCGTCAACCGGGTTCATTAGACCTTCGTGGGAGACCCTGCCTGCCGGTGCGCGCGGGGGTACGATGCCGTCATGGGCCAGCGGTCCGCGAGCGTCGACGTCCCGGACAGGGACGCCGGCCTGCGCCGGGTCCTCGACGTGGCGCCCTCGCCCGTCTTCGTGTGCGACCTCGAGACGGGCCGCATCGAGCGCGCCAACGCCGCCGCGTGCGCCGCGTTCGGCCTCGGGCCGGGCGCCTTCGCCTTGCTCCGCTGGCAGGACCTCGTGGCCCCCGAGAGCGACACGGTGGTGGGCGTGGCGCGAGACGTGCACCTGTACGGCCTCGCGCGCGTGGCCTCCGTGCGTTTCCGCCGCGACGACGGGCGACGCTTCGCGGCCGACGTCACGCTGCGCGCGGTGGGCGCCACGGGCGTGGCGGTGTTTTTGCGGGAGCTCGCGGAGGCCACGCCCGAGCCGATGTCCGCGCGGGAGGCGGGCGCGCTCCTGCAGGCGCGCGCGGCCTTCACGCACGCCTCCCAGCCCATCCTCGTGATCGACTTCGACAGCGCGCTCGTGATCGAGGCGAACCCCGCCGCGTGCAAGCTCTTCGGCTACTCGCAGGACGAGTGGCGGACGAAGAAGGGGCGCGACCTTCACCCGTCCGGGATCGGCGACCAGGTGGATCTCTTCAGCGGATGGCTCAAGCGCCGCGGGCGCGCGTTCCGGCCGGAGATCCGCTGCATGCGCAAGGACGGGACGGAGTTCGTCGCCGAGCTCACCGTGTCGATCTTCGACGGGCTCGACCGGCGCCTCATGATCGTGACGATCGACGATCTGAGCGAGATCGTCTCGCTCCGCGAGCAGGTCGCGCGGCTGGAGGCCGCCCTCGACGAGGCCCACGGGGTGCAGGCGAGGCGCGCCTAGAAGACGAACGGCCAGGTCTTCACGACGGTGCCGCCGACCGGCGCCGGGAACTTGTACTTCTTCACCGCGCCCGCGACGCAGTCCTCGAGCGCCGGGTTCTCGAGGCTGGACTCCAGCCGCTTCGTCGCCTTCACGGTGCCGTCCTCGGCGATCTCGAACTCGAGCATCATGCGCCCGGTCTGGCCCTTCGCGGCGTTCTTGGCGTAGCAGTCCGCGACCTGCCAGCCGTTCTTCTTCATCACCTCGGCGATCTTGTCGTCGGCGAGCTCGCCGGCGCCCCGGTCCATGTCGAAGGCGTCGTCGGCGGGCGGGGTGTCGGCGGCGTGGGCGAGGAGGGCGAGGAGGGCGAGCATGCGTGTCCGCTCCGGATGGGAATGGAAGAGGCTACCCCGCCTCGCGCCGCGCGGTCCACACGATCGCCGGCGGCAGGTTGCGCCACTCGAGGGGGCCCTCGTCGGCGTCGGGGAAGTGCGCGCGGACGCGCTTGGTGAAGGCGCGGGCGCGCGGGTGCCAGGCCGCGTTGACGCACAGGTACGTCGCGAAGACGCCGCCCGGCGCGAGCGACTCGTGCACCGCCGCGAGGATGCGGTCGACCGTCGCGAGCGGGAGGAGGCTCCACGGGAGGCTCGCCACCACGGCCTTCGCCGAGCCCCGCCCGACGATCCCGCGCAGGTCCTCCGCGTGGGCGGACACCACCCGCACCTCGGGGAAGCGGGCGCGCAGGAACGCGGCCATGTCCGGGTCGATCTCGACGGTGACGAGCTCGGGCGACACCTCGCGCAGGTGGCGGGTGATGGCGCCGGTGCCGGCGCCCAGCTCGACGACCGGGCCGGGCGGGCCCTCGGACGCCGCGCGCGCGAGCCGGCGCGCCAGCTGCGGCGACGTCGGGAACACGGTGGCGACGTCGCGGGGGCGGCGCGCGGCGGCCTTGACGAATTCGACCCAGGCGTTCGGCATCCCTCCGGAAGTAGGCGCCGCCTGTGCGCTGTTCAAGCGGCCGGCTATCAGGGGCGCGGAGGTACGCATGCGCATCTGGATCCTCGCCGCGCTCCTGGCCACCGGCTGCGTGTCGCAGTCGAAGTACGTGAAGGTGAAGGAGGAGAACGACCGCCTCCACGCGCGCATCGACCGCATGGAGAAGCGGGCGGACGCGCAGCTGGCGCAGCTGCGCGAGCTCATCGCCGACCTGAAGCCGCTCATCGACCGGAAGGTGCTGGAGGTCGAGGTCGTGGAGGGGCGCGTCACGATCGGGATGGCGTCGGACGTGCTCTTCGCCTCCGGGTCCGCCGAGCTGTCCGCCGCGGGCAAGGAGAGCATCGGGGAGCTGACCCGCCTGCTCAAGCGCCGCGCGGCCGACCACGACTTCCAGGTCGAGGGCCACACCGACAACGAGGACATCCACACCGAGAAGTTCCCGAACAACTGGCACCTCGGCGCGGCGCGCAGCATCGCGGTCGTCGAGTACATGATCGCGCAGGGCTTCCCCGAGGACCACGTCAGCGCCGCCACCTTCTCCGACACCAAGCCGGTGGAGCCGAACAGCTCGGCCTCCGGTCGCGCGCTGAACCGGCGCATCGAGGTGGTGGTGCTGCCCGACCTGTCCGACCTCCCGGGCTACGAGAAGCTGACGAAGGAGCGCCCGGCCCGCGCCCGGTCGCGGAAGCACAAGAAGAGCTGACCCCGCCCCGTGCTCGCCTCGATCCTCGTCCTCGGCGCCGCGCTCGCGCAGACCGTCACGCGGCTCGATCCGCAGGAGGTGCCGCCGGCGCAGCTGCTGCGGCAGCTCGAGGGGGACCTGCTCGCGTGGATCCCCGACGCCGCCGGCGTCGTCACCGCGGACGCGGCGGGCGTGGGCGTGGAGGCGATCAGCGCGGCACCCCGCGCGAAGGCGCTCGCGTGCCCGGACGCGACGCTGCCTCCCCGCGACGGGGCGATCTCGCCCGACGGCGCGGGCCTCGTCCTGCTCGGCGCCAACGGCCGCGCGTGCGCGTGGGACTTCCGCGGCGGCGCGATGATCGGCGCGCTGCGCGGGCGGACGTGGACCCACGTGGCCTCGCCGGACGTTCACACGGTGGTCGCCGGCGGCTCCGACGGCGCGATCGAGGCGCGCGGCGTGCTCGACGGCAAGCGCCGCTGGCGCCGCGATCCCGACGTGGGGAGGATCACGGACCTGCGCCTCGACGAGACGGGCGCGCGCGCGTTCGCGACGGGCGACCGCCACGGCGTCGCGGTCCTGCAGGTGAAGACCGGGCGGCTCGTGCGCGCCTTCGGCGACGGCCCCGCCTACGCGATCGCGCTGCACCCGCGCGAGCCCGTCGCGTTCGTGGGGCGCGACGAGGGGCGCGTGGAGGTGTGGGACGTCTACCACTGGAACCTGCGCAACACCTTCGACGTAGGGGAGGGGCGCGTCGAGGACGTCGACGTCTCCGCCGACGGCCGGCACCTCGCGATCGCCGTGCGCGAGGCGACGGGGGTGAGGATCCGCGCGTTCGAGATCGCGACGGCCGTCGAGGTGCTGCGCGAGGCGGCCCCGAAGACCGGCGGCGACCTGCGCGTGCGCTTCGCGCCGATGGGGCTGCGCCTCGCGGCCACCGACGGCGTGGGCTGGTCGGCGATCTGGGAGGAGCCGGGGACGCTCCCGTTCCGGCGGCCGGTGCCCAGCCTCGAGCCGCCGATGCACCGCAACGTGGACCAGCTCCGCGAGCTCGTCGCCGCCGCGCCGATCGCTGGGGAGCCCCGTCCCGACGCGGTCGCCGTCGTGGGCGCTCGGTCGCTCGTGCGGGACGGGAGCGGCTGGTCGGTGCGGAGCGGCGACGCCTCCGTCGCGATCGGGCCGACTTTCGACGGACCCTTCGCGTTCGACGGCGAGCAGGTCGCCGCCTGGACGGAGGGCGCGCTGCACGTCTGGGACGCGGGGACCGGAGCGCTCGCGTGGCGGGCGACCTCGCCCCGGCCCGTGGCGATCGCGCTGCACCGGGGCGCCGTGGCGCTCGCCGGCGAGGACGGCACCGTGTGGGCCGGCGAGGGCAGGCTGCGCGCGGCGCCGTCGGTCACCGAGGCCGTCGCGGTGGCGATCGACCCGGCGAAGCCCTGGCGGATCGGCGTGGGCACGGGCGGGGGCGACGTGCGCCTCGTGGACATGAAGCGCCCGGAGGGCGGGCGGTCCTGGACCGTGTTCGCCGGCCCCGTCACGGCGCTCGCGTTCGCCCCGGACGGGATGCGGCTCGCCGCCGCGGGCGCGCGCCCCGGCGCGGAGGAGGGGGGCGGCAACGTCGTGGTGCTCGCCGAGGTGGTCCGCGAGGAGGCCCCCGCCGACGTCCCCGCGTTCGCGCTCGCCCGCACGCCCCGCGCGCTGCGGTTCGCCGCCGACGGGAAGCACCTGCTCGCCGCGGCGGGCGGCGGCCTCGACGTGATCGATCTCGCCCGCCGAGTCGCCGTGCTGGAGGTGGCCGCGCCGGTGCGGGACGCGCGCTTCGAGGGCGGCAAGGTCGCGTACCTCGACGAGACGGCGACGCTGCGGCTCTTGGACGTGCCCGAGGCGCCGCTGCCGTCGGTGCCGCGCGAGCGTCCGCTGGCCGTCTCGACGACCGAGCAGCTCGCCGCCGCCGCCGACGGCGACCGGGTGAGCATCTGGAAGAACCTGATGGGTCGCTTCGACCGCGCGCTGGTCCCCGCGGGCCGGCCGGTGGTGGGGGCCACCTTCTCCTCCGACGACCGGCTGCTCGGCGTGCTCTACGCGGACCGCACGATCGAGGTGTGGGACCTGCGGTTCGGCGAGATCCGCCACACGTTCGAGGGTCCCCCCGAGGACGTCGGCGACTGGTTCGCGTTCTCCACGGGCGCGTCGTGGCTCTGGACCTTGTCGGGCCCCGGCGAGGCCGTCGCGTGGGACCTCGAGACCGGCGAGGTGGCCGAGCGCGTCGACCTGCCCGGGCCGCCGTGGCGCGTGGACCCGGCGCTCTCGCGCGGGCGCTTCGCGGTGCTCGTCCACCCGAGCGGGTCGCGGGCGTGGCTGGATCTGCAGGCGACGAGCCCGCACCGGCTGTGGCCCGAGGCCACGCGGCCGCTCGCGATCTCGCCGGACGAGAAGGTCGCGCTCGCGGTGGTCGAGGGGCACGTGCGCATCGTGAACGCGAAGACGGGCGAGATCGCCGTCGAGCCGCAGCCCGAGCATCCCGGCGAGACCCCGGGCCTCGCCGGCGCGTGGGACGTGAACGGGCGGGCGTTCGCCGCCGCCACGGCGTCCGGCCGCATCCTCGTGTGGCAGCGCAACCGGCGCGACGCCCTCTCGGTCCTGCGCGGGGACCTGCCCGCGTTCGGGCGGACGGGCGTCGGCACGTACGTGGCGATGAAGTGGCACGCGAAGGAGGAGCGCCTCACCGCGATCGAGGCGGACGGGCAGCGGCGCCACTGGGAGCCGATGGGGGGCGGGGAGCGCTCGACCATCCCGGTGGGACCGGGCCCCGTGCGGCCGGCGGGCGCGGTGAGCGCGATGCTGTCGACGTCCGACGGCCGCCTGTGGACGGCGCACGCCGACGACGTGGTGCGCGGGTGGGACCTGCGGACGGGCGCGCAGGTGGCGCTCTACTACGGGCACGCCGGCCCGGTGCGCGCGCTCGCGGCCACGCCGGACGGGGCGCTGCTCGTCACCGGGTCGGACGACGGCAGCGTGCGGGTGTGGGAGACCGACACGGGCCGCCCGCGCCTCCCGCTCTACGCGGGGAGATCGCCCGTGCTGCGCGTCGCCGTCGACGCCACGCGCGTCGCCGCGCTCGGCGAGGACGGGATCGTGCGGGTGTGGGACCTGAAGTCCGGAAAGGGCGTCTACCGGGCGGAGGTCTTCGGAGCGACGGCGCTCGCGCTCGACGGCGACCGCCTGCGCCTCGGCGAGGTCGGGGTCGACCTCGTCACGGGCGAGCCGGCCGTCTCGCCCGCGCCCCCTCCGCCCGTCGAGCCGCCGGACCCGGTGGCCGACCTCGCGCCACGCGTCGCGGCGGTCGATCGCGCGGGCTTCGCCGCGGACGGGCAGACGCGCGTGGTGACCGACCCGCGCGGGCGCATCCGCCTCTGGGACGTGGCGACGCGCAGCGTGCGCGCCGTGATGGTGCCCCTCACGGACGGGAGCTGGACCGTGGACCGCGCCGACGGCACGCGCGACGCCTCCGAGTCCCTGCGGGACGGCACCGCCGTACTGCTCCACGAGCCGAACGGGGCCTCGCGGGAGTAGCGCGCCGCCGCGGCAATCCCGACGCACCCCGTGGCGGGCGCGCCACAGCGCGGGCGCCCCAATTCGCCCGATCTCTCCGAGGTCATCGGACGGCACGGCGCTTGCTGCTCCGCCGCGCATGACGCTCCTCGCCCACCTCCTCGCCTGCGGCTCCGCCGGCGAGACCCACGTCGCCGACGCCGGCCCCGTCCCCACCACGCCCGAGCCCGACCCCGAGCCGGACACGTCGGACGCGACGACCCCCGCCGGCGACACCGGCGACACCGGCGCGACGGCGACCGACGGCGGCGGCGAGGGCGGCGCCGGCGGCGCCGAGGGCTCCGGCGCGACCTGCGGCGACGCCACCTGCAACGGCGACGAGACCTGCTGGGACTGCGCGTCCGACTGCGGGGACTGCGACTGCCCGACCGAAGCGGAGGTGGTGTTCTACACCGCCGCCGCGTGGAACGTGCTCGCCGACGCGCTCGTCGCCGACCCGTCGCCCTGCGCCGACTACTACCTGTCGATCCCCGCGCCGAGCGGCGACAAGACGACCGTGCGCGCGGGCGTCGCCGGCGAGATGCACGATCGTGGCCCGCGCATCCACGCGATGGCGGAGTTCCACTGGGGCACGTGGAAGGAGGAGAGCGGCTCCTGGTACGACAAGGGCGTCGAGTTCCGCCGGCGCATGGAGGCCGAGGGCTACGACGTGTCCGCGGGCGACACCTGGGCGATCAACGAGCTGCCCTCCACCGTGCGCTACGACGACGACGTGCGCCAGGACGCGCTCGACGCGTTCCGCGGGTTGTACGAGGGCCCGTCCGGCAGCCCCACGGCGAAGGGCGCGGTCTTCGTCATCGGCATGGGCCACGGCACCCAGAACTTCTCGGTCTACGAGCCGTACGTACAGGACTGGCTCGAGGACCGCACCTTCTGGGAGCAGGCCAACCTGCACGTCGCGTGGTGGGCCCAGGAGGTCTACACCGACCCCCACTACACGTGCGTCGAGGACACCACCACCGCCGAGCGCTCGGCCGCGGTGAACGAGTACGTCCAGCACTTCGCCCGCGCGGCCGAGGTGGGGCCCGACAGCGCGAACACCGCCCAGAGCTACCTCGGGCGCGCCTACACCCCGCTCATGAACGCGGTCTGGATGAGCGAGGACGGGTACGGCGACACCACCGTCACGCTCGAGCAGATGCAGCACTTCGTGTCGCTGCAGGTCTACGCCGCCCGCGTGTGGTCGAACGACCACGCCTATCCCGACGGCCGCCTCGGGTTCGCGTGGGACCGCCAGGACGGCGTCGTGGACGGCGACCTCGAGGTGATCGCCGCCCGCCTCGCCTCAGCGATCCACTACGCCTACGACGAGGGCGGGGGCGGGGCGAGCTACGCCTGCAGCCCGAGCGGCGCCTACACGTGGTGCGCCTGCTACGTCGACGGCGCCGAGTTCAACGACGGGTGGGAGACCTTCTCGTCCTGGTGATCAGTAATTCGCCGCGAGCTCGGCCTGGACGAGCTCGGTGAGCTGGCGCATGCCCCACTTGGGCAGCGGCTTGCCGTTCACGAAGAACTCGGGCGTGGCCTTCACGCCGAGCGTCCGGCCGTCCTTCACGTCCTCGGCGACGGCGGCGGCGATCGCGGGGTCGACCATGTCGGTGCGGAGCTTCACGATGTCGAGGCCGCCCTGCTCGAGCAGGCCCCAGAGCGCATCGGGGTTCGGCGCGTGGTGCGACGCCCACGTGGCCTGCGTCGAGAACATGATCTCGAGGGCCTCGAAGTACTTGTCCTGCTTGCGCGCGGCCTCGAGCATCGCCGACACCTGGTCCGAGCCCGGGTGGAGCGGCGCGTAGCGGTAGACGATCTGCACCTTGCCGGGGTGCCGATCCACGAGCGCCTTCATGTAGGGGGCGAACTCGGCGCAGGTCTCGCAGGCGGGGTCGAAGAACTCCACGATCGTGACCTTCGCGGCGGGGTCGCCGAGGCGCTGGGCGTCCGCGCGCTCGAGCGCGGCGAGGCGATCGGGGGAGGGGCCCGCGGCGGGGATCGCGGCCTGCTGGGACTCCTCATTCCGGTACATGAACGCGCCGGCGGCGAACGTGCCGGCGAGGACCGCGACGGATCCGAGGACGAGGGCGGTTCGGTTCATGGCGAGGCACTCCTGCGTTGGGCAATCAAGAACGCCGTCACCGTCGCGAACGCGATCAGGGACAGCGCGGGGATCGAGAGGACCCCGAAGAGCTCGAAGGTGGGCTGCGAGCAGGGCACGCCGACCGTACACGGCGCGGCCTCTTCGGGGATGACGCCGACGTAGAGCAACACGTGCCAGAGCGCGACGGCGACCCCGCCCAGCGAGAGCGGCAGCGCGTACCGGCCGACCCGCGGGTCGTAGGGGACGAGCCCCGCGCCGAGCACCAGCGGCAACGGGAACATGAAGATCCGCTGATACCAGCACAGCGAGCAAGGCGGGAGCTCCATGATCTCGCTGAAGAAGAGGCTCCCGAGCGAGGCCGCGGTGGCGACGAGGAACGCCGCGAAGGCGGGCGTCCAGCCGGGCTGGGGGTCGGGGGCGGTCGTCATCGGGCCGGGTGGACTAACCGGTGACGACGGAACGGGTGCACGGGCCTGAAAGCTTCGGTCATTCGTCGTAAGCTCCGGCGCATGGTGCAGGTCGGCGACACGATCGGGCGCTTCACCGTCCTCGGGGTGCTGGGGACCGGCGGGATCGCCAACGTGTACCTGGTCCGGCACGCGGCGCTCGAGTCGCTGCACGCGCTGAAGCTCCTCCACCACACGCGCGGCGAGATGGGGAAGCGGCTCCTGCAGGAGGGCCGCATCCAGGCGAACCTCCGGCACCCGCACATCGTCGCCGTCACCGACATCCTCGAGGTGGGCGAGCAGATCGGCCTCGTGCTGGAGTACGTCGACGGGCCGTCGCTGCGCGACGTGCTCGCCGAGGGCGGCCTCGACCGGCAGGAGGCGCTGGCGCTGTTCCCGCAGATCCTCGCCGGCGTCGCGGCGGCCCACCGCGCGGACGTGCTCCACCGCGACCTGAAGCCCGGGAACGTGTTGCTCTCGGTCATGGGGGGAGGCGTCCTCGCGAAGGTGTCGGACTTCGGCATCGCGAAGGTCGCAACCGAGGCCGGCGACGCCCCGATCACGCAGGTGGGCACGCTGCTCGGGACGGTCGGGTACATGGCGCCCGAGCAGCTCTCGATCGACGCGAAGGTGGACCGGCGCACCGACGTCTTCGCGCTGGGCTGCATCCTCTACGAGATGTTGTCGGGCAAGACGCCGTTCCTCCGTGGCGACGTGCTCGCCACCGCCGCGGCCACGCGCAAGGGGGTCCACCGGCCGCTCGCCGAGCTGGCGCCGGACCTCCCCGCGGCGGTGACCGAGGCCGTCGAGCGCGCCATCCGGCCTTCTCCCGACGACCGCTTCCCCTCCTGCGAGGCGTTCGCCGAGGCGCTCTACGAGCGCGGCTTCCAGCTCGAGGGCGGCGTCGCCGGCGCGGCGCTCCGCGAGCGTGTGGAGGCCCGCCCGTCCTCGCCCGTCTCCGCGGCGTCGACCGATCTGGAGGCGCTGCGACGGTCGATCGAAGGCCTGCGCCGGGCGCAGCCGGGCCCGCCGACGGTGCCGCCCGTGATCGCGGCCACCATCGTGATGCCGGCGCCGCTCCGCGCCCCGCCCGTCGCGCCGGCGCCCGCGCCGGTCCCGGCCGCGCGGACCCGGCTCTCGGCCGCGGAGCGCCGCCTGCTGCGCGCGTGGGCCCTGCGCGCGGCCACGTTCTCGGTGCGCTACCTCGCCGGTCCGGCCGTGCTCCTCGGGTTCTTCGCGTGGCGTGAGGCCCACCAGGGCGCGGCGGTCGTCCGCGAGGTGCGGGCCGAGCGGGCCGTGGCCCAGTCCACCGTCACGAAGTCCCTCGAGGTGGGGCTGGGGTCGATCCCCGAGCTCGCTGCGCTGGGGGGCGACACGCGGGACCTCGACACGCTCGTGGTCGCCTACGCGAAGGCGCCCACCTTCGAGGAGCGCCTCGCGGCGGGCGACCGCGTCGTCGCCGAGATGCAGCGGGAGCTCGCGCAGCTGAAGCTCGCGGACGCCGCCACCCGCGAGGACGCGATGCGTCGCGACGCGCTGGAGCGCCGCCTCCTGCAGATGGACGACCAGCTCGAGGCCTACCGCGTGCTGGAGGGCGCGTGGGCCGAGCAGCTCGGCGCGCGCGAGGCGGCGCTGGCCACCACCCTCGGGCTGGCGACGGACGCGCAGTAGCGTCCTGTCGTGCCTTCGTGGAGGTGCCCGCCGTCGCGCTTTCTCCGCGACGAACACTCTCGTCCGCCCGTGCAGACGACCTGCCGCCGTCCGCGGCGGACATCCGCGCGAGGGTAGCGCGCGCCGATTAGGTTCCCGCCATGTCCGTTCCCGATCCCGGCTCGCTCGCCGCCCGCATCCGCGCGGAGGCGGTTCGGCGCGGCCTCGCGAACGCCGCCGACGGCGCCCTCGACGCGCTCGAGGAGATCCTGTTCGGGAAGGTGGGCGGCGCCGCCGAGGTGCTCGCGCGCGAGGAGGCCGCCGACCCGCTCGACCGCCTGCGCGCGCAGTATGCGAAGGGCGCGCCCCCCTCCCCGGCCCCGCCGAAGGCCGACCCGGAGGCCGAGGCCAGAAAGCAGCTCGAGGAGCTCAAGCGGCAGCGGCGCTGACGTTCGGGGACGCCTGCCGAATTCGTTGGTGCGGGTCCGTCCGACGCAATAGCGTTCGCCATGCCTCGAGAAGGGTGGTCGAGCAGAGGCGGGGGACCCTCGTCGCCCTCGCCCGCCGAAGGGTTCTCCGTCGTGGGAGTCGGCGCGTCGGCGGGCGGCCTGGAGGCCCTCCGGGCGCTGATCACACACGTGCCGCCCGGCACCGGGATGGCCTTCGTGCTGGTCCCGCACCTCGCGCCCGGACATCCGAGCCTCCTCGCGGACATCCTGCGGCGTGACGCGCAGATCCCGGTCGTGGAGGTCCGGACGGATCGCGTCCGCCTGCTCCCCGACCACGTGTACGTCCTCGGGCCCGGGGACGTCCTGCGCGTGCACGGCGGCGACCTCGTTCGGACGGCCGGCGAGGAGCCGGGCAGGGAGGCGCACCACGCGAGCATCGACGCCTTCCTGGTCTCGCTCGCGGTGTCGCGCGGGGCGCGGGCGATCGGCGTGATCCTCTCCGGCTCGGGGTCGGACGGGGCCGAAGGCGTTCGCGCCATCAAGGCGGGCGGCGGGATCACCTTCGCCGAGGACGAGAGCGCCCAGTTCGGTGAGATGCCGCAGAGCGCGGTGGCGACGGGCGCGGTGGATCACGTGCTCCCCCCCCGCGCCATCGCCGAGGAGCTGGCGCGCGTGGCGCGGCACCCGTTCCTCGCCCGCGATCACGCGGAGGGGGAGGAAGGCGACGAGGGAGCCCTCGACCCCGAGGGCGACGGGATTCGCCGCGTGTTGCGGCTCCTGAAGGGCGCCACCGGGGTGGACTTCGCCGAGTACAAGCAGACGACGATCCGTCGCCGCCTCGCCCGGCGGATGGCGCTGCGCCGCGTCGAGACCTTCGAGGCCTACCTCGGTCGCCTCGAGGACGACCCCGCGGAGGTCCGGGCGCTGCACGACGACCTGCTCATCAACGTGACGTGTTTCTTCCGCGAGCCGGAGGCCTTCGAGGCGCTCCGCGCCACGGTCCTGCCCCACGTGCTGGAGGGGAGGGCGCCGGACGACGCGATCCGGGTGTGGGTGCCGGGGTGCTCGACCGGCGAGGAGGTGTACTCGCTGGCGATCGTGTTGCTGGAGCACCTCGCGGACACGCGCGCCAGCTTCCCGATCCAGATCTTCGGCACCGACGTGAACGAGAGCGCGATCGAGCGGGCGCGCGCGGGGGTCTTCGACTCGAGCATCGAACGCGATGTGTCGCCCGAGCGCCTCCGTCGCCACTTCAAGCGCCTCGAGGGTCGAGACGGGTACCAGGTCGCCAAACGCGTCCGCGATAACTGCGTGTTCGCGCAACAGGACATCGCCCGCGACCCTCCGTTCTCCCGGATCGACCTGCTGTCCTGCCGCAACGTCCTGATCTACCTCGGGTCGGGCTTGCAGCGCCGTGTCCTCCCCATGTTCCACTACTCGCTCCGACCCGGCGGGTTCCTGCTGCTGGGGTCCTCGGAGTCCGTGGGACCGTTCACCAGCCTGTTCGAGCCGGTGGACAAGACACACAGGTTGTACCGGAAGGTCGCCGCGCGTCGGCCCGTGCACCTCGACGCGCTGATGCCGGGCGTTGGGCGCTCGACGACGACCTCCGGCGGCGCGAAGCCGGAGGCCTCCGAGCCGCCCCTCGCCGACCCGGGGCGCGAGGCCGACCGGTTCCTCCTGACCCACTTCGTCCCGGCCTCCATCGTGGTGGACGAGAGCGGCCTCATCGTCCACGTGCGCGGCGAGACCGGGCCCTACCTCCGCCCCGCGCCGGGGAAACCGAGCCTCCACCTGCTGAAGATGGCTCGGGAGGACCTCCTCGTAGACCTCGACCGGGCGCTGCGGGACGTCCGCGACCGCGGGTTGCCCGTCCGAAAGGAGGGGATCCAGCTCCGCGCCGACGACCAGACTCACGATGTCACGCTGGACGTGTCTCCGATCCCGGTCCAGGGCGCGGGGGGCCGCTACTACCTCGTGATGTTCCGTCCGGCCGCAAGGCCTTCGGGCGCCTCCGCCGAACGCGTGGAGGGCGGCGGCGGGTCGTCGCAGGCCCGCGACCAGGAGGTGGCGCGCCTCCGTCAGGACCTGCTGGCCGCGCGCGCCTACCACCAGACGATGGTGGAGAAGTTCGAGGCCGCCAACGAGGAGCTGCGGTCGGCCCACGAGGAAGTCCTCTCCGCGAACGAAGAGCTCCAGTCCACCAACGAGGAGCTGGAGACCGCGAAGGAGGAGCTCCAGTCCACCAACGAGGAGCTCGCGACGCTCAACGACGAGCTGCAGCACCGCAACGTCGAGCTGGGCGAGCTGAACTCCGACCTCGAGAACCTCTTCGCCAGCGTGGGCATCCCGATCGCGCTGGTGGACGGCGGCCTGCGCTTGCGCCGGATCACGCCGGCGGCCGAGCGCCTGTTCAACGTGCTCCCCACGGACCTCGACCGCCGGATCACGGACTTCAAGCACAGCTTCGACGACGCGACGCTCGAGCAGTCGCTGCTGACCGTGATCGACACGCTCGCCCCGATGGATCGGGAGATCCAGGACCGCGACGGCCGCTGGTTCACCTTGCGCATCCGCCCCTACCGCTCGGTGGAGAACCGGATCGACGGCGCAGTGCTGATGCTGACCGACATCCACGTGGTCAAGGCGGCCCTCGTGGAGACCGAGCGCACGCGCGCCTTTCTCGAGTCGCTCTTCGAGGCCGTGCCCGAGCCGGTCTTCGTGGTGGACGCGGGGGTCCGCGTCCGCGCCGCCAACCGCGCGTTCCATCGCTTGTTCGAGTCGCGGCGGGAGGACGTCGAGGGTCACGGCCTGTTCGAGATCCACGGCGCGCGCTGGGACCTGCCCGCCGTTCGGGACCTCCTCTCGCAGGTCACCCGGCCGGACGGGCGGGTCGACGACTTCGAGGTTCAGGTCGGCGACCGCACCTGCCTGCTGACGGCCCGCCGGGTGGAGCTGGGCGGGGAGAGCGTGGCGAGCGTGATGGTGCTCGTGGACGACGTCACCGAGCGCAGGCGCGCGGAGGAGGCCTTGCGACGCAGCGAGGAGCGCCTCTCCTCGATCTTCGACCACGCCTTCGCCGGCATCGCGGAGGTCGACGCGGAGGGGACGATCACGCTGGCCAACGCGCGGCTCTGCGACATCCTCGGCCGGAGTGCCGCGGAGGTCGTGGGGGCGCGCTACGTCGACTTCGTGGCCCCCGAGGAACGCACCCGGGCGACCTCGATGCTGGAGGTGCTCGCGGAGCGCGGCAGCGTGGACACCAACGAGGAGCGGCTCCTTCGGCCGGACGGCGGAACCGTGTGGGTGAACCGCGACCTCTCGCTCGTGCGGGACGCGGAGGGCCGGCTCGCGAGCGGGTGCGTGATCGTCCAGGACGTCACCGCGCGGAGGCGGGTGGAGCAGGAGCTGCGCGATCTCACCGCGGGGCTCGACGCCCGCGTGCGGGAGCGGACGGCGGCGCTCGAGGCCGCCCTGCGCGAGCTCAACGACTTCTCCTACACGGTGGCCCACGACCTGCGCGCGCCGCTCCGCTCCATCGCGTCGTTCAGCCAGATCCTTCTGAAGGATCACGCGACCCGGCAGCTCGAAGGCGACGGCCGCCGCTACCTCGAGCGGATCGCCACGGCGGCGGCGCGGCTCGACGCGCTCGTCGTGGCGCTGCTCGCGTACGGCCGGCTCGGGCGCGCGGAGATGCCGCTCGAGCCGGTGCCGCTGGGGCCGCTGATCGCCGAGACGCTCGACCACCTCGCGGAGGACGTGCGAGCCCACGGTGCGGAGGTCGTGGTCGAGGGCGACCTCCCCACGGTCCTCGCCAACCGCGTCTCGCTCGCCCAGGCGCTCCAGAACCTCGTGCGCAACGCCATGGTGTTCGTGAAGCCGGGGGTGGCGCCGACGGTGAGGATCCACGCGGACCGTGACGACCAGGGCGTCCGCCTCTGGGTCGAGGACAACGGGATCGGCATCGAACCGCGGTTCCAGCAGCGGATCTTCGGGGTGTTCGAGCGGCTGCACGGCGCGGACCAGTACCCGGGCACGGGCATCGGGCTCGCGATCGTGCGGCGCGCGGTCGAGCGCATGAACGGTCGGGTCGGCGTGGAGTCCGAGCCCGGCCGGGGGAGCCGCTTCTGGATCCGCCTCGCCGAGGCGCGTCGCTCGTGATCGCGCCGCCGCTCCTCCTCGTGGAGGACGACCCGGACGACGTGCTCCTGTTCCGGACCGCCCTGCGGATGTGCGGCGAGGCGCCGCCGCTCCACGTGGTCGGGGACGGCGAGGCGGCGCTGGAGTGGCTCGGGACGCGCACCGGCGCCGATCTGCCGCTCCCCGCGCTGGTGGTGCTCGACCTGAAGCTGCCCCGGCTGTCCGGGCTCGCCTTCCTCGAGGAGCTCCGCGCCTCGCCGGTGACCCGCGGGCTGGCGGTCGCCGTGTTGTCCTCCTCCGAGGAGACGCAGGACGTCCAGGGTGCCAACCAGCTCGGGGTGATCGCCTACCACGTCAAGCCCGTGGGGATCGACGGGCTCGTGGAGGTGGTGCGCGCGCTCTGCGCCCAGTGGAGAGCCTTTTACAGTCCGTCCGCTTGAATCTCGCGCCGCCGGCGCAACGTTGGCGGGGTGCCTCTCCGCGACATCGTCGTCGTCGGCGCGTCGGCCGGGGGCGTGCGCGCGCTCGCCCAGATCGTCGCCGGCTTCCCGTCGGATCTCCCCGCGGCCGTCGTGGTGGTGCAGCACCTGCATCCCACCACGCCGAGCGCGTTCCCCGAGATCCTCAGCCGCGCCGGGCCGCTGCCGGCCAAGTGGGCGACGGATGGCGAGCGGATCGTGCCCGGACAAATCTACGTCGCCCCGCCCAACCTGCACGTGTTGTTCCGCGCCGAGCTGCTGGAGGTGCGGGGGGGGCCCGCGGAGAACGGTCACCGGCCCGCCGTGGACGCGCTCTTCCGGACGGCCGCGCGCGCGTACGGCCCCCGCGTCGTGGGGGTCGTGCTGACGGGCTACCTCGACTGCGGGACCGCCGGGCTGCTCTCGATCAAGGCACGTGGCGGCGTCGCCGTCGTGCAGGACCCGACCGACGCGGAGGTGCCCGACATGCCCGCGAGCGCCCTGCGCCACGTCGCGGTGGACCACGTCGTCGCCCTCGCGCAGATCTCGACGCTCGTCGACCGGCTCGCGAGGGAGCCGGCCGGGCCGGGGCCCCGCGTGCTCCCGCCCGAGCTGGCGCGGATGGAGGGCGAGGTGGACGGCATGGCGTCGCCCATCGTGTGCCCGATCTGCCACGGCACGCTCACCGAGGCCGAGATGGCGGGGTTTCGGCTCACCCGCTGCCACGTCGGCCACGCGTTCTCGGAGGCCGCGCTCCAGCTCGCGGAGGACCAGGAGGTGGAGCGCGCCTTGTGGGCCGCGATCCGGGCGCTGGAGGCGCGCGCCGCGCACTACGAGCGTGTCGCCGCCCGTTTCTCGGGGGAGATGCGCGAGCGGCTCCTCGCGCGCGGGCGGGTCGAGGGCGACAACGCGCGGCTGATCGAGCGGATCCTGACGGGGAGCGGGGTGGGGCGACTCCCTCGGTGAGCGCGCGCTCGCCCGGAAGCCGGGCCCGCCCGCGGTACGTTGTCGCGCATGCTCCTCCTCCTCGCGTGTGCCCAGCCCGATGACGACGTGAAGACCCCCGCCGACGACACGGGCGAGCCCACCCCGTCGGACGACACGGGGACCGCGCCGGACCCGTGGGCCGACGCGAAGGACGCGGTCGGGCGCGCGGCGCGGCAAGACCTGCGCGGCGCCGGCGCCACGGGCGCGTCCGTCGCGGTGTGGGTCGACGGCGAGGTCGTGTACGCCGAGGGCTTCGGCACGAAGCACCCCGACACCGACGAGGCCGTGACCACGAGCACGCTCTTCCAGATCGGCTCCGACACCAAGAAGATCGCGGCCATCGCGGCGCTGCAGCAGGTCGAGCGCGGCGCGCTCACGCTCGGGTCCACCGTGGCCGACGTGGTGCCCGAGCTCGTGTTCGCGAGCGATCCGGGGCTCGCCGGCGAGCTGACGCTGCACGAGCTGCTGTCGCACCAGAGCGGGCTCTTCGACTACACCCCCTGGGTGGAGGCGCCCGACGACGCCGACCTCTACGACCGCGCGGTGGGGCGCTTCGCGGAGAACGAGTACGCGCCGGGCACGTCGGGGCTCTACTGGAGCTACTGCAACCCCAACTTCTCGCTCGCCGGGCTCCTGACCGAGCGGGTGGACGGGCGCGCGTGGCCCGACGTGGTGGAGCAGGACGTGTTCGCGCCGCTGGGCATGACGCGCACGCTCGCGCGCCGCTCCGCCGTGGAGGCCGACGGCGACCACGCGATCGGCTACGGCATCGGCCTGCCGGACGGCTACGACACCTTCGACCCCTTCGCCGACCTCGAGTACACCTACGGGACCGTCGAGATCGAGGGCACGTACGACGCCGGGTTCACGCGCCCGGCGGGCCTCGTGTGGTCGACGGCGACGGACATGGCGATCCTCGCCGGCTTCCTCGTCGACGGCGACGAGGCCGTCCTGAGCGACGAGTTGCTCGCAGAGGTGACGACGCCGCAGGTGGCGATGTACCCGGCGACCGACGCGGCGGACTTCGGCTACGGCTACGGCCTGATGGTCAACTCGTTCGGGTGGTCCGGGTACGAGGGGTATCACGCGGGCGTGCCGCTCTGGGCGCACGGCGGCAACACGATGACGATGACATCGACGTTCTACGTGTTGCCCGAGCAACGCGTGGCCGTCGCGATCCTGTCGAACGGCTACGCCGACGACTTCACGGGCACGGCGGTGACGGCGCTCGAGGCGTTCGCCGACCTGCCCGCCGTCGGCACGGCGGACACGTTCCTGAACGAGGCCGGCACGGGCGAGGCGCTCGCGGGGACCTGGCACGACCCGAACGTGGTGGGCACGCTCACGCTCACCTGGGACGGCGAGCGGCTCGTGGCCGACGCGCCCGACCTCGACGCGCGGGGGCTCGACGTCGGCGAGGCGGTCGAGCCGTACTTCGAGGACCTGTACCTCCTGACGATCGACGGCTACGACCGTGATCTCAACCACTACCGCGCGGACGACGGCAGCGAGTGGCTGGTGAACCGGCAGTTCGCGTGGAAGCGCGTGGACGGGAACGTGGCGGCGCGGATGGCGCCCGCGCGGACCCCGAGGTTGTTGCCGCCGGCGCCGGACGTTCGCCGGCGTGCGTTCGGGCTCTGACGGGCCGTCAGGCGGCCGAACCTACGGCCGCCCGCCCCGCGTGGCCACCCGCGCCGCCGCCTTCGCGTAGCGCGCGACCACCGGCGTCTCGGAGGCGGACGCCTCGGCGAGCAGGGCGGTGTCGAGCGGCTGCGCGTGGGCGGCCGCGGCGACCACGCACAGGGCGAGGTCGACGGCGGGGTCGGGGTCCACGGGGCGGCGGTCCGCGCCGAGGTACCAGACCGCCGGGGTGGCGGCGTCCGCGGCCGTCGCGTCGGCGCCCCAAACCGGGCCCACGCGACCCTGGGTGGGGCGGACGGTCACGCCGTCCGGCACGGGCTCGGGCCGCTGGGCCAGCGCGGCCTCCGCGGCGGCGACGCGCTCCGCGAGCGTGCCCCGGAGCCGGCCGAGCGCCTGCAGGCGCGCGACGGCGGCGGCGCGCGCGTGCGAGCGCGCCTCCTCGGGCAGGAGCACGAGCGGCGTGCCGGGCACGGTCTCCGACGCGTGGTACGCGCCGGCGAGCCACCTCGCCCAGAACCAGCCGGCGTGGGCGTCGCCGGTGGCGGGGTCGCCGGCCCACGCGGCGTGGACGGCCTCTGCGAAGCGGGCCGCCTCCGAGACGTCGTCGGCCGTCATCGCCTCGGCGCGGGGCCGCGCGCGGACGGTGTAGAGCAGGAGGTGGGTGTGGCACGCGCGGTCGAAGGCCCCGGCCGCGGCGCACAAGGCTGCGGCGCGCGCGTAGCCCTCCGCGCCCTCCGCCTCCACCACCCCCTCCGCCGCGCCGAACACGCACTCGTCGCGCATCGGTTCGCGCGCGTGGCGCGCGCAGATCTCGGGCACGGCGCCGGCGTGGCCCTCGCGGGCGGCCCGGCGGGCGGCGCCGTCGACGCAGGCGCCCCGGGCGGCGGCCTCCCCGCAGGTGTCCGGCGCGGCGGGCTCCGCGGGGAGGGGGAGCGGCGCGACGGGGAGGACCGACAACGCCGGGCCCGGCGCCGTCCGCGCCACGGAGGGCGCCTGCGTGGGCGGGGGGCGCACGCCGAGGTGCGGCCGGGTGTTCAGCTTCCGGCAGCGCCGTTGCGCGTCGCCCGCGGGGAGGCGCTCGCACAACGTCGCGGTGTCGCCGGGGTGCGCCTCGGTGAGCTGCTCCACGATCAGCGTCCGCTCGAGCTCGTCGGGGAGGGCCGCCACCTTCGCGGCGGTCGCCGCCGGGTCCGCCTCCCACTCCCGCAGCGCCATCGCCGCGCGGCACGCGGCGCCGCCGCAGTCCTCGAACGTGGCGGGCTCCCCGCACCCGGCGAGCAGGAGGAGCCCGAGGCGCAGGGACATCGCGCGAGTGTAGCGCGCGGCCGCGAGGCGCTACGGCCGGGCATCGCGCGGGAGGCGGCGCCCGTCTCGTCCTTGACCCCATCCCCACGCGGCGCCACCATGCTCGGATGGAGTTCGAGCAGGCGCTCGCCGTCCTCCGCGCCCTCGAGCGGGAGGGCGTGCGCTACGCGCTCGTCGGATCGATGGCGATGGCGGCGCAGGGCCTCGTGCGGGCCACGCAGGACCTCGACCTGTTCGTCGATCCCACGCCCGACAACGTCGAGCGGCTCAAGCGGGCGCTCCGGTCCGTGTTCGACGACCCGTGCATCGACGAGATCGCGGCCGACGACCTGTCGGGCGAGTATCCGGCGATCCGCTACGTGCCGCCCGACGGCACCTTCTCCGTCGACCTGCTCGCCCGCCTCGGCGAGGCCTTCTCCTTCGACGACATCGAGACGGAGACGCTCGAGATCGAAGGCGTCCACCTGCGCGTCGCGACGCCGCGCATGCTCGTGCGCATGAAGCGCGACACCCTGCGTCCCCTCGACCACGCCGACGCCGCGGCCCTTCGCCGCCGCTTCGGAATAGAGGACGAGTGATGCCGATCCAGCGCTTCCGCCGCGTCGAGGACCTGCCTCCCCCCGAGCCGCGCCCGCGCCTGCACCCGGACAACCTCCGCGTGGCGTTCGAGTGGTCCGCCCTCGCGGCGCGCCTCGCCGGCCGGCGACTCGTCCCCGGCGTGTATCCACGGGATCTGCGCGACGACGCCGAGTAGCCGCAAGCGCGGGTGCCCGGCTCCCAGCCGCGCGAGCACCGCCCGCGTGTCGCCGGGGCGCGCGCGGCGGGGAGGGTCGGCCGCGACGCCGCAGTGCGGCGCCCGCGGGGTCGCGGAGACGGACGAACAACCGTTCTCCCGAGGCGAGTGCTCGCCTCGCGAGTTCGGTTTCATAAGGCAACCGTTCTCCCGACGCGATTGCTCGCCTCTGGAGTTCGGTTTCTGGGGGCAACCGTTCTACAGAGGCGAGTGCTCACCTCCCGACTTCGGTTGCGGCGCGTCCGCCGACCCCCCGGAGCCGCTCACGGCTTCTCGGGGATGTCGCCGAACTTCCGCAGGGCCGACGCGCCGCGCTCGATCCTCGGCAGCGGTTCGCCGAGCGTGACCCAGTCGACGTGGGCCTCCCAGAACACGTGTGCCTGCGGGGCGCGGTCGATCGCGCCGTCCACGCACGCGAGCGCCACGTGCACCTCGCCCGGGGCCGCGCTCGACCGATCGAGCAGCGTGGTCCCGCAGCGCGCGCAGAATCCGCGGTCCGACCGGGGCGAGGACGCGTACCAGCACATCCGGTCCTCGCCCGCGACCACGCGGCGCCACGCGTCGAGGACCTCCAACCCCCGAGCCGCGCCCGCGCTTGCACCCGGACAACCTCCGCGTCGTGTTCGAGTGGTCGGCGCTCGCGGCGCGCCCCGCCGGTCGGCGCCTCGTCCCGGGCGTGTATCGCAGGGAGCTGCGCGACGGGGTGGAGCAGCCGCGGGCTACTCCATCCACTCCTCCGGCGTCCTCGCGACCCCCGCCCGCACCGTGTACCGCACGCTCCGCAACGCGGAGACGTCCGCGAGCGGGTCGCCGTCGACCACCACGAGGTCGGCGACGTTCCCCGGCGCGATCGTGTTCGCGAGCCCGAGCATCCGCCCCGGCGTGCGCGTCGACGCGATCAGCGCCTCCTCGGGCGTCAGGCCCGCCTCGACGAGCAGCTCGACCTCGCGCACGGAGCTCGGGCCGTGGAAGAGCACGGGGATGACGGGCCAGTTGCCGCTGTCGCTCCCCATCACGATCGGCACGCCGGCGTCGCGCAGGGCGCGCAGGGCCTCGGCCGTGCGGGCGAGCCGGCGGCGCACGGTGCCCTCGTTGAACCCCACGGCGGCCGCGAGCCCCTTCAGCGGCATCCGCGGGTACGCGGCGGCCACCATCGCCCGCGCGTAGCCCCGTTGCGCGACGGGGTCGGCGGCGGTCGCGAGCTCGACCTCGGGCGTGACGAGGCGCACGAGCGGGTCGGCGAGGCGCGCGGGGTCCCAGAGCGCGCGGGCGGAGTCCACCGTGGAGAGCGTCGTCATCTCGTAGACGCCCTTCGCCGCCGCGAGCGCGACCACGTCGGGGTCGTAGCGGTCCGGCGGGTGGACCATCACCTTCGGGGCGAGGCGCTCGAGCGCGAGCCGGTGCTCGTCCGGGCCGATGGCGTGCGCGTAGACGGGGAGGCCCCGGGCGGCGGCGCCCTCGCGGATCGCGTCGAAGACCTCGGGCGTGTGGAGCGGCCAGATCGGGCGGCCGAAGCCCGCCTCCACGGTCGTCTTGATCCCGACGGCGCCCTGCGACACGACGGTGTCGAAGTGGCGGGCGACGTCCGCGGGCGTCGCGACCGTCGGGAAGCCCGGGACCACGACGGCGACGTAGCCGTCGGGCGGCGAAAAAGGCGCGCCGAGGTGGAGGTAGCGGGGACCGGGCTCGCCGGCGAGCACCTCGGCGACGAGCGCGCTCTCCGCGGGCAAAACGGCGGGGTCGAGCACGGTGGTCACGCCACACGCGAGGTAGGCGCGCAGGTGCTGGCGCATCAGCGCGCGGTGGGTCTCCGGCGAGTCGTCGCGCCAGTGGGCGCCGGGGTCCATCGTCAGGTGCACGTGGCCGTCGACGAGGCCGGGGATGACCGTGTCGCCGGCGACGTCGATCACGCGCCAGCCCTCCTGCGGAGCGACGTCGCCGATCTCCACGACGCGGTCGCCGTCGACGAGGATGTCGACGCCCTCGCGGACGGGCTCGCCCGTGCCGTCCCAGAGGCGGGCGTTCAGGAGGAGGAGCATCGCCACACCGGGTACTCCTCGCCGGCGGCGGGCGCGGCGAGCAGCCCGTTCTCGACGGCGCCGTCGTCGCTCTCGGGCTCGCAGAGGTAGGTGGCGACCGCCCCGAGCGGCTGGTCGGTGCGGACGAGGCAGGCGCCGGGCGGGGGCGAGCGGCGGTCGGCCTTCCAGGAGACCTCGAGCTCGCCGACGCGCGCGGCCTCGAGGATCTTGCGGCCGCCCTCCGCGCCGAGCGCCTCGATCGTCGCGACCTCGACCTCGACCGACGCGGGCGCGGGCTCGACCGCGAGGCCGTGGCCGCGCAAATGCTCGCCGACCGCGGCGGGGACGACGTACGCGGGCGGGCGACGTACGGTGCGGGTGCCGACGAAGCGCGCGAGGTGCGGGATCGTCACCGCGGTGGGCTCGCCGTCGAGCGTGCGGGGCGAGCGGGTGAGGATCTCCACGGTGCCCTCGGCGGCGAGGCGGTAACGGACGGCGATCTCGTCGCGGGGCGGCAGGCCGACGCGGGCGAGCACGTCGTCGCCGTGGGCCGCGACGTGGCGCAGCGTCTCGAGCGCGAACGCGTAGGCGGTGCGGACGCGCTCGGCGAACGGGATGTAGCTGTAGCACTCGAGCAACAGGTCCATCCGGCCGGTGAGGCCGCGGTAGTTGCTGCCGAAGCGCGGGTGGTGCGGGTAGGTCATCCAGCCCTCGCGCACGGGCGCGTGGGGGTCGGCGACCCCGGCGGCGTCGAGCACGCGCTCGTCCTCGACGAAGTTGCCGTACCAGCCGGTGTCGAGCCCGTGGCCGCGCTTCACGGCGGCGCGCACCGCGGGGAGCAGCGTGTCGCGCATGTACGCGATCGGCTCGCCGCGGCCGCTCTCGCCGGTGTGGGGCACGTCGTACGTCATCGAGAAGCGGTGGACGGAGCCGTTCGTCGCGTGGTTGTCGATCGTGAGGTCGGGCGACCAGGCGTGCACCACGTTGCGCTGCAACAGACGCATCTCGAGCGAGGCGTGGCGCATGTAGTCACGGTTGAGGTTGATCCCGGACGCGTTCACGCGCGTGCCGACGCCGCTGACCGGCCCGAGCTGGCCCTCGAGCTTGGGGAGATGGAGCTTGCGGTTGCCGGGGTCGATCGCGTCGTTGCCGTCGGGGTTGAACAGCGGGACCACGAGCAGGGTGAGGTCGCCGAGGAGCTCGCCCGTGGCGAGCAGATCGCGGGCGAGCATCAGGCTCGCCTCCTTGCCCTCGACCTCCCCGGCGTGGATGCCGTTGAGCACGAGCACGACGGGCTTGCCGAGGCGGCGGGCCTCCGCGGGGGTCTTCACGCCGTGCGCGGAGAGCACCAGCAGCGGGAGCTCGCGGCCCTGCGGGCTCGTGCCGAACGTGGACTTCGCGAGCCGCGGGTCGTCCAGCGCCGCGACGAAGCGCATCACGTCGGCGTGGCGGGAGGTCTCCTCGTAGTGGGTCGACTCGGCGCGGGTGAGGGGGGGCACGGGGGCTCCTGGGAAATGGTAAAAAGTAGAGTCCTGACCCCTTACGCTTCCAGCTTGCGACGGAACACCAACATGAAGACGGGCGCGGCGAGGGTCATGGCGCCGACGACGAGCCACATGTGCTCGGGGCTGTGGCACCCGTCGGAGGGGCAGTAGGCCGTGAGCAGCCAGCCCGACAGCCAGCCCACGATCGGCTTGGCGACGAACATCGGCACCTCCGAGAGCCCCATGTACGAGGCCTCGCGGCCGCGGGGCGCGATCGTGGCGGTGTACTCGTAGAGCCGCGGCGACCAGAGCGCCTCGCCGATCGAGAGCGTGACGATGAAGACCACGCTCGCCGCCACGGTGGTCGAGAACGCCATCGCGAACACCGACAGCGCGCTGATCGTCGCCCCGACGACGATGACCGGGTACGGGCGGAACCGCCGCGTGAACGCGGTCACGAACGGCGTCATCACGATGATCATCGCCGGGTTGATCGACCAGTACGTCGCGAACGGGAAGTCCTCGGCGAAGGCGCGCAGCGTGTACTTGGGCCAGGTGAGGTGCGCGTGCTGGAAGATGAGGCGCACGAAGGTGAGCAGCGCGACGAAGAGCAAGAACGCCCAGAACGCGCGCTCCTTGAGCACGTCGCGGGCGATCGCGAGCGGGCCCTGCTTCGGCGCGTGGGTCTCGTCGCGGGCGGGCTCGCGCATGAGCGCGACGAGCCCGAGGTTGAGGCACGACACCACGAAGCCCACGAGGAACACGAGCTCGCTGGAGGAGAACTCGCGCCCGTACAGCGTGGCGCCGGCTTTGAACCACGTGCGGAACTGCGAGATGATCGGCCCCTGCGCGACGGCGCCGAGGTTCATCATCACGTAGTAGAACGAGAACCCGTACGCGACGGACTGGGCGGTGGTGTAGGCGCGCACGGCCGCGTTCATCGTGGGCTTCAGGCAGCCGATGCCCCAGACGCTCGCGGCGAGGCCGAGCAACACGCCCGTCTCGTTGCCCGAGAGCGCGAGGAGCCCTCGCCCGACGGCGGTGGAGAGCACCGCCACGAACAGCGCCTTCCGCACGCCCATCGCGTCGGCGACGAAGCCCGCGCCGAACACCATCACGCTCACGGCGGTGAGCCACGTCCCGGTGACCGCGCCCGCCTCGGTGTCGCTGTAGCCGAGGTCCTCGGAGAGGAAGATGGCGAGCAGCGTGTAGACGGTGAAGTAGGCGATCGACTCGAAGAGCTTCACCGCGTAGACGAGCCAGAGCTCGCGCGGGGCCTCCGACAACGCGCGGACCTCGTCACGCCAGCTCATTCGATCTCCAGCAGGTAGCGCACGAGCTCCGCGTCGCTCGCGACGCCGTGCGCCACGAGCGCCTGCTCCAGCGTCGCCGCGCGGCCGTCGTGCAGGTACGGCGCGGTCGCGAAGAGCCCGCGCAGGCTCGGGGTGCGGAGCCCGGTCAGTGGCTCGCCGGCGCGCTCGCCCGAGGTCTCGAGCAAGGTGCCGACGTCGTGGAGGACGGGCTCGCCGTCGATGAAGCCGGCGTCCGTGCCGTCGTCGCCGGCGTGGCACGTGTCGCAGCCCTCGGCGTAAAAGACCTCGCGGCCGCGGAGGGCCGCCTCGGTCTGCGCGCCGTCCTCCTCGCGGAACGGCGAGCGGGGCACGGGGAAGGCGCGCACGTAGGCGGCGAGCGCGTCGAGCTCCTCGGAGAGCCCGGCCTTCGGCTCGCCGAGGGGGTCGGTGAGGTCCTCGTCGGCGACAAAACCGTCGCCGGCCTGGTGGTCGCGGATGGCGTTCTCGAAGTCCTGCAGCTCGTCGAAGTTGGCGCTCCAGTGGAACGGGCCGTCGTCGGGAATCGAGAAGAGCGCCTGCGTGTCGCGGAAGCCCTCGCCGCGGTCGCTGAAGTCCCAGGTGCGCGCGTCGGTGCCGCCGTCGAGGTGGCAGCTCGCGCACGAGAGGTAGGCGTCGCCGCTCATGCGGGGGTCGCCGGCGAAGTGGAACACGCGCTCGCCGAGGTCGGCCTCGCCGAGCGCGACGCGGGCGAGCTCCACCTCCGCGTTGCCGGCGCCGAGGTCGTAGGCGACGAGCTCCTTGTCGACGGAGGCGAGCACCCACGCGGTGGCGCCGTCGGTGGCGAGCCCGTCGAGCCCGACGCCCACCGCCTGGAACCCGCCGACGCGCGTGAGCGTGAACGGGTCGAGCACGTCGACCACGCCGGCGCCGAGGTGCGCCACGAGCAGCCTGTCACCGAGCGGCGTGAACGCCACGGCGCCGACGAGGTCGCGGTTGTCGAAGCCGTCGCGGGCGAGCTGCTCGCCGGTGACGGGGTCGATCGAGCGCAGCGACGCGCGCGTGGCGGTCTCGTGCGTGTAGGGGAGCCCGTCGCGACGGAGGCCGCGCTCGACGTTCGCCTTCGCGCCGGCGACCACGAGCGCGCGCCCGTCCGGCCTCACCGCGACGGCGCCGAGGAGCGTGGGGAGGCCGCGCGCGTCGGTGTCGGAGTCGGGGCCGGGGTCCAGCGCGAGCGCGAATTCGCCCTCGCCGACGCGGTTGACGACGCCGCCCTGCTCCGGCGAGCGGAAGCGCGGGGCGAACACCACGCCCTCGGCGACGGCGAGCGCGCGCGGATCCGCGACGGCGACGGCATCGCCGGACAGGCGGACGACCTCGCCCGTGCCGGCGAGCGCGACCACCACGTCCTCGCCGTCGATCGCCACGCCCGTCGGGCGAGCCCCCCAGCGGAGCGGGACCTCCTCGCGCAGCGTGCGCGTCGCGGTGTCCCAGAGCTGCACGGCGTCGTCGCGGCAGGCGACCGCGAGCGTGCCGGCGGCGGCGCTCACGGACACGGGGTGGCCGCAGGTGGCGAGGCGCTCGACGACGGCGCCGCCCTCGACCACGGCGATCTCGTCGGCGTCGGGCAGCGCGGCGTAGAGCACCCCGTCGAGCAGCGCGAGCCGGCCCGAGGCCGTCGGGGGCGTCGCGAGCGGCTCGTACACCGCGACGCGGGTGGCGCTGGCGATGTCGGTGCGCCCGTCGGAGGAGGTGGCCGTGAGGCGGACCGTGTAGCGGCCGGGCGCGGCGTAGGTGTGCTCGACCTCGATGCCTTCGCCCGAGGAGCCGTCGCCGAAGTCCCAGGTGAAGGTGTCGCCGGCGCTGTCGCCGGCGTCGAAGCCGACGGG
The DNA here is from genome assembly GCA_049322475.1 of Myxococcota bacterium. Lineage (GTDB taxonomy): Bacteria > Myxococcota_A > UBA796 > UBA796 > SXON01 > JBMOQZ01. The sequence goes on along the minus strand of JBMOQZ010000120.1, from coordinate 128,529 downwards.
CTCGCCGACGAAGACGACGGCCTCGCCGGAGAGCTCGGCGAGGGGCGCGACGACCTCCGCGGGCGAGGGGGCCTCCCCCTGGCAGGCGAGCAGGATCACCACGGGCGCGCCGCGACCTCGGCGCCGGTCGAGAACGCGAACGACAGCGTCGCCTCCGTCGGGTTGCCCGTCACGTCGGCGATCCCGCCCGCCGGCACCTCCACGAAGTAGGTGGTGTCGGGCTCGAGCGGGGCGTCGGGCACGAAGTTCGCGAGCGTCTCCTGCGCGTAGAAGCGGCCGGCGACGGCGGCGCCGTCCTCGCGCCACACACGGAAGGAGCCGGCGTGGACGCTCTTCGGCTCGATCTGCTCGTCGAAGGAGAGGCCGACGCGGCCCGAGGTCGGTATCCAGGTGGCGCCGTCGACCGGGTTGGTGAGCTCGGCGGTGGGCCCGCGGGCGTCGGGCTCCTCGGCCCACGGGAACACCAGCGTGGCCATGCCCGGGTCGGCGCCCTCGTCCACGCTCGCGACGGCCACGTTGCCGATCGGCACGAGCGTGTCGAAGTCGCCGGCCATGTCGACACGCGCGACCGGGGCGATCTCGGTGGGATCGGCGAAGTCGTAGCGCTGGCCGAACTCGGACTCGCCCTGGAAGAGCGTGTCGTGGTGGCGGGCGACGTAGCCGCCGTCGCCGTCGGGGGCGTCGCCCGCGCCGAGGCGGACCGGGTCGCCGGGGTCGGCGAGGTCGTAGACCACGGGGCCCCCGCCGGGCTCCTTGCGGGCGAACATCGCGTACCGGCCGCCAACGTTGGCGAAGTAGTAGGGGCGGGCGACACCCTCCTCGTCGGCCACGTCGAAGTCGGCGAGGAGCTGCCAGTCGTCGGGGTCGCCGACGTCCCAGATCAGCGTCTTCGACAGCCCCGCGGACGACGCGAGCGCGAGGTTGCCGATCACGTGGAAGCTGCCGGCGAGGAAGCCGACCTCGGTGTGCTGGGAGAGGAGCTCGGGCGACTCCGGGTCGGACACGTCGACCACGAACACGCCGTTGAAGCCCGCGCTCACGAAGAGCAGGTCGCCCTGCCAGAAGGTGGAGAGCGCGACGCGGAAGTAGGCGTCCGGGTAGTGGTAGTCGGGCAGCTCGAGGTCGCCGATCCACGCCGGCGCGGCGGGGTCGGTGAGGTCCCAGAAGCCGATGCCGCCGCGGTCGTCGTCGTGGTGGGCGTCGACGGCGAGCACCGTGCGGCCGGCGACCTCGGCGATCGCCAGCGTGTGGCTCTCGCGCATGAGCTCGGCGTAGGCCTCGCCCACCTTCACGGGCGCGCAGGGGTCGGCGAACTCGTAGACGGACACGCCGCCGCCGCCGTCCTCGGGCGCCCAGGGGAGGACCAGCCAGCCGTCGTAGATGCCCACGAGGTTGTGGTGCTCGACGTCCTCGGGGCCGCCGGTCAGCGCGGCGCAGGCGACGTCGATCTCGCCCGACTGGAAGGCGCGCGTGGGGCCGCCGGGGCCGGCGATCGCCCAGTCTCCGGGGTCGGGCATCGCGGCGGGCGAGACGCTCGCGGGCGCGTCGGTGCAGGCGAGGGCGAGAAGCACCATGGCGGGGCGAGTGTACCCGATGGGCCCGGGCCTACCGGCTCGCCTCCCAGTCGTCGCGGATGGCGTTCAGCCCCGGGGTGTTGGTCTCGCTCGACCAGCAGCGCATCAGCTCGAGCTCGCGGCTGACGGCGCATTTGCCGGGGAGCTCGCCCGACCAGGGGATCTGGTCGCGGATCGTGCCCGTCATGTCGGCGGTGACCGGGAAGGCCTGCCCCGCCTCGATCTCCTCGGCGTACTCGAGCGCGATGTCGGCGTCCCGCGGGGGGGCGTTGTCGCGCTCGTCCGCGTACAGCGCGATCACGAAGCGGAACGGGAGGCCCTCCGCCCGGATCTCCTCCTGCTCTTCCACGAAGCCGCCGGCCTCGTTCAGGCAGGCCCCTCACCAGGCCGCGGTGACGAACAGGATGAAGTACTCCGCGTACATGTCCCACACGCGGAAGGGCTCGCCGCACTGGTCCACCAGCGTGAGGTCGGCGAGCACGTCGCCCTCCTCGTTTCCGGTCGACACCAGCGTGCCGGGATCGCGCTTCTCCCAGCCGCACGCGTAGGTCTCGTACTCGATCGGGGCGGTGCCGGTGTCGTCGCCGGCCGGCACGTCGTCGCCGTCCTTCTCGCCGGGGGGCGGCCCGCACGCGAGCAGGAGCACCTGGAGCCACATGGACCCTCCTGCGGTGGCGTCACACGCAGCGGGGGGCGCGTCAACCTTCGGCGTCGAAGCTGTTCCGTGCGATGCTCCGCGCCATGATCCTCCTCGCCGCCGCGCACGCCGCCACGCCCGAGCCCGCCGAGTTCCTCGCCCGTTGCGTCGAGGACGTCCCCGTGTACGAGGGCGCGCGCGCCTTCGAGTGCGCCGGCGCGCGGGTGCTCGTGATGGAGGGGCCGGGGATCGCCGCGCACCTCGCGGCGCTGGAGCAGGCGGCGTGGTCGCGGGTGGGGCTCTCGCCGGCGGACCGCGCGGGGCCGGACGGCTTCGTGCTGCACGGGTCGCCGGTCGCGGCGGCCCATGCCCAGCGACCGGCGCCGGCGGGCGTCGTGAACGTGTGGGTGCACGGCGCGGTCGTTCCCGGCGCGTTGCGCGTCGTCGCCTGCGAGGCGCCTCCGGGCTCGAAGGCCACGGAGTGCGGCCGCTGGATGACGTTCTTCCACGTCCAGACGGAGCTCCCGTCGCAGCCGCCCATCCGGTCCTTCGACTTCCGCGAGGCGGAGTGGGCGCTGCCGGACGGGTGTACCGGGGGCCTGCTCGACGACGGGACGCAGCGCGTCGCGTGCGAGGACGGCACGTTCCTGCGCGCCTACGCCGTCGCGCCCCCGAGGTCGTCGTCCGCCGCGGCGGCGATGCTGCGGGGCCTCCACCCGCCGCCCGCGGACGCGGTCCTGTCGCGCGACGAGACCGTCCCCTGCACGCTCGCGGGGGTGGCGGGCTCGTGCCGGCGTGTGGTGGGGCGGAGGGGCGACCGGCCGTTCGTGCTGCTGCGGGCGCTGGCCCCGGACGGCGACCAGGCGCTCGTGTTCACCTGCGATCAGCCCGGCGAGGTCGTCCGCCCGCCGTGTCGGGATCTCGTGCCGGGGTGAGGTCGGGGCGCGCGCCGCGGGCCCCCCCCGGGCAGGGCCGGAGCGCTGTTCAATCCCTGTCCCCGTGTGGTACACCGGCGCCGCCCAACGGAGAAAGACGCACATGACTCTCGCGCTCGCTTCCATCCTCGGCCTCGTCGCCGCCGCCGCCGCCGGAGAGGGGAGCCCGCCGGCTCCGCCGGCTCCCGCGGAGGCCGCAACCCCGGTCGCGGACCCGCGGTGGGTGGCGTCCTCGATCCAGTGGGCCAAGCCGTTCGGGCCCGACGGCCCCGAGATGGCGTACGTGCACGGGGATCCGAAGTCCGGCCCGTTCCAGATGTTCCTGCGCATGCCCGCCGGCGCGATCGCCGGGTGGCACACGCACGACTCCGACTACACGGCCGTGGTGGTCCAGGGCACCTGGCAGCACCTCGTCCAGGGGGAGACGACCGCGGTGAACCTGCCGCCCGGCTCGTTCTGGTCCCAGGCCGGCAAGGCCAACCACGACGACCGGTGCATCGAGGGCACCTGCGTCATCTTCATCGACTCCGCGGGCCCGCAGACCTACACCCCGAAGATGCCCGACGGGAGCGATCCCCCTCCGCCGCCGCCCCCGGCCCCGCCGCCGGACGAGGGCAAGAAGAAGAAGAAGAAGTGAAGGTGGCGTAGCGGCCAACGTGCGTTCGTCCGTGAGGTGATCTCGCCGCGAACGCACGTCGGGCCTCGACGTCCGGAAGTCCCATGACCGATGCCCTCGCGCAGATGCGCGCCCTCTGTCTCTCCCTGCCCGACACCACCGAGCGCTCGCACTTCGGCGACGCGGCCTTCTACGTGAAGGGTCGCATGTTCGCGAGCTGCGGTACCAAGTCCGGAAGCTGGGAGGTCGTCTTCGGGCTCGAGCCCGCGCGCCTGGCCGCGTTGCTCCGGCAGGACCCGCGTTTCGCGCCGTACCCGCGCGACGAGCGCGCCGTCGTCGTGGACGTCGCCGGTGTGACGATCCAGGAGCTCGAGCCCTTGCTGCGGGAGAGCTACGAGCTGGGTCAGAACCCGCCAAAGTTTCCGGATCTCGACCCGCCAGAGTTTCCGGATTCCACAGGGGGCCGGCCGAAGGGCTCGCTGCGCTCGACGGCGTGGTCCCGCCGGGCTGGCTGGAGCGCTCCTACCTCTGGGATGCCGTCCTGGCCGACCTGCACACGCGTGCGGGCAACCTCGAAGCGGCGACGGAGCATCGGCAACGTGCGATGGAGGCCGCGCCTTCCGCCGCGGTCCGCGAGCTGATCCGGAGGCGGGCCGCGCGCTTCGACGGCCGGTAGGTGTTCGCTTCGGAGCCGGCGATCGCGGCGGGCGGGACCGGCCCGGCGCACGAGGTCGTCCGCCACGTGTCCGGTCTCGCGCATTCTGGTCAGCACTTGTCCCGCGGGTTTGCCCGGATCACCGCGCGGACTGCGCTGTTGCCTCCTCCAATCGCCACCTTGAAGCGGGCGCGACCGTGGGACGCCAACGGGGTGAAATCGCCGGGACGGGACAGCAGGAGGGCGGCGCCCACGTGGACTACGCGGTCAGGGACGACGAGCCCCGGTTTCGTCACCAAGCGCCCGACGGCCCGCCTGAGGGTTCAGGCCTGATAAACCGGGGGTGGGTCGGGTGCGCGGACGTGTCGAAGCCGAAAACGTACGTCACAGAGGGGTGATGGCCATCCGCGAGGAGACGAGCCGGACGCCTCCGAGCGCCGCGCCTCTCGTATCCGACGATCAGGTAGGCGGCCCCTTGACCTCCTGCCGTGTCGTGCCTCCACAGTGGGCAGGGGTGGCCATGAATCCGCTGCTCGAACCAGGCCAAAGAGTATGAGGCGGATCGGCGTCCTCACGAGCGGTGGGGACGCGCCTGGCATGAACCCGGCGATTCGCGCTGTGACGCGGACGGGCATCGATCGTGGTTGGGAGGTCGTCGGGATCCTGGATGGCTACACAGGACTGCTCGACGGGCGGACGGTGCCTCTGGACCGAAGGTCCGTCGGGGGCATGATCGGCCGCGCCGGCACGCTCCTCGGCACCTCGCGATGTCTGGAAATGCGCACGGAGGAGGGCCAACGACAGGCGGCGCGCCAAGTCGGTGTTCTTGGCCTCGATGCCGTGATCGTCATCGGAGGGGGCGGATCCCAGGCAGGCGCGTTGGCGCTGGCGAGGCACGGCGCTCCTGTAGTCGGCATCGCATCGACCATTGACAACGACCTCGTCGGGTCCGATCCCACGCTGGGCGCACAGACAGCCATCGACGTAGCGCTGGAGTCGATCGATCGACTGCGGGTGACCGCCGTGTCCCACGGGCGCGTGTTCGTCGTCGAGGTCATGGGACGGGACTGCGGCTACCTCGCCCTCCTGGCCGCGATCGGGGGCGGCGCGGAGGCCGTCGTGGTTCCCGAGGTCGACCGGTCGCACGAAGACGTCGCGGACGAACTGCAAGCGGCGAGGCGACGTGGGAAGGGGCACGCGATCGTCGTGGTGGCCGAGGGGGCACGTGGCGGCGCGGCTGGCCTCGCGCGGTTCCTGGAGGCCCACGCAAAGGAGCTCGACATGGAGCCCCGCCTATGTGTCCTGGGCCACGTACAGCGGGGCGGCACGCCGGGGGTGGCCGACCGCGTGCTGGGGACGCGGCTGGGGATGGACGCCATCGCGGCGGTGTCCGGGGGCGAATACGGGATTCTCGTCGGGGAGCAGGGGCACCGCATCGTCCGCTCGCCCCTCACCGACGTGGTCGGGGCGAAGAAGCCACTGGACCCAGTGTTGCTCGCGGCCGCGCGGATGCTCTCGCTGTGAGGACTCACGCATGAACCGGATCGACCCGATCCTCGTCGCCTGGGACGGCTCCCGCGAAGCCCGCGCGGCGGCCAGCTACGCACGCGCGCTCAGCGCTTCGCTGGGCACGCTCACGTTGCTGGTCCATGTGACCGATCCCCGTGACGAGCTCGTCGACGTCACGCGAGGGCGCACGGAGCGCCGTAGGGCCGCCGTCGAGCGCGAACTGGACCGGGAGATCGCCCAATTCACATCGCCGGTCGAGCGCGTGATGGTGTCAGGTCAAGCGGCGCAACGGCTGCTCGCCGAGGCCAAAGACAGGAATGCCGGGCTGGTCGTCATGGGGACGCGCGGACGTGGGCGAATGGGGCGAGCCATCCTCGGGAGCGTTGCCGAGGAGGTGCTTCGACGCATTGATCGGCCCGTACTCGTTGCGCATCGCGAGACTCCCAGTGTCCGACGGGTGATCGTGGGCGTCGACGGATCGAACCACGATCATGCCGTGGTCGCCGCCGCGCGCGCAGTGGCCCACGCCGCGAAGGCCGATCTGCTCCTTGCCCACGTGCTGCTTACCGATCCGTCGCTCGCCGCCCGACCGGAGTCGTTCGGACTTGCCCGAGACGTTTGGGAGGAGGCCATGAAGAGCATCTCCGCTCGCGTGTTCGACCCCCTGCGCGTAGAGGTTGGGGAGTTGGCGGAGACCAAGCTTCTGTATGGGGTCCCAGACGAGGATCTGCGCAAGCTTGCCCGAGAAAGTCGGGCAGAGATCGTCGCGGTAGGGCGCCGGGGGAAGGCGGGCCGCGGAATCGAGCACCTGTTCAGTACGGCGATGTCGTTGGCGATGAGGGGGCCCCATGCGACGTTGGTCGTGACCTGAGTTGTGGCCATTCGCTGCGTCCTCACCTACCGCACCGTCGCCCGCGGATTCGGCCACGCGAGCTCGACGCCGAGCGACGAGAGCACGCGCTGGAAGTCCGCGAGCCTGGCGCCGGTCGCCCGCACCTGTCGGGGGACGAGGCGCTCGCGGATGCAGTGCGCCGCCAGGGCGCCCGCGGCCTCGCCGATGTTCCACTCGACGGGGTGGAGCCGGTAGCAGCCGTTCGTGACGTGAGTGACGCCCGCGTTCTTGCAGGCGGGGAGCAGGTTCTCGACCCGCACGGGAATCAGCGCCCCGAGCGGGATCTGAAACGGCCAGCTGCTGATGTCGACGTAGGTGCGCTGGCGCGTGCTCGGATGGAGGTCGATGCGGTAGCTGCCGATGCCCACGCTGTCCGCGAACACCTCGGCGCCCTGGAGCGGCGCGCGCGCGTCGACGCCGACGTGCTGCTCCAGGACCGTGAACTCGGCGCGGATCCGGCGGCTCTCGCGCACGTACGCATGCTTCGCGAGCCCGTCGCTCGTCCCGACCACGTCATGACGGAGGCGCAGGCCCGGGTACCCGTGCCCGCCGTCCGGACGGGGCGCCTCGGTCTGCATCCAGTGGAGTAGCGACAGGCTCAGCTGCCGCGCGCCGTCGAGGTGCCGTGCCCGTTCCTCGTCCGACACGCCGACGATCGGGCCCAGCGTGTAGTCGTTCTGCGGCCAGTTCACGAGCGTGACGTCGCTGGGAAACCGACCGGGCGGATAATGCGCACGGCAGAAGATGCGGCGAAAATGCCACATGTCCTGCCGATCCTCGTCCATCGTACCCTCGAAGAGGCCCACCTCGCGGAGCACGAGCGTGGCGGGGTCGACGAAGGCCCAGCCGAGCTGTGGGACGGGCGAGAACTCCGGCGTGTAACTGCGCCAGAAGGCATAGTCCCGAGGCGGGGGAATCGTGTGGTCCTCCCCCTCCCGATGGTCGAGCGCGAAGCACCAGGAGATCGCCTGCTGATCGAGAGGGTCTGCGCCGCCAGGAAGGGCGTGCGGCTCGCCGGTCTCCGCCTGCGCCTCGGCGCCCACGACGTGCTCGACACCCGCCAGCGGAAGCAGATCCCCGAGCTCGGTCGCGTCGAGGAAGAACGGCGCGCGCACCCGTACCCGTACTCCGGAGATCTCGTCCTCGAGCATGACCGTCTCGATGCGGTCGGCTGCCACGTCGACCGCCACGACGCGATGGCGCAGGAGGACGTCGAGCTGCCCGGCGGCGAGCCATGGCGCCAAGAGCTCGTACAGGACGGCGACAGCTACACGTGGCTCGTGGCAGAGGGGGCTCACGAAGCCTCGCCCTGGGTTCAGCCTCGGGTCGAACCGGGCGTCCGGGAGCAGCGGGTAGTTGCGCCGGTAGTACTCCCGGATGGCGCTCCGGAGCCTGCGGTAGGTCGCGGTCGCGCCGGTGCCCTCGATCCACGGGTGCTCGTCGGGCGGCACCGCCTGCGCGGTGAGCTGCCCGCCGATCCAGTCGGTCCCTTCGGCGAGGATCACGCGCCTTCCCATGCGGAGGGCGGCAAGCGCGCCCGCGACGGCCCCGAGCCCCCCGCCGACGATCAGGAGGTCGGTGCTTCGCTCTCCGGTCACGTCACACGCTCACAGGCGCGGCCGCACGCACCTCCGCGAGCAGGCGCGAAACGATCTCGTGGTTCCGGCGAGCACGAGCCTGCAGGCCCGGCAGGGCCTCCCGCACGCGTGCCCTACGCTGTTCTCGCGTGTCCCAGGCCCGGTCGACGTGCGCGATGAGCTGACCCGCGCTCACCTGTCCGATGGCGGGCGCTTCGAGGTCCAGCTCCTCGAGGAAACCCGTGACCTTCGGCGCATACGGAAGCGCAACGAACGGCACGTCGGCCAGGGCCGAGAAGATCAGGAAGTGCAGACGCATCCCGACGCAGAACCGGAAGTGTCCCAGCAGGCTCAGGACCTGGCCCGACGTGTACTCGCGCTTCAGCACGGTGGCGTGCTGGGCGTGTCGCATCCGGGAGACGACCCCGTGGCTGTGCTGGACGTCGAAGACGCGGCGCTCCATTGGGATGAAGACGGTCTCGGCGTCGTAGCGGTCCACCATGAAGTCGGCGGCGTTGGCGAGGAGCTGGTGGTAGTGCTCCACGTCGAGATCCGGCGCCGCAGGTCCGGGCTCGCGGACGGAGAGCCCGATGAGGTTCGCGTCCGGATCGATCGCTTCGGCGCGAAGGATCTCCTCGAGGGTCAGCGGCTCCGGCGCCAACAGCAGCGCCGGGTCCGCCGTGACCGTGATCTCCTTCTGAAGGCCGATCTCGTCGAGGAGCTGTCGGCTGGGTCGATCGCGGACCGTGATGACGGCGACGCCGCCGAGAACGTCCCGGACGAGTGCGCGCGTGAAGGGGCTGAGCAGCGGCCCGACGCTGACGGCGTAGACCATCACGGGGACGTTCTTCTCCCTCGCCACCACCACTTCGCGCAGGTAGCTCTCGGCGTCCGCCTCGTAGAGGATGCCGCCTCCGCCGAGGATGAAGAGGTCCAGGCTCTCGATGACGGACACCGTCTCCTTGCGGGAGAGCCGCCTCGCCGGCACCGCGTGCTCGACGTGATGGCGTCGCAACGTGTCGGTGGGGTCGCGCGAGAACACGGTGACCTCGACCGGGAGAGATTCGCGTAGGTCGCGCAGGATCACCTGGAGGATCGCCTCGTCGCCGAGGTTGAGCCCCCCATACGAGCCCGAGATCCCTACGCGGAGCGGTCTGGTCATGACGTTCCCTGGGCACCGCCCACAAGCTAGCGACGCCCGCCGCGATAAGAACGGGCGGGGAGCCGGTTCCGAAGGGGATTATCGGACGCCTGGTGGACAGGAAGCCAGCCGTCCCTATGGGTGGTCACGGAGCGCGCATTCCCCCCGCCGAGCCCCAAACCGCACCCAGACCGCAAGGACACCGCGGGCGACGTGCGCTCGAACTGGCGGCCGGCGTGGCCGTCGTCGGCGCGCTCGAGGTCCTCGACTACCTGACTGGCCCCTATGCCAGCTTCTCCCTGATCTACCTGGTGCCGATCGCACTCCTCGCGTGGCGCGTCGGGCGCGGACCCGCGATCGCGCTGGCCGTCTTCGCGGTCGCCTGCGAGTCGGTGATCGACTGGGCTTGGCCCCAGGTGACGGGCATCCACGTGTATCTGTGGAATGCGGCCAGCCGCACGGCGGTCCTCGTCTTCGGCGCCGCCGTCGTCGCGCGTATCCGGAGCGACCGGGACGTCATCCACGAAACGAACGCGAGGCTCGCGGAGCACCTCGCTGCGAGCGAGCAGCGCTTCAGCCTTCTCGCGGACACGCTGACGGACCACGCCATCGTTCTCTTCTCCAGCGAGGGGCGCGCCGACGCCTGGAGCGCAGCGGCCGCGACCATCACCGGCCGATCACCCGATCAGATCGCGGGCGCGACGATCGGAGAGCTGTTCCCTTCGGCCGAGGTGAATTCGGGCACACCCGAGCTCCTGGCCCCATCCAGGTCTCACGTGGAGGAGGAGCGGTGGACCCTCCGCGCCGACGGCACGCGCTACTGGGCGGACGTCAACGTGTACGCCGCGCACGAGGGGAGCGAGGACAAGCGGCTCGTGGTCGTTCGAGACGCCACGCCGCGGAAGGAGGCCGAGGAGGAGATTCGGCGGGCGCGGGACGAGGCCGTCGCCGTGGCCCGCGAGCTCGAGACCTTCAGCTACACGGTCGCCCACGACCTCCGCGCGCCTCTTCGCGCCATCGACGGGATCGGCGCGATGCTGAAGGAGGACTGCGTGGCGCAGCTCGACGCGCGCGGCACTGAGTACGTGGGGCGCATGCAGGAGGCCGCGCGCCGCATGGGCCGGCTCATCGACGACCTCCTCGAGATGTCGCGCCTCGGACGAGCGGCGGTCCGGCGCTCGCGCCTCGACCTAACGGAGATCGCGCGGGCGACGCTGGAGCAGCTGGCACGCACGGAGCCCGGTCGAGTCGTCGACGTCGACGTCGAGGAGGGCCTGGCCGCCGACGGGGACCCCCAGCTCGTCGCCGTCCTGCTCCAGAACCTGATCGGGAATGCGTGGAAGTTCACGTCGACGCGCGAGCGCGCGCGAATCGAAGTGGGTCGCTCGCGGACCCCGCAGGGCGAGGCGTTCTTCGTGCGCGACAACGGCGTGGGCTTCGACATGGCGTTCGCCGGCCGCCTCTTCCGTCCCTTCGAGCGGCTCCACAACATCGAGGACTTCGAGGGAACGGGAATCGGCCTCGCCACGGTTCGGCGCATCGTGGAGCGGCACGGCGGCCGCGCCTGGGCCGAGGGCGAGGTGAATCGAGGCGCGACGTTCTACTTCACCCTCCCGACGACTTCGGAAGGCACGTGAACCCCGGTGAGAAGCTCGTCCTCCTCGTCGAGGACGACCCCAACGACGTGGCGCTCGTGCAGCGCGTGTTCGACCGCTTCGCCGTCGCGAACCGCCTGGAGGTCGTCCGGGATGGCGCGGCGGCGCTCCAGCGTCTCGGGTGCGACCGGCCGGAGACAGGACCGCTCGACGTGAGCCTGGTCCTCCTCGACCTCAAGCTGCCGAAGGTGCATGGGTTGGAGGTGCTCCGGCGCATCCGCGAGGATCCGCGGACCCACCGGCTACGCGTCGTCATCCTGACCTCGTCCTTCGCGGACGAGGAGCGGCTCGCCAGCTACGACTACGGTGCCAACAGCTTCGTCCGAAAGCCGATCGAGTTCGCCAAGTTCGCGGAGGCGATCAAGGAGGTTGGTCTCTACTGGCTCATCTTCGACGCCGGGCCCCCGCCTGGGTGACGGGCCCGGTCACGCGAGGACAGCGTCGGCACGCACCTCGTTGAGGAGCGGCTCTCCGTGCTCGAACGCCGACACGTTCTCGAGGGTGACGCGCGCGATGCTCGTCAGGGCCTCCGCGGTGAGGAACCCCTGGTGAGCGGTCACCAGCACGTTCGGAAAGGTGAGGAGCCGCGCGAGCACGTCGTCCTGGAGCACGCGGTCCGACAGATCGCGGAAGAAGACCCCCTCCTCCTCCTCGTAGACGTCGAGCCCGGCCGCGCCGACCCTGCCCGACTTGAGCGCTCCGATGAGCGCCCGGCTGTCGATGAGCGCACCGCGGCCCGTGTTGATGAGCATCACGCCCGGCCGCATCGCGGCGAGCGCTTGCGCGTCGATCAGGTGGTGGGTGCTGGGGGTGAGCGGCACGTGAAGCGAGATGACGTCCGCTTCGCGGTAGATCTCCGGGAGGCCGACGTAGCGGGCGCCGGTCTCCGCGACGAAAGCCGGGTCGGGCCGCAGGTCGAAGGCGAGGATGCGGCAGCCGAATCCGTGGAAGATGCGCGCCGTCGCCCTTCCGATGCGCCCGGTGCCCACGATGCCCACGGTCTTGCCGTAGAGGTCGAACCCGACGAGCCCCTCCAACGAGAAGTTCCAGTCGCGCACCCGGGCACTGGCGCGGTGGATCTTCCGGTTGAGCGCCAGGACGAGGGTCACCGCGTGCTCCGCGACCGCGTGGGGCGAGTACTCGGGCACCCGGGCCACGCGAAGGCCGAGCCTCGCCGCCGCGGCGAGCTCCACGTTGTTGAAGCCGGCCGATCGGAGGGCGATGAGCCGTGTCCCAGAGTTGCGCAGGATCCGTAGGGTGGGCTCGTCGAGCTCGTCGTTGACGAACGCGCACACCGCCGCGGACCCGCGCGCGAGCGGGGCCGTCTCCTCGGTGAGACGGGGCTCGAGGAACCGGATCGTGTGCTTACCCTGGGCGTTTTCCGCCTCGAAGGACGCCCGGTCATACACGTGGGTGTCGAACATCGCGATCTGCATGCCTTCAGACGGTACTCACAGCCCGCGGGAAGCGTATGCCCTTGCGGCTCGTGTTTACGCATACCCATGGATCGGCTCGCCAAAGCTCGCGTTCTCGAGCCGGACAACCCGGGGCTCCCATGACCTTCGATCCGCGAGTGGCCGAGTCCCAAACCGGCGACGTGCGTGACTGGCATGCGCGGCCGGCCCCGGAGGTCGTTGCGTCGATGGAGACGGATGCAAGGTCCGGCCTCCGCTCCGACGAGGTCCGCCGCCGTCTGGAGGTCTTTGGTCCGAACGCCCTCCGGGAGCCGAAGCGGCGCTCGCTCACCGCCATCTTCGCGCACCAGTTCCGGAGCCCCCTCATCTACCTCCTCCTCGTCGCGGCGGGGATCGCGCTCGCGCTCGGCCACGCAACGGACGCTCTGGTCATCGTCGCGGTTCTCCTCCTCAACGCCGTCATCGGTGCCCTTCAGGAAGGGCGGGCCGAACGGTCCCTGGCGGCGCTCCGGGAGCTCGCGACACACAAGGCGCGTGTCGTGCGGGATGGACGCGAGCTCGTCGTCGAGGCCCGCGAGGTCGTGCCGGGCGATATCCTGCTGCTGGAAGCGGGCGACGCGATCGCCGCGGATGCGCGCCTCGTCGACGGCGCCGCTCTCCAGATCGCGGAGGCGGCCCTGACCGGGGAGTCGGTCCCCGTCGGCAAGGATCTCGTTCCGCTGGCCCCGGACACGCCGCTCGCGGATCGACACAACATGGTCTTCGCCGGCACGCATGTCACCGCCGGCCGTGCGCGCGTCGTCGTCGTCGCAACCGGCCGGGCCACCCAGATCGGCCACATAGCCACGCTCGCCGAAGAGGCCGCGGAGCCGCCGACGCCGCTCGAGCGTCGGATCGCCCAATTCGGCCGGTACGTCATCTTCGCGGCCGCCGGGCTGTTCGCCCTGGTCAACATCGTCGGAGCCCTGCGCGGCCTCCCGCTCGGGACCACCCTGATGATCGGCATCAGCCAGGTCGTCAGCATGGTCCCGGAGGGCCTACCCGTGGCGATGACGATCGCGCTCGCCGTGGGCGTCCAGCGCATGGCCCGGCGCAACGCGGTGGTGCGTCGCCTCGCCGCCGTCGAGACCCTGGGCTGCACGACGGTGATCTGCAGCGACAAGACGGGCACGCTCACGAAGAACGAAATGACCGTCACGGCGGTGCATCTCCCCGGAGGACGCACCATCCGGGTGACGGGGTCGGGCTACGAGCCGGTCGGCGAGTTCCTGGAGGCCGGGAAGGCGCTCGATCCGGGTCGCGACGAGGCCCTGCGCGCGCTGCTCGAGGCCCTGACGCTCTGTAATGACGCCCAGCTCCACGGGCCCGAGGAGGTGGCGCCCCAATGGCGTCCCGTCGGCGACCCCACGGAGGTGGCGCTGTTGACGCTCGCCGTCAAGGGCGGCGTCCTCCCAGTGGAGCTGCGCGAGCGCAACCCGCGCCGGGCGGAGATCCCATTCGATCCGTCCAAGCAGATGATGGCGACCCAACACGACCGGCCCGGCGGCAGCCGCGTCGTCCTCAAGGGCGCCCCCGAAGCGATCCTCCCGCTGTGCGGCGCCGCGCCCGAGGAGGCGGTCCGGGCCGCCGAGCGCATGGCAGCCCAGGCCCTTCGCGTGCTTGCGGTCGCCGTGGCAGACGACGCCGCGATCGATGGCAAGGCCGGCTTCGCCGCCCTCCGTGGCCGCGCGACCCTGGTCGGCCTCGTGGGCCAGCTCGACCCGCCGCGCGAGGAGGTGAGGGAGGCCGTCGCCCGGTGCCGCGACGCCGGCATCAAGCCGGTCATGGTCACGGGCGACCACAAGGCGACCGGCCTGGCCGTCGCGACGAGCCTCGGGATCGCCCGGGAGGACGACGTCGCCGTGGACGGGCGAGAGCTCGAGGGGATGTCGGACGCCGAGCTGGCCGAGCGCATCGACGGCGTCTCGGTCTTCGCGAGGGTCCACCCGGCGCAGAAGCTCCGGATCGTCGAGGCTTTCCAGAAGAGGGGCGAGGTCGTCGCGATGACGGGCGACGGCGTCAACGACGCGCCGGCGCTCGTCCAGGCGGACGTCGGCGTGGCGATGGGCATCACCGGCACCGAGGTGGCCAAGGAAGCCGCCCGGATCGTCATCGGCGACGACAACTTCGCCACGATCGTGGCGGCCGTGGAGGAAGGTCGCCTCGTCTACCGGAACCTGAAGAAGCTGATCCTGTACCTCTTCGCCACGTCGCTGGCCGAGGTGGGCGTGCTGATCGTGGCGCTCCTCCTCGGCTACCCTCCACCGCTCCTGCCCACCCAGATCCTGTGGATCAACCTCGTGACGGACGGGATGATGTCCGTCACCCTCATCATGGAGCCGCCGGAGGGCGACGAGATGAAGCAGCGTCCCATCCCTCGCGCTGAGCGCATCCTCACGTCGGCGATGCTCTCCCGCGCGGCGTTCATGGTGCCCGCGATGGTCCTCTCCACGCTTGGCTGGTTCACCTTTCGCCTCTCGGGCGGGGTGCCGTACCCCCAGGTGCAGACGGAGACCTTCACGCTGCTCGCCGTGTGCCAGTGGTTCAACGTGCTCAACTGTCGCTCAGAGCGAAGCTCGGCGCTGGGCGCGGGCCTCCTCCGCAATCCCTGGCTCGTCGGGGGCCTCGTCGCGGGCAGCCTGCTCCAGGTCGCCGTAGTCTTCCTCCGGCCGCTCGGAGCGCTCTTCCACACCGTCCCCTTCTCGCTGGAGCGTGCCTTCGCCATCGGCGTGGTCGCGAGCCTGGTGCTGTGGGTCGAAGAGCTGCGCAAGCTCGTTGTGCGCCGGCGCGAACGGCGCCTCGCGCCCGCGGAGGCGTCGCATGGTTGATCGCGCGCCGTCCGCTGCTCCCGACATCGAGGTCGCCGCGGTGATCTTCGACCTGGACGGAGTCGTCACGCGCACCGCGAGCCTTCATGCGGCCGCCTGGAAGGACCTGTTCGACGAGCTGCTGCGCGCGCGCGTCGCCGAGGGGCACGCTCCGTTTGTGCCGTTCGACTCCGAGGCGGACTACCTCAGGTGGGTCGACGGGCGGCCTCGTCACGAAGGCGTACGCAGGTTCCTCGCGGCCCGTGGAATCGAAGTGCGCGAGGGCACGGCGGGCGACGGACCCGGGCTCACGACGGTCCACGCGCTCGCTGCCCGCAAGGACGCATTGTTCAAACAGATGCTCCGCCGAGACGGCGTCGGCCTCTTCCAGTCGACGATCGCGTTCATCCGAAGCCTGCGCCGGCGTGGGATGGGCACCGCCGTCGTGACCTCGAGCCGAAATGGGCGAGAGGTGCTGAGGGTGGCCGGCATCGAGGGGCTCTTCGACGTACGGGTCGACGGCATCGACGCGGAGGCCCTTTCCCTCGCCGGGAAGCCGCACCCGGATCCCTTCCTCCGCGCGGCGGCGCTCCTCGGTGTTGCACCGTGGCGCGCCGTGGTCGTCGAGGACGCGACCTCCGGCGTGGAGGCGGGCCGCCGCGGCGGCTTCGGGCTCGTGGTCGGCGTGGACCGCGGCGGCAACCGCGAGGCGCTCGAGTCCCACGGCGCGGACGTCGTCGTCGGCGACCTCGACGAGATCGATCTCGCCGCCCTCGGCAGGGCGATGCGGTCGCGGCGGGAGGCCGTCCTCGCCTGGAACGTCGAACAGGAGGGCTTCGATCCGGCCCGCGAGCACGGCATGGAGAGCCTCTTCACCGTCGGCAACGGCTACCTCGGAGTGCGCGGCGCGCTGGACACGCCGCTCCCGGGCGCCCACGCCGAGCTCTTCATCGCCGGGGTCTACGACCGCAAGAGCCCCGATCGCCCCTACTCCGAGGTGGAGTTCATCGGCGACGACCGGGCGGACTCTGCCGAAAGCGAGCTGGTGTCCGCCCCGCTCCCCTTTCGCATCGCCCTCGCCGTGGACGGCGTGGAGCTCGCTCCAACCCGGCCCTGCTGCCGGACGCACCGGCGCACGCTCGACCTGCGGCGCGGGATCCTCCGCGGCTACGCCGAGTACGACACCGACGCCGACCGGCGCGTCGTCGTACGCACGCTGCGTTGCGCGTCGTTGTCCGACGTACACCTCCTCCTCCAGGAGGTCCAGGTCAGCTTCGTGAACCACTCCGGCACCGTCGCCCTGGACACGTCGCTCGAGGTCCCCGACCTCGCCGCGGACCACCCGCATCTGACGCCGCTCGACTCGCCCCGACCGGACGCCACGCTCGATGTCCGCCGCTACGTCACCCAGGCCTCCCGCATCGAGATCTGCATCGTCTCCCGCGCCCTGTTCGAGGGCGCGGACGCGGGCGGGGTAGGCTGGACGACCGCGGGCCTGATCGGCCGGACCCTGACGTGGCGCCGCTTCGTGGCCGTCTACACGAGCCGTGACGTGGCGGACCCGCTCGCGGCCGCGATGCGCCGCGTGGAGGGGCTGGGCTGGAAGGACTTCGACGAGCAGATGGCCGCGCATGCTCAGCGCTGGCAGGATGTCTGGGTGCGCGCGGACGTTCGCGTCGAGGGCAGCCCGGCGACGGAGCAGGCGCTCCGTTTCAACGCCTACCACCTGATCAGCGCCGCCGGCCGCGATCCGAGGGTGTCCGTGGGCGCGCGGGCGCTGACCGGCCGCGCGTACGAGGGCCACGTGTTCTGGGACGCCGAGATCTTCAAGCTGCCGTTCTACCTCCACACATTCCCGGACCTCGCGAGGTCCATGCTCCTCTACCGGCACAACACCCTCGACGGGGCACGACGCAGGGCACGTGAGCTGGGGTACCGCGGGGCGTGCTTCGCGTGGGAGTCGACGACGACGGGCGACGACGTCACTCCTCGCATGATCCGGCTCCGGTCGACCGGGCACGAGATCCCCATCTTCACCGGCATCCAGCAGGTGCACGTGACCGCCGGGGTGGCCCATGCCGTCTGGCGGTACTGGGAGGCCACGCAAGACCGCGCGTTCATGAGTGATGCCGGCGTCGAGATCCTCGCCGAGACGGCCCGCTTCTGGGCGAGCCGATGTGTCCGCGGCGCGCGACGGTTCCACATCCGCGAGGTCGTGGGTCCGGACGAGTACCACCACGGCGTCACCGACAACGCCTACACGAACTGGATGGCCCGGTTCAACCTCGAACGCGCCGTCGCCGCCCTGGAGTGGCTCCGCGAGGAGTCCCCCGGCGACTGGCGCGCGCTGTGCCATCGCATCGCGGTCTCCGGCGTCGAGATCGACGAATGGAGAGAAGTCGCCCGGGACCTCCACTGCCCAGGACCGAACGACCACGGGGTGATCGAGCAGTTCGAAGGCTTCTTCGAGCTGGAGGACTACGCACTCCCGCGGGAGGAGCGATTCAAGGCGCCGATCAGCCGCTTGTTCGACTGGGAGCGGATCAACCGTACGAAGCTCGTCAAGCAGGCGGACGTGCTCATGTTGCTCCACCTGTTCCCGGACGCGTTCCCGCTCGAAGTCGTCGCCGCCAACTACCGCTACTACGAGCCGCTGACCGACCACGCGAGCAGCCTGTCGCCCGGCATCCACGCGGCCGTCGCCGCGCGGATCGGTCTACGCGAAGACGCCGAGCGCTACTGGCGAGAGAGCTTGTGGCTGGACCTCACCGACCGGATGGGCAACAGCGCCCATGGCATCCACCCGGCGTGCATGGGTGCGACCTGGCAGGCCCTCGTCTTCGGGTTCCTCGGGGTCCGTCACACGGAGGCCGGCCCCATCTGCGACCCGGCGGCCGGCGCCCGGATCCCCGGGAGCTGGGCGGGCGTCGAGGTCGGACTCACGTGGAGGGGCCGGTCACATGCCCTCCGGATCGCGCGGGAGGGAGCACCGTGAGCTCGATCTCTTCGATCCTCGTGCCGCTCGACGGCTCACGGGCGGCCGCGCGGAGCCTCGGCTGCGCTACGTGGCTCGCGTCGCGGCTGGGCGCGCGCCTGCACATCCTGAGCGCGACGTCGCGGGAGCTCCCGGCGCTGGAGGCGCTGGCGCGCCTCGGCGTGGCGGAGGAGCACTGGTCGCTCGTCGAGCTGCACCAGGCGACCGCGTACCCGATCGACGCCATCCTGGCCGCCATCGCGCGCCATGACGCCGGGCTGGTCGTGATGTCCGCGCGCGGCGCGGCGGCGGAGCAGCCGGCGGTCCGTCCCGTGGAGACCGCGAAGCTCCTCGGGCACGTGACGCAGGCCGTGATCGAGCGATGCCCCGTGCCGGTCCTGCTCCTCCCAGGTCGTTACCGCGAGGCACTTCCGTGGGAACGGCTCCTCGTGCCCGCGAGCGGAGGCACGGAGTCGGACGAAGCGGTCGTCTTCGCCGTGCGCCTCGCGCGCGCGCTCGATCTGACCGTGCACGTCGCGCACGTGGCCGCGACGGACGCGAAAGACGAGGACTTCGCGGGGAGGTCCCGCTACGCGGACGAGCTCCATCACGAGTACCGTGCGCAATTGGAGGAGCTCGTGGACCGCGCGCTTCCAGCGTTTGCGCCCGAGGACCGTGGCCGCGTGAGCGCAGTCGAGCTCGGGCACGGCGAGGTCGCGGACGAGCTGGCCAGGATCGTGGCTCGCGACCGGATCAGCGCGCTAGTGACGGGGTGGCACGGGCAATTCACGTCGGGACACGCCGCGGTGTTGAAGGCCCTCATCCCCCTGATCGCGTCCCCGATCGTCCTCGTACGTTCCCCGGCCCCACCCCGCTTCCGTCTCGAAGTTGGCGAGCACCTCGACGGCGGCTGAATCAGCGGCGCCCGTCGGCTCGGACGCGCGCGGCGCACTCCGGACAGATCCCGTGGGTGAAGGCCGCGTCGGTGTGCTCGGTGACGTACTGCTCGATCGTTTTCCACTCGCCCGGGTCGTCTCCGTCCCGCATCCGCTTGCACCACGCGCAGATTGGAAGGAGGCCCTGCAACGTCCGGATCGTCGCCGCGGCCTGCCTGAGGTCGTCGACGAGTTGCCGTTGGGCACGGAGCGAGCGCTGCAGACGTCCCACGAACACGACACCCGTTCCGTAGACCGCTGCCCGTGCCACGGCATTCCAGACGGGGATCAAGGGGGAGGAGAAGCTCGACTCGAAGTGCAGGTAGGGCTCGCTGAGGAGCAGGTCCGCGACGTACCCGGCCAACGCCGAGAGGCCCGCGGCCACACTGCCGGCTCTCGGCCCGCCGTACACCGTCGCGAGGAGCACGCCCACCAGATAGAAGGTCGACATCGTCACCTGCGTGCCGGTCAGGACGTCGGCCACCGCGATGATGGGGATGACGAGGAGCGAGGCGAGCGGACGGGGGTTGGAGCCCGGGGTGGCGTCGCCATCGTGAGGGGGAACGTCTCGAAGCACCGGGCCGGCGGCCTCCGCGTCGGACTGTAGCCGCGAACCCGCTCACCCGCGCCGTCGCATCTCGGCGACGACGGACTCGGCCGCCTCCGGCGAGACCCCGCTCGCCCGCAGCGCGCGCTCGCCCAGCTCGAGCGCCAACTCGGCTTCGCCGACGACCACCTCCTGGACTCAGCGCGCATAGAGGATGTCCCGCTCCTTCGTGCTGTGGCTGCGGGCGAGGATGGCCAGCTCCGGATTGGTCTTCCGGGCGTGGTCGACGGCGCGTCGCGTGGCGTACGGCTCGGGCACGCACAGCACGAGCACGCGCGCTCCACCGAGCCCGGCTGCGTCGAGCACGTGCGCGAACCCCACGTCTCCGAACACGACCGGCACGTGCGTGGCACGCAGGCGATCGACCACGTGGAGGTCGTCGTCGACGACCACGAAGGGCAGGCGCATCCGCTCCAGCAGGGAGCACACGAGCGCCCCCACGCGTCCGTACCCACAGACGACCACGTGGCCGGTCGGGAGGGGTGCCTCGGGCCCCTCGACCGCGAGGCGGGACGCGATGCCCCTCGAGCGGACGGCGCGATGCGCGGCGCGTCCGACGAGCGGCGCCAGCAGGATGCTCCCCGCGGTCGCCGACAGCATCGTGTTGAACATCGCGTCGCCCACCACACCTGCGCCGTGTCCCGCGCGGGCCATGAGGAACGAGAACTCGCCGGACTGGGCGAGCCCCGAGGCCACCAGCAGTGAGACACGGGCCCCCGAGCCGAGTGCGCGCGCGGTGGCGAAGGTGACCGCTCCCTTCACGACCACGATGAGGCCGAGCGCGAGCAACACGAGGGGGAGGTGGCCGGCCACGAACCCGGCGTCGACGAGCATGCCGACCGACACGAAGAAGAGCCCGGAGAAGACGTCCCGGAGCGGGATCGCGTCGCCGAGAACGCGGTGGGCGACGTCCGACTCACCGACGAGAAGGCCGGCGACGAAAGCCCCGAGGGCAACGGAGACGCCGAGGAGCGCGGACACCCAGCCCATCGCGAGCGCGACGAACACGACGAGGAGCGTGAAGATCTCGCGGTTCCCGAGCGCCGCCGTGCGGAACACGCGCGGGAGCGCCCAGAGGCCCGCGGGGAGCACGAGCAGGCACCAGGCGAGCGCCCGGAGCAGGGTGCCGGGGAGCTCCGTCTCTCCCGTCGAGGCGAAGACGCCGAGCACGGCGAGGAGGATCACGGTGGAGACGTCCTGGACGGACGACCAGGCGAGGCCGATGCGGGCGTGCAGGCTCCCGACCTCCCCGGTCTCGCCGAGGAGCTTCGCGAGGACCGTGCTGGATGAGTTCGAGACCACCGCGCCCAGCGCGAAGGCCTCGGCGGCGCCGAATCCGAGGGCGCGGGCGAAGGCATAGCCGATCGCGAGCATCACGAGCACCTGGAGCAGCGCGCCGAGCAGGGCGAGCCGGCCGGCCCTGAACAGCTCCCGGAGCGAGAGCTGCGCGCCGAGGACGAACAGGAGGAGCACCACCCCGATCTCGGCGAGCTGCTCGATGACGTCGACTCGCCCCATGGGTCCCGGCGTGAAGGGCCCGATGACGATGCCGGCGAGGATGTAGCCGAGCACGATCGACTGCCGCAGCCATACGGCCACCGAGGCGCCGAGGAGCGCGGCTCCGAGCGCCACCATGAGATGGAACGACAGCGGGCCCGGGTCGCTCACGGCCGCGAGAAGGCCACGCCCGCGGTGCGCACCACGAGCGTGTCGCACGCCACGTCGCGGAGGACGTCCCCTGCGACGCTGCCGAGGAGGGCGAACGCGGGCCCGCGATGGCCGTGCGTACCGAGCGCGAGGAGGTCGGCGCGCGCGCTCACGGCCTCCGCGGGAATGCGGGCGCGCGCGTTCCCGTGGCGCATCGCGAGCCGATAGGACGCACGCTCGATCCCGTTTGCATGGAGCTCCGCCGTCAGCTCCGTACGCGCCCGATCACGGTGGCTACGCCGGTACTCCGCCAGCGCCTCGGCAGAGAGGCTCGGGAAGAACATCCCTTCGAAGGGGGCGTCGTACACGTGGACCACGGAGACGGGGCCGGAGACCTGCGCCGCCACACGGCGCGCGAGCCGGAGCACCTCGGCCGCGGCCCCGCCCACGTCCACCGCGCACAGCGGGCGGCGGTAGGGAGCGACGCGCGTGTTGCGGACGAGCAGCACGGACGTGTTCCCGTTGCGGACGACCTGCTCGGCGGTGGTGCCCAACAGGTGGTCGCGCAACGGGCTCCGGCCCGTTCGTCCGACCACGACGAGCTCTGCTTCCTCCTCCCGTGCGGCCCGGGCGACCTCGGCGTAGGGGGTCCCGCGGCGGATGCATGTGGAGAGGCGCACGCCGGGGGGTACCGCGGCCTCCACTGACGCGCGCAGCCGCGCCAGCTCGGCCTCCGCGTCATGCGCGGGGGCCTCGCCCCAGGAGGCGAACAGCGAGCTCTTCACGACGTGCACGAGGGTCAGGCGGGCGTCGTCCGCGAGCGGGAGTAGAAGCGCCCGCTCGACGGCATGCCACGCGTTCACGGAGAAGTCCGTCGCCACGACGATGGAGCGGAAGGGAGCGGCGCTCATGGGGTCCTCACCGCGGAGAAAAGGACAGTAAACAGGATATTCGCCGGTCTTCCGTCCGAACCTTCGGCCCGCGGGGTCAGGAAGACGTGGCGCCCCCCGCGCGCCGCCATGCCGACTCCGCCTCGTCCGTCCGGCGCGCGGCACGGGTCACGTCGTCCCGCTCGCGCTCCCATACCTTTCGGGCGCCCTCGACCCTCGCGGTGAACGCTCCGAGGTCGTAGGTCGCTCCGTCCTCCACGTCGGCCAGGAACTGAGCTCGTGCCAGCTCGAGCTCCGACTCGCGTAGGTCCACGGTGGCGTCCGCGAGGTCGACACGTTCCTTCGCGAGCCGCAGGGCCTCTCGCTTCCACGAGACACGCGCCGTCGCCTGCGACACACCACGTCGGGCTGCGGCGACGGCGCTCTCCGCCGATCCGAGGCGCGGGCGGTCGCGCAGGGCCCTCGCGGCCTCCACCTCTGCCATCGCGGCATCCACCGAGGCCGCCGCCGCATCGAGCCCGGCCTCCGCGGCGTCGACGTCCCGCTCGGCCGCCTGTACCGCTTGCCGGGCGCCGACCGCGTCGGTGCGCGCGGTCCCGAGGGCGACGACAGCCGGCCCCAGCGATTCCTCCCGGGCTTCCGCATCGTGCCGCGCGAGGTCGCCCAGGTCGACGCGCGGATGCGCGCCCGCGCATGCCGCGAGCACGATCAGGACTCCATAGCGATGCATAGCTGCGCCTCCACCGGGAAAGGTAGTTGCGGCGCGGACTCCCACCGCCCTCATCGCCTACGATGGCGGTCGTGGCACGCCAACGAGGTCGACCACCACCGTCATCTCGTCCCTGTTCTTCACCGACCCGAGGAACGCCGAGTACGGCTCGAACCCGAAGTCGGTCGCGCGGATCGTGAACGACCCCGTGGCACCCAGGCGGCCATCCGCGGTGGTCACGCGCAGGGGCACCGCGACGTCGCGGGTCACGCCCCGGATGGTGAGCCGTCCGGCGACCGTGAGGGAGGAGCCCGCGGCAATGCATCGGTCCGCCGCGAACGTGATCTCCGGAAACGCGGAGACGTGAAGCTGGTCATCGTCCAGCATGCTCGCCCGCACCTTGCGAGACTGGCGCGACGTGATGGGGGACAGCCCCGCGCGCGCCCGCCAGCTGGGCTCGTCGACGAGGAGCGAACGGACCGGCACCACCACCGCCGCGGAACACGAACCGGTGTCCAGCGCGACGCGGCCCGTCCAGTTCGTCGCGGCCACCACGTGATCGTGCGCGAGCGCGGAAGCGACCGTGTCCGGATCCCTCCAGACGAGGACATAGAGGGCGCTCTGGCGCGGGTCCAGGTCGAAGGTGGCCGCGGAGGCGCCCGCGGCGACGAGAAGCATCAGTAGCGCCATGGGACAAAGGGTGTTCCCCCCGGCGCGGAAGGCCACCGTCAGCGGGCTACGGCCGGCGCCCGCCACCGTCGCTCCGGTGGATCGAGGTCACGCCCCCGGAGCGTTCCCGCCGGCGCTCGCGACCGGGGTGGCGTGCGCGCGTCGCAGGGACCCTGCTGCACCAAGGCGCTCACGGCCTCGCGTATGCACATGACCGCGTCCAGCGGCGTGCGCCCGAGCGATGCGCAGCCCGGGAACTCCAGGCTCTCAGCGACCCACAGGCCGTCCTCCTGGCGGCTGATCGAACAGTCCTCGAAGCGCATCGCTCCTTGCTCCTCCCGCCGGGGCGCCCCATTTGCTCACCGTTCGACGGCCCGTCCATCGACAACCCGGCGTTTCTCGAAGAAAAGAACTCTCTCCCCGCCGCGCAGCGCGACGAGGCCCCGCCAGCGAGGGAGGCGCCAGGTGCACCGGGACGCACCCTGCTACCCTGCCGCCGTGTCCCTCCTCCTCCCGATCGCCCAGCTCCTCGGCGGTGGCCTCCTCCTCGCCGGCGGCGGCGACCTCCTCGTGCGCGGCGCCACCCGGCTCGCGACCGCGGCCGGGGTGTCGAGCATGGTCGTCGGCCTCACCGTGGTGGCGTTCGGCACGTCGATGCCCGAGCTCGTCACGAGCGTGCTCGCCCGGCTGGCTGGCAGCCCCGAGATCGCGGTCTCGAACGTCGTCGGCTCGAACATCGCGAACCTGCTCCTCGTCCTGCCGCTGGGCGCGTTGATCCGCGCCCTGCCGCTCCAGTCGGTCACGCTCCGTCAGGACTTCCCTGTCCTCTTCGCGGTGACGGCCGCCTTCGCGCTCGCGCTCTACGCAGGCGAACCCGGCCGCTGGACCGGGGGCGCGTTCCTTTTGCTGCTGGTCGCCTTCACCTGGTTCCAGGTGTGGAGCGCGCGACGGGAGACGGCGGCGGTCAGGGAGCAGTTCGCCGAGGCCGCACCGAGCGTCCTCGCGCCGGCTTGGCGGAGCGCCGCCTTCGTCCTCGTCGGCCTGGCCCTCCTCGTCGCCGGTGGGAAGGGGGTGGTCGACGGCGCGGTGTCCGTGGCGCGGTCGATCGGCCTGTCGGAGCGGGTGATCGGGCTCACCATCGTCGCCGTGGGAACGAGCGCCCCAGAGATCGCGACGACGCTGATGGCGGTGCGCCGCGGCGAACCCGACGTCGCCATCGGCAACGCCATCGGATCGAACATCTTCAACCTCCTCGGCGTCGCCGGCGTCGTCCTGTTGCTCGGGCCCCTTCCTTCGAGTGAGGGCCTGTTGCGGCTGGATCTCCCCGTCCTGCTCGTCGCGACCCTGGCCAGCGGCGTCGCGTGGTGGCGCGACCGGACGCTCACCCGCCGCGAGGCCGTCGTGCTGCTCGGCGGCTACGTCGTCTACCTCTGCGTGCTGCTGACCTGACGGCCCATGTGACTGCGGGCGACGCGACTCACGGCGCTTCGAAGGCGAATCGGACCGGCCGACCCACCAGCACATCGCAGTCCGCCTGGGAGATGACCCACTCCGCCACGCTGCCGAGGAGCGCATGTGCGACGCCCGATCGCCCGTGCGTGCCGAGCGCGATTAGGTCGGCACGTGCGTGGACGGCTTCCGCGAGGACGACCAGGCGGGCGTCACCCACGCGAATCGTCGTCTTCCACCGTAGCCCCATGTCCGCGTATCGCGACAGGAGCCGAGCCATGCCGGCCCTGGCTTCGTCTCGGAAGCCGCGCCGGTATTCGCTCTTCTCCCGGGCCGCGAACGTCGGCGTGATGAATCCCTCGTACGGGACGTGGTACGCATGCACGACGCGGACCGTCTCGACGTCGGGGTCGAGAACGCGTAGCGCCAGTTCGAGCACCCGCGGGGCGGTATCCTCGAGTCCGACAGCGACGAGCGGGCGGCGGTACGGGTGCGTAGGCGCGTGGTTGACCGCCAGGACGGGCACGTCGCCCTTCCGGATCACCCGCTCGGCCGTGGACCCGATGAACATGTCGCGGACGGGCCGTCGCCCGTGTCGGCCGAGGACCACGAGATCGGCGTCGAAACCGCGTGACCTACGGATGATCTCCACGTGGGGCTCTCCCGACAGCACCTCGGACGTCAGCGTGAGTTGCCTCCCGGCCGCCGTGTGTCTCGCGCGGTCCGCGACCTCCTCCAGCTCGCGCTTCGCGTTCGTCGTCGCACGCTCGCGGGCCTTCTCCGGAGTCTCGGGCGGGAGGACGTGGACGACGTGGACGACCGCCGCCTCTGCCAGGGGGAGGAGGAGCGCGCGTCTGAGCGCGTGCTCGGCGCCCGTCGAGAAGTCCGTGGGCACGAGGATCCGCTTCCAGGGCTCACGGGTCGCACGGGGGCGCTCGGCCGCCTTCGGAGACGGGTTCTCGCTCGGCGATGCAGGGTCCACGCCCACGAACGTGGCGCCCCGCCTTTCGAAGGCAAGGCCCCGATCGAGACGACCGACAGAATCTCCCGCGCCTGGACACGGGCGCTCAGCGCGCGGCGGAGATGGCGGCGGCGAACAGGGCAGCGCCGAGAAGCGCGAACAGGATCCCGATGGACTCGAACTCGTAGAGCGTGGCCTCACCCGTCCTCGTGGCGCGCGCCACCCGACCCGACAACCGCTGGATCACGCTGCGAAATGCGCCGACCTCACCGCGGCGCGCGCTTCGAAGCGCCCCAGACTTCGAGTGGACCCAGCGTCGGACGGCGCGCGAGAGGGCCTCGAGGAGGCAGAGGACGTCCCCGGGCGGGATCTCGGCGCGGACGTTCGCCCATCCTCTCCCCAGCCGGGAAGCCGCCGCGGCGATCCCCACGCCGACGCAGACCGGCCACGCGGCATCCCACACCTTGTCGGGTCGGACGAGCGGCCTGAGATCCTCGGGCGCCATCGCGACCATCCCCACGTTCGCCAGGAGGAGGACGCCCCAGGGCACGAGCAGCCCTGCCCTGGGGACGGCGTGCTCGTCCTCGCGAGAGACGATGCGACGCAGGAAGGCCACCATCAGGAGGGTGCTGCCTACCGCCCCGATGGACAGGAGCGCGGGAAGCCACCGCACCTCTTCGGGCCACTGCGCGACCAGCGCCTTCAACGAGAGCTTCGCGAGCGCCCCGCTGGTGAAAGGCGCGCCCGCGATGGCCAGCGCAGGCAACACGAGCGCAAGGAGCGCGAGTCGCCCGCTCCCCGTCGCGCTCGCTACCCCGGTGCCGAGGAACAGGGCACCCTTCGCGAGCGCATGGTGCGTCGCGAATAGCAGGATTGCCGTGACCGCCGCTCCTGCGGCCCCGGGGTTCGCGAGGCCGACTCCGAGCGCGGCGGTCATGAGGCCCATCTGGCTCACGCTCGAATAGGCGAGGATCGTCTTCGGGTCCTTCTGCGTCACCCCGATCACCACGCCGTAGAACGCGGCGGCGAAGCCACCCACCAGGCAGGCGCGCCCGGCGTCGGGCATCGTGGCGAACCCGAGGGGCAACAAGCGCAGCCAACCCAACAGGCCGCACTTGATCATCGCTCCGCTGAGCACGGCGCTCGCGGGCGTCGGCGCCACCGGATGCGCAAGCGGCAGCCACACGTGCAGGAAGATGGCGCCGGCCTTGATGCCGAAGCCCGCGAGGAACAACACCACGAGCGCCTCGCGGATCGGAGAGGCCGCGACGCGCGCCGGCACCGCGTGGAGGTCGACGTTGATCTCCGGGCGGACGACGAGGAGGAACGCCGTCAGCAAGACGACCTCGCCGACGAGCGACATGGCGAGGTACACGCGGCCTGCGCGTCGCGAAGCCTCCGTCCTCTCGTGCGCCACGAGCCCGTACGCCGCGTAGGTCATCAGGGCGTAGAAGAAGTAGAAACTCGCCACGTCCGCAGCGAGGACCACGCCGAGGTTGCCCGTGAGCGTGAGGAGGAAGAAGCTCCAGAACGAGACGGGCCGCGGCTTTCCTGCCATGTACGTCCGCGCGAAGAGCCCGGCGATCAGCCAGAGGAGGGACGTGAAGGCGAGGAAGGTCCGAGTGACCGTGTCCGCCGCGCTGAGCCGCATTCCCAGGAGGACCCCTTCCAGGTAGATGTCGGTCACGGGCCGAACTCACGCTCCGCGATGAGCCGCGCCCACCGCAGAGGACTGATCTGCGTGTCGGCGAACAGCCCGACGAGGAGGGAGAGGATGGCCGTCACCAGCAGGGGTACGAGGAGGGTCGAGCGCACCTCGACGCGCCCCCTGGGAGCGTCCCATGCGCGGTCCGGCACGGCGAACCAGGCGTCATGGACAATGGGCAGGAAGTAGGCGGCGTTGAGGAGGCTGCTCACCACGAGGACGACGAGCACCCAGGGTTGCCCCGCCTCGATTGCGCCTGCGCCCAGGTACCACTTCGTGACGAACCCGGCCGTCGGAGGCACCCCGATCATCCCGAGCGCGGCCAACGTGAACGCCGCCATCGTCAAGGGCATGCGACGGCCCACGCCCACGAGCTGACTCACCTTGTGCAGCCCGAGCTCCTCGGCGATCGCGCCGGCGCAGAAGAAGAGCGTGATCTTCATCAAGCCCTGGTGGACGAGGTGGACGATGCCGCCGATCGTGGAGACCGTCCCCACCACGGCCACGCCCAGCACGATGTAGGAGACCTGGCTGACCGTCGAGTACGCGAGGCGCAGCTTGAGGTCGTCCTGGTGCAAGGCACGCAGCGAGCCGTAGAGGATCGTGATCGCGGCGATCGCGGCCAGCGGGCCGGTGACGCCGAGCTCGTCAGCGAACCGGACGCCGTACACGTCGTAGACGACACGCGTGATACCGAAGGCGCCGGCCTTCACCACAGCGACGGCGTGGAGGAGCGCACTGACGGGCGCAGGAGCGATCATCGCCACGGGGAGCCACGCATGCAGGGGGACGAGCGCGGCCTTCACGCCCAGTCCGGCGATCAGGAGCGCGAACGCGAGGACGAGCAGGCCGCGGTGCCCACCCGACACGTGCGCGAGGGCCCCGCCTTCGGTGAAGTCGAGCGAGCCGGCGAGGCTGTAGAGCAGGGCGACTCCAGCCAGCAGCAGCGCCCCGCCGAAGAACGTGTAGCGGAGGTACACGTCGCCAGCGCGGACGGCCTCCGGTGTGCCACGGTGGACGACCAGTGGCCAGGTCGAGAGCGTGAGCATCTCGTAGAAGACCAGGAACGTGAGTAGGTTCCCCGCAAGTGCCACGCCCATCGTCGCCGACACACTGAGCGAGAAGTAGCCGAAGAACCGGCTCCGATGCGGCGAGCCCTCGAGGTACCCGATGGCGTAGACGGTGGTGAGCAGCCAGAGCACCGCGGAGAGCGTGACGAACAGCAGGCTGAACGGGTCGGCGCGGAGGAGCAGATCGGCCCCGGGCAGGAACGGGAGGCGCGTCTCGTAGCGTTCGCCCGACAGCACCCCGTGCAGGAGAACGCCGACGAGGGCGAGCTTGCCGATCGCGGCGGTGAGGTTGAGCGTCGTCCTCATGCCGTGCCGCTCTTCGGCGAGCGTGAAGATGAGGACGCCGACCACCAGGGAGATGGACACGACGAGGAGGGGGATGGCCGCGTTCACGGTCATCGGGAAGGACCGACCTGCATGATCGCCAGCGGGGTCGAAGGGAACAGCCCGAGCCCGAGCGCGAACAGCGCCAGAGCCAACGCGATGAGCTCCGCGCCGCGCCGGGGCGGGTTGAGCAGCCTCACGCTCGCGACGGGCAGGAAGGCAATCCGGAGCACCCGGAACATGTACGCGGCCGCGAGCAGCCCCCCGGCGAGGATGACGGCGGCCAGCCACCATCGGCCTTCCTCCAGCGCGACGCGGACGAGCAGCCACTTCGCCACGAAGCCTCCGGTCGGGGGCATGCCCATCAGGCTCATCCCCGACAACGCGAGGGCGGCGAACCCGATGGGGAGGTCACGCGCGCGCCCGGTCATGTTCGCGAGCTCGTCGCTTCCGCTCACGCGGTGGATCTCGGCTGCCGCGAGGAACATCGAGGCCTTCGCCGCCGCGTGCGACACGGCGAGGTAGACGCCCCCGGACCAGGCTGCCGGGGTGCTCAGCGGGAAGACGAGGAAGAGATACCCGATCTGCGCCACGCTCGAGTAGGCGAGGAGGGGCTTCAGCCGGGTCTGGCCCAGCGCCTGGACCGAACCCCACAGGATGCCCGCCGCCCCGAGCAGCCCGAGGAGCCCCCCCGCTCCAGGCATCAACTCCGCCGGCGTCACGCCCATCCAGACCCGGAGGAGCACGTAGAAGGAACCCTTCCCGACAAGCGCGGCGAGGAGAGCGCTCACCGGGTACCTCGAATGGACGTAGACCGCGGGGAGCCATCCGTGGAGCGGAAAGAGCGCGGCTTTGAGGCACAGCCCCCCCGTCATCAGCGCCAGTGCGATTCCGGTGCCCGGCGTCGGGGCGACGTGCAGGCCGAGCGTCCCGATGTCGAGCGTGGCGTACTCGCCGTAGTGCAGGCCCACGCCGAGCAGGTACAGGAGCGAACCCGGGAGCGCGATGAGGAGGTAGTGCAACGCCGCGCGGATGGCCGCGTGGTCTCCGCCGAGGGCGATCAGCCCGACCGCGGCCAGCGTCGCGAGCTCGAGACACACGTACAGGTTGAAGACGTCGGCGGACAGGAGGAGCGCGTTCAGGGCGGCCCAGGCGAAGAACCAGAGGGAGAGGAAGCCCGCCTCCTCCTCGTCGTGGCGACCCATCCGCCCGAGGGGATCGAGGCTGATCAGGGCGCCCACCACAGCGGCGGCGAGCAGCATGACGGAGGCGATGCCGTCCGCGCGAAGCTCGATCCCGAGAGGTGCTCCCCAGCCGCCGACGCGATGGTGAACCGTCCCGTGGGAAGCCACCGACCCGGTGACCACGATCGCGGCCAGCAGCGTCCCGAGGATCGTCGCGCCGGCCACCCCACGGACCGTGCCCCGCCCGGCGACCAGGCACGACCCGGCGCCGAGCAGCGGGATCACCACCGCCCAGGCGAGCGGTGCGTTCATGGCTGCTGGAGGCGTTTTGCGAGCACGAGCGCGAGGCCCGTGGCGCTGACCGATACGACGATGCCCGTGAGGACGAGCGCGTGAGGAACGGGATCGGGGACCGAGGGGGCGGAGCGACGTGCGAGCGCGACCAGGACCAGGAACACGCCGGCGCCCATCAGGTTGGCGGCGATGATCCTACGGATGATGTGCTCACTGACGAAGAGACCCCAGAGCGCGACCATCACGACGGCCACGCCCGACGTCGCATACAGCGTCCACTGGTTCACGGGCGCTCCCGCCCGGGCGGTTCCTCGCCAACGGGACCAAGCCGAACGACCCCAGCGAAGAACAACGTGAGAATCAACGCGATGGAGACAGTCAACGCGGCCTCGATGGCGAAGATCACCCCGCCGGCCCAGCGGGGTGGGTACTCCAGCAGGTGTCTGCCTTCCAGGAGCGGCACAGTGGCCGCGGCGAGGAACACGGCGGGCCCCACGAGCAGCCCGGCGCGCATCCCCAACGAGGAGGCGTCGGGCGCGCGAATCACACCGGCCAGGACCAGCAGGACCCCCGCGCCACCGAGGACCGCGCCCGCTTGAAAGGCTCCACCCGGGGCGTGCGAGCCTGCCCAGAGGAGGCTGCCAGCGACCAGGAGGTTCCCCGGAATGAGCAGCCCCACGAGCGTGAGGACGAGGGGGTGGGCGGAGTCCTCGCCAGGCTTCCACGCGGCCCGACGGGGGCCCGACGCCGAGCCGACCGCCGCGACGAGCAGGACCGCGATCTCCAGCAGCGTGTCGTAGCCGCGGAAGTTCAGGAGGATCGCGGTGACCGGGTGGGAGGCGCCACTTTCGTCGAGCCGCGCGAGCACCTGGACGCCAAGCCCCGGCTCCCGGCCCGAGAGCCCGAACATGACGTCGCAGAGCGCGACGCCGAGCCCGAGCAGTAGCGCGAGGAGTAGCGCCTGCCGCGCCTGACGGCCCCGCGAGAGCGTACGCCGCGATGGCTTGGTGCCAACGCCGCCGAGCGCGCCCATGAGGAGAGCCCCCGTCAGGCCCGCGCCCACCGCGGCCTCCACCAGCGCCACGTCCGGCGCGGCTAGGCGGGCCCACGCCACCGCCATGAGAAACCCCAGCGCGACGAAGAGGATCACGGCCTCGTGCAGGCTGTCCCCGACCAGCGCCCGCCAGGCCAGGACAGGGAGCGCGAGCGCGAGCGCGCCGTCCATCGTCCAGTCCCAGGTCGTCACGCTCCCCTCCGTGGTTCGATGCCGGCGGTCCGCGCAGCACCGGCGATGAGCTGGCACGAGATGCTGCTCGAGACGAGCACCAACGCCCAGGTGATCCCGAGCTTGAGGACCACGACCCCGCTGTCGGCCTGCAGCGCGAGCCCCAACACGATGAACCCCAGTCCCAGGTTGTCCGCCTTGGTGAGGGCGTGCAGCCGCGTGTAGACGTCGGGAAACCGAAGGAGGCCCACCGTACCGGCAAAGAAGAAGAACGCTCCCGTCGACAAAAGGAGGACGGACGCGATCTCGAGGCCGGTCACTCTTCACCCCCGGTCCACCTGTCCGCGGTCAGGCGGACGAGCGCGACCACCGTGACCGGCGCGAGGATGGCGAACACGAGCGCCACGTTCCGCAACGCCCACATGCCCGGGTCGGCAGCGAGGATCAGGAGCACGGCGACGCCGGTGGAGCCGAACAGCTGGGACACGAGGAACCGGTCCGCCAGCGTCGGGCCGCGGGCGACGCGAACGAGCCCGATCAGCACGGTCAGGAGCAGGAACGCCGAGACGGCTGCCCTCACCTCATGCATGCGGTCCCTCCAGCAGGTCGCCGACGGCGCGGGCCACGTGAGCCTCGAGGTCCCGCAGCCTTCGCGAGCCGGCCTCTCCCTCGTCGAACAGCACGTGGACATCGAGCGAGTCGCCATCGAGCCGCACGCTCAACGTGCCGGGCATCAGGCTGAGCGTGCCCATGAAGAGCCGACGCGCGGGACCGGTGGCGAGTCGAAGCGGGTAGCGAAGGATCGTCGGGGCGATGGGGAGCCGCGGTGCGAGCGCCCGACGGGCAACGTCGATCCCGCCGAGCACCGACCCCACGAGGAACACCCGGCCGTACCCGAGGAGCCCGGTCGCGCTCCAGGACGGCGCAGGCGCCGACGGCACAGCGCGGCTCGCGACCAGCGTGAACACAACGACGGCCACGCCGAACACCAGCGCGGACGGGTCGGCTTCGGTGATGATCCACCACCCGCCCGCGAGGATCAGGGTCCGTTGCACGACAGATCGCGCCCCGCGAAGCGTCATCGACACGACGACGCCGCCGCGTGCCGGAAGGCACGGGAGAGATGGCAGGAGCGAGCCGAGCCTGGCTCGGAGCGCCCTGGGGGAGAACAGGGAGTGGGCCCCGAGATCATTTGCCTCCTCGTGGCCCGTCTGCTCGCCGACCAGCCAGCCGGCCGGGCACCGTGGGCCGAGAACTTAGTAGCCGCCAAGTTCCTGAATGGAAGAGAGGAGCTGCCGGCGCGTCTGCGGATCCCCCGCCCGGGCGCGCGGGCCGGTGCTCGAGGGTCTACTGCTGGCGTTCCCGTGCATCTACGCCGAGGATCTGCCTCCGATCACCGGCCGCCGTGATAGAGGCCTCCCCTCGTGAGGCGCGGACAACGAGCATGCATCCTCGGATCGCCACCATCCTCTCCGGCATGCCCCTCGCGCGCGCCCTCTCCGACGGCGATCGCGCGAAGCTGGCCGGGATCGCGACCCTCGAGGAGTTGCACGCCGGGGCGACGATCTTCCGCGAGGGGGACGATTCCGCGGCCGTCTACCTCGTCGCGGAGGGCCGGATCAGCCTGTCGATGCGCTTGCCCGGACGTCCCGAGGTGACGCTCCTCACGCTCGGACCGGGCGAGCTGGCCGGGTGGTCGGCGCTGACCGGCGCCCCCCTCGTGGTGGCGACTGGGCGCGCGGTGGAGCGCGTCGTGCTGATCCGGTTGCCACGAGACTCCCTGCTCGCGCTCTGCGACCAGGACCACGACATCGGCTACGCGGTCATCCGCCTGGCGTTCGGCGAGGTGACACGCCGCCTCCAGGAGACCCGCCTCCAGCTCCTCGACATGTTCGCCACACGGGATCGGGGCGCGTCGTGACGAGCATCCTCGCGCGAGCGGATCTGGGGAGCCTCTTCGACCTGCTGAAGGACGCCGGGTACGCCGTCGTCGGCCCGACGGTTCGGGATGGCGCCATCGTGTACGACGCGCTCGACGGCCCCGAGGAATTGCCGGCGGGTTGGACCGACGACCAGTCGCCGGGGCGCTACCGCCTGCGTCGCCGCGACGACGACGCCCTGTTCGGGTACGCCGTCGGGCCACACTCCTGGAAGAGCCGGCTCTTCCCCGCCCGCGAGGTGCTGCACCGCACGCGGACGGACGGCGACGGGATCCACGCCGAGGGGGTCGCGGTGGAGGCGACGCCAACGGCCTATCTGGGCGTGCGCGCCTGTGAGCTCGCCGCCATCGCCATCCAGGACGAGGTGTTCCTCGGCGGCGCGCGCGTCGAGCCTCGGTACCAGGCGCGCCGAGACGCCGCGTTGCTGGTGGCGGTGAGCTGCGGCGAGCCGGGCGGGCTCTGCTTCTGCGCGTCGACGGGCACCGGGCCACGCGTGCGATCCGGCGCCGACATCGTGCTCACCGAGCTGCCAGAGCACTTCGTCGTCGAGGCGGTGACCGACCGGGGGCGCGGGATCGTGGACAGGCTCCCGTTGTCGCCGGCGGGTGAGGGTGTGGCGGCCGATCTCGACGCGGTCGAGGCCCGATCCCTCGCCCGAATGGGGCGAACGCTCGACACGAACCACCTCCCCGGCCTCCTCTTCGGCAACCTCGACCATCCGCGCTGGGAGGAGGTCGCTCAGCGTTGCCTCTCCTGCGGGAACTGCGCGATGGTCTGCCCGACGTGCTTCTGTTCGTCCGTCGAGGAGGTCTCCGATCTGGACGCAACCCAGACGGAGCGCGTGCGTGTGTGGGACACCTGCTTCGCGGTGGACCACGGGCGCATCCATGGCGCGACCTTCCGACCGACCACCAAGGATCGGTACCGCCAGTGGCTCACCCACAAATTCGGGTCCTGGGTGACGCAGTTCGGCAGCTCGGGCTGTGTCGGCTGCGGGCGCTGCATCGCGTGGTGCCCGGTGGGGATCGACGTCACCGAGGAGCTCGGCGCGCTGCGGGAAGGCGCCGCGCCGCCGGTGAGCGTCCCCGCCCCGCCCGACGCCGGGACTCGCATCGCCGACGACCTCGTCCCGCTCACCGGCACCGTCATCGACGTCGTTCGGGAGACCGCGGACGTCGTCACGCTGCGCGTGCGCGCGGACGGGATGCACACTGCCGACTACGGGCAATTCAACATGGTGGGGCTCCCCGGCATCGGGGAGGTCCCCATCTCGCTGTCGGGGACGGACGGCGGCCTCCAGGTCCACACCATCCGCGCCGTGGGCGCGGTGACCGACGCGCTGTGCAAGCTCGGCCCGGGGGAGACAATCCAGCTCCGCGGCCCCTACGGGACGACCTGGCCTCTCGACCTCGCGCGCGGGCGGCCCGTGGTGATCCTGGCGGGCGGGGTCGGGCTTGCGCCCCTGCGCACCGCGATCCGCGCGATGCTCGGCGACCCGGCGACGTGGCCCGACGTGCGCGTGCTGTACGGCGCTCGGCGTCCGGAGGACGTGCTCTTCCCGGGAGAGATCGCGGAGTGGGCGCGCCGGGCGCGCGTCGAGGTGACGGTCGACAGCGCCGACCCGTCCTGGCATGGGCACGTTGGCGTCGTGACGCGGTTGTTGCGCCCCGGCGACATTCCCGGCAATGCCATCGCGTTCCTGTGCGGGCCGGAGATCATGATGCGCTTCGCGCTCCAGGCGCTCGCGACGGTCGGCGTGACGCCGGACCGCATCTACCTGTCCATGGAGCGGCACATGAAGTGCGCGGCCGGGTTCTGCGGGCGCTGCCAGTACGCGCACTGGTTCGTCTGCAAGGACGGGCCGGTGTTCCGCGCGGATGTGCTCGCTCCGGTGTTCGGCCATGACGGGTTCTAGGCCCCGCGCTCCCGCAAACGACTGCCGGCCGCGGCTCGGCGTGTTCAAGCTCGCCTCTTGCGATGGCTGCCAGCTCACCCTGCTCGACTGCGAGGACGAGCTGCTCGCGGTCGCCGAGCGGCTCGACATCGCGCCCTTCGCCGAGGCCACCTCGCGCACCTGGGCCGGGCCACTCGACCTCGTGCTCGTGGAGGGCTCGGTGTCGACGCCCGAGCACATCCACGAGATCCATGCGATCCGGTCGCGGGCCAAGGTGCTCGTGTGCATCGGCGCCTGCGCCACGGCGGGAGGGATCCAGGCGCTCCGAAACTTCGCGGACGTCGAGGAGTACCGGCGCGTGGTGTACGCGCGGCCGGAGTACGTGGCGACTCTGGCGACCTCCACGCCGGTGTCCGCGCATGTCCGTGTGGACTTCGAGCTTCGCGGCTGTCCCATCGACAAGCGGCAGCTCATCGAGGTGATCACCGCGTTCCTCGTGGGGCGGAGGCCGCAGATCGCCGAGGAGAGCGTGTGCGCGGAGTGCAAGCGCGCGGGCAAGGTGTGCGTGATGGTGGCTGCAGGCGATCCGTGCCTCGGGCCGGTGACCCAGGCCGGCTGCGGCGCGCTCTGCCCCGGGTTCGCGCGCGGCTGCTACGGGTGCTTCGGCCCCAAGGAGAACGCCAACGCCCCCGCGCTCGCAGCCCAATTCCGCCGCGAGGGCGCCCCGACGAGCGAGGTGGTCCGCCGCTTCCGGCACATCAACAGGCATGACCATGGCGACGGATGAACGGGTCTTCAAGGTGGACCTGCTCACGCGCGTGGAGGGCGAGGGCCGGTTCAGCCTAGTGGTGCGTGACGGGCAGGTCGTCGAGGCGAAGCTCGCGATCTTCGAAGCCCCCCGTTTCTTCGAGGCGTTCCTGCGGGGGCGTTCGATCTACGAGGTGCCGGACATCGTGGCGCGGATCTGCGGGATCTGCCCGGTGGCCTACCAGATGAGCGCGGTCCGCGCCTTGGAAATGGCGCTCGACGTCGCCCCGCCCCCGGCGATCGTGGCGCTTCGCCGCCTGCTGTACTGCGGAGAGTGGATCGAGAGCCACGCGCTGCACGTGTTCCTCCTGCACGCGCCGGACTTCCTCGGGTATCCGAGCGCGGTGGAGATGGCGGCCGACCACAAGGACGTGGTCGAGCGCGGGCTCCGCATCAAGAAGGCCGGCAACGCGCTCATCGAGCTGCTCGGCGGGCGTGCGATCCACCCGGTGTCGGTGCGTGTCGGGGGCTTCACGCGCGTGCCCTCGCCCGCGGAGCTCCGCGTGATCCGGCCGCGCCTCGTCGACGCGCTCCAGGACGCGATCGGGGCGACGGCCTGGGCCAACGCGCTCCCGATGCCCCCGTTCGAGCAGGACTATGTCTTCGTCGCGCTCGATGCGGCCCGCTACCCGATGGAGCAGGGCGACCGTGTCCTGGTCTCCGGTCGGGCGGCCGTGCCGGTGGCCGACTGGGAGGCGACGTTCATCGAGTCCCAGGTCGAGCACTCCAACGCGCTCCAGTGTCGACTCCCGGATGGCACCCCCTACCTCTGCGGTCCGCTCGCCCGCCTCTACCACCACGCGGACAAGCTCCACCCCATCGCCGCCCGTGCGCTCGCGGACACCGGGATCACGCTCCCGATCCGCAACCCCTACCTGTCCATCGTGGCGCGCTGCGTCGAGCTGGTGCATGCGTTCTCGGAAGCGCTCGATCTCGTGGATGCGTGGGCGGGCGCGCACCCGGCCTACGTCGATTCGCCCCCCCGGGACGCGACCGGCTTCGGAGCCACGGAGGCGCCGCGCGGGATCCTCTGGCACCGCTACGACATCCGGGCCGACGGCACCGTCGCCAGCGCCAGCATCGTCCCGCCGACCTCCCAGAACCAGGCCCGGATCGAGGCCGATCTGACCGCCATCGCGAGCGAGCTGCTCACGCTCGACCTCGCCGCCGCCACCCTGCTCTGCGAGCAGCTCATCCGGTCGTATGACCCGTGCATCTCCTGCGCGACGCACTTCCTCGAGCTGAACATCGACCGGGGGGAGGGGTGAGGCCGCGGGTCATCGCGCTCGGGAACGCCGGTCGCGGGGACGACGGGGCGGCGCTCCTGGTGGGGGGGCGGATCCCGCCGGAGCGCGCCGAGGTGTTGCTCGCGGGCCGGCCCGGCCCCGGGCTGCTCGACCTGCTCGACCCGGCGGTGCCGACGGTGCTGCTCGACGTCGTGAGCGCGGGCCTCGCGCCGGGCACGCTGGTGCGTCTCGATCTCGGCGCGGTCCCCGACGCGGCGATCGCGGGCGGGCGGGGGTCCACGCACGGGCTTGGCCCCGCGCACGCGCTTCGCCTCGGCCGTGCGCTCGGCCGCGAGCTGCCGCGGGGGTGGTTCGTCGGCGTGGAGGGGGCCACCTTCGAGCCCGGCGCGGCGGTGTCGCCGCAGGTGGAGGCGAGCCTGGACGCGTTCTACGGCGCGACGATGGCGGCGGTGGAGGCGCTGTGCACGAGCATGGCCTGATCGACCGGCTCGTGCGGCTGGCGCTCGCGGAGGCCTTGGAGCGTGGCGGCCGCCTGCGCGCCGTTTACGTGCGCCTGGGCTGCCTCGCGACGCACACGTCGGAGGGGCTGCGCCGGGAGTTCGACCACATCACGCGCGAGCATCTCGGCCACGACGTGGCGCTCATCATCGAGGAGGCGCCCGAGCGACCTGCCGGCATCGAGATCGTCGGGATCGAGGTCGTGCGGTAGGGCGCGTCACCTCGACTCCTCATCCACGAGCACGGGCAGGATGCGGAGCACGGCGTCGGGGTTGAGCGAGACGCTGTCGACGCCTTCACGCACCAGGAGTTGCGCGATCTCGGGCCAGTCGCTCGGCGCCTGCCCGCAGATGCCGATGGGACGCCCGGCGGCGTGCGCGCCACGGATGGCGGCGGCGAGGGTGCGGGTCACCGC
Organism: Myxococcota bacterium; assembly: GCA_049322475.1. Taxonomy (GTDB): domain Bacteria; phylum Myxococcota_A; class UBA796; order UBA796; family SXON01; genus JBMOQZ01. The sequence continues at coordinate 89,633 of JBMOQZ010000120.1, read as the reverse complement.
GGGGTCGCGCTCGTCGAACAGCCCCGCGAGGATGGCCGAGTCCCGGTCGATCCCGAGCACGAGCTGGGTGAGGTCGTTCGACCCGATGCTGAAGCCGTCGAACACCTCGGCGAAGGCGTCGATGAGCACGACGTTGGCCGGTAGCTCGCACATCACCCAGACCTCGAGGCCGTCCTGCCCGCGCACGAGCCCATGCGTCGCCAGCTCCTCGATGACCCGGCGCCCTTCGGCGGGCGTGCGGCAGAACGGCACCATAAGCTTCACGTTGCGAAGGCCCATGTCCTCGCGCACGCGGTGTAGCGCGTGACACTCCAGCGCGAACCCGTCCCGGTAGCGGTCGTCGGCGTAGCGGCTGGCCCCACGGAAGCCGAGCATCGGGTTCTCCTCCTTGGGCTCGAACGGGGCCCCGCCGAGCAGGCCGGCGTACTCGTTGGTCTTGAAGTCCGAGAGGCGGACGATCACCGGGCGCGGGTAGAACGCTGCGGCGATCATGCCGATACCCTCGGCGAGGGTCGAGACGAACCACTCGGCCGGCGACGCGTGGTTGCGTGCCCGCCGGGCGATCTCCGTCCGGGTGGCCTCGTCCACGCGCTCCGGAAACACCAACGCCATCGGATGCACGCCGATCTCGTTGGCGATGATGAACTCCTCGCGGGCGAGGCCCACGCCGTCCACCGGGAGCTGGCCCACGGCGAAGGCGGTCTCGGGGTCGGCGAGGTTGACGAGGACCTTCGTGCGCGGGTGGGGGAGCGCGCCGACGTCGATGGCCTCCCGAGCGAAGCGGAGCACACCGCGGTAGACGTGGCCCTCCGTTCCGTCGGCGCAGCTCACGGTCACCGACTGCCCCTCGGCCAGGAGCGTCGTGCCGCTCCCGGTGCCGACGATGCAGGGCACCCCGAGCTCGCGGCTCACGATGGCGGCGTGACACGTGCGCCCTCCGCCATCGGTGATGATCGCCGCGGCCTTGCGCATCACCGGCACCCAGTCGGGGTCGGTCATCTCCGCCACCAGCACGTCGCCGGGCTGGAACAGACCGAGCTCCGAGACGTCGCGCACGATGCGCGCGCAGCCCGCGCCGATGGCGTTGCCGATCGCGCGCCCACACAGGAGCACCTCTCCAGTCTCCCCGAGCGTCCAGCGGTCCAACGTGCCGGCCGGGCGGCGCGACTCGACGGTCTCGGGGCGCGCCTGGACGATGAACAGCTCGCCCGTGCGGCCGTCCTTGGCCCACTCGAGGTCCATCGGCGTGGGGCGGCCGTGGTGCGCCGAGTAGTGACGCTCGATGAGCACGGCCCACCGCGCCAGTTGGATCGCGTCGTCATCGGAGAAGCAGAATCGCTGGCGATCCGCCTCCCCCACGCGCGCGATGCGGGTGGTGCGCGAGCCGCCCCTGGCGTAGACCACCTTCTCCTGCTTCGCGCCCAGGCGGCGGCGGAGGATCGGCCGCGTCGCCGTCTCCAGCGTCGGCTTGAACACCACGATCTCGTCCGGATCGACCCGGCCCGCGACCACCGACTCGCCGAGCCCCCAGGCGCCCGTCACGAGCACGACGTCCCGGAACCCGCTCTCCGGGTCGAGCGTGAAGACCACCCCAGCGGACCCGAGGTCGGAGCGCACCATGCGCTGCACGCCAACCGAGAGCCGCACGGCGAGATGGTCAAAACCGAGCGACGCCCGGTAGCTGATGGCCCGCGCGGTGAAGAGCGACGCGAAGCACCCGAGGCACGCATCGAGCAGGGCGTCTTCGCCCCGGATGTTCAGGAAGGTCTCCTGTTGACCGGCGAACGATGCGTCCGGAAGGTCCTCCGCTGTCGCGCTGCTGCGCACGGCGACCTCGGTCGTGCCCCTGGCGCACAGGTCGCGGTAGGCGACGCGGATCTCTTCGGCGAGCCCCGTCGGGAGCCCGGCGCCTCGGACGACGGCCCGCGCGGCGGCGGCGCGATGGGCGAGATCCGCGACGTCCTCCGGATCGACGCCGTCGAGAGTGGCGCGGAGGCGCTCGGCGGTGTCGGACTGCGCGAGGAGGGCGCTGTAGCCGTCCGCCGTGACGGCGAAGCCCGGCGGCAGCCGCACGCCGAGCGGCGCGAGCGCTCGCACCAGCTCGCCCAGCGAGGCGTTTTTACCGCCGACCAGCGGGACGTCGGCCAGCGTGAGTTCCTCGAAGGGGATGCAGAAGGACACCGTGGACTCCCAGGTTCGGCTATAGCAACGCCGGTGCTACGCCCTCCGCAATGCTACACACCGACCTTGCCGGCCGCCCTCGGCGCCGCCGCGCGAGGCCTTCGACACCCACGTTGACCCGCGAGCCCCACCCGGCGCCGGTGTCCAGGCGCCTCGCCCGGGTCCACGGGATCGTCCAGGGCGTCGGCTTTCGGCCCTTCGTGGCGCGCCTCAGCGCGGACCTGGGGCTGGCCGGCTCGGTGCGGAACGAGGGCGCGGCGGTGCGGATCGAGGTGGAGGGAGCACGCGACCGACTGGACGCGTTCGCGCACCGCTTGTGCACCGAGGCGCCGCTGCCCGCGCGCGTCGATGGCGTCGTGTGGACGGAGATCCCTCCCGTCGGGCTCGGCGGCTTCGCCATCGAGGGGAGCGAGGCGGGGCCTCCACGTCTGGCCGTGCCCCCCGACCTCGCGACCTGTCCGGAGTGCCTCGCCGAGGTTCGCGATCCGGTGACGCGACGGGCCGGCTACCCGTTCACGAACTGCACACGCTGCGGGCCTCGCTACAGCGTCGTCGCCGCGCTTCCCTGGGATCGTGCGCGGACCTCGATGGCGTCGTTCCCGATGTGCGGCGCCTGCGCCCGCGAGTACGCGGACCCGTCCGACCGGCGCCACCACGCCGAGCCCATCGCATGCCCGGCCTGCGGCCCGCGGTGCTGGCTGGTCGACGCGAGGGGGGCGCCCATCGCGACAGGCCCGGACGCATTGGCGGCAGCGCGGGAATGCCTGCGCCGCGGCGACATCCTCGCGCTCAAGGGCCTCGGGGGCTGGCAGATCCTCGCGGACGCGCGGGACGAGGCGGCCGTCCGGCGCCTGCGGGAGCGGAAGCGGCGGGAGGCGAAGCCGTTCGCGGTGATGGTGCCGGACCTCGCAGCGGCCCGCGCGCTCGCGCATGTGGTCGATGTCTCCGCCCACGCGCTCGAGGGCCCCGCCGCGCCGGTCGTGCTCGTGCCCCGCCGGGCGGATGCCCGGGTGGCCGACGCTGTCGCCCCGAGCCTGGGCCGCATCGGCCTCCTCCTCCCCGCCACCCCGCTCCACCACCTCCTCGTCGACGGCCTGGGCTTCCCGGTGGTCTGCACCAGCGGGAACCTACACGACGATCCCATCGTCATCGACGACGACGACGCGTGCGCCCGGCTGGGCTCGATCGCGGACGCCCTGCTCGGCCACGACCGCGCCATCCTCCGCCGTTGCGACGACTCGGTGGTGCAGGTCGTGGCAGGACGCGCGCGCGTACTCCGGCTGGGCCGGGGGCTCGCGCCGACGACGCTCCCCTTGCCGCCAGGGCCCACGCTGCTCTGCGTCGGCGGGCACCAGAAGTGCGCGCCGGTGGCGGCGGTCGGGGACGAGGCGGTGCTCTGGCCGCACGTCGGTGACCTGAACGGGGTGTCCGCGCGGGACGCCCTGGTCGGGTCGCTCGCCGCGATGCGCACGTTCCTTCGGTTCGAGCCGGCGGCGGTCGTCCACGACGCCCACCCGGACTACGCCTCGACCCGGGTGGCGCGCGCGATGGGGCTGCCCTGCATCGCGGTGCAGCACCACCACGCCCACGTCGCGGCGGTGCTCGCCGAGCACGGGGTGGACGATGCTTTAGGCGTCGCCTGGGACGGCGTGGGGCTCGGGGCGGACGGAACGGCATGGGGCGGGGAGTTCCTGCGCGTGGACCCGCGCGGGGCGCGTCGCGTGGCGTGGCTGGCACCGTTTCCGCTACCGGGCGGCGATGCCGCCGCGCGTGACGGGCGGCGCTGCCTCGCCGGGGTGCTCGTCGCCGCGGGCCTCGACATCCCCGCGCCGCTCGCCCCCTTCGCGGCGGTGGCCCGGAACCCGCGGCTCTGCGCGCCGACCACGAGCGCGGGCCGTCTGTTCGACGCGGTGGCCGCGCTGCTGTCGGTCCGTGCTCGGTCTCGCTTCGAGGGCGAGGCGGCGATGGCGCTGGAAGAGGTGGCGATGGAACGGTTCGCGGACTCGGAAGCGATCCTCTGTCCCTTCAGGCTCGACGGGCCGGTGGTGGACTGGCGCCCCATGATCGCTGAGCTTCTCCGCGAATCTGACACACCGCGTGCCGCCGCTCGCTTCCACGCCACGCTCGTGGCGATGATCGTCGCCGTGGCCGAGCGCGAGGGCATGCGCACGGTCGCGCTCTCCGGCGGGTGTTTCCAGAACGTCCGCCTCGCCGAGGCGACCTGCGCCGCGTTGTCGCAGCGTGGCTTCCGCCCCCTCTTGCCCACCGCCGTGCCGCCGGGTGACGGGGGGCTGGCGCTCGGGCAGGCGTGGGTGGCGCGTCACGGCTCGACGTGGATTCCGTCCGTCGGCGGCGGGTAAAGTCCCGCGACGCGATACACGCGGGGAGATGTGCCTCGCCATCCCTGGACAGCTCGAAACCGTCTCCGTCGGTCCCGGTGGGCTCTCGTTCGGGCGCGTGCGCTTCGGCGCGGTCACCCAGGAGGTGTGCCTGGTCTACGTCCCGGAGGCGGCGCCCGGCGAGTGGCTCGTCGTCCACGTCGGGTTTGCCATCCAGCGACTCGACGAGGTGGCCGCGCGGCGCACGCTCGATCTGTTGGGCGAGCCGCTCGGATGAAGTACGTCGAGGAGTTCCGCGACCCTGCCCGTGTCCACCGCCTCGCGGAGGCGATCCGCGGGACGGCCACCCGCCCGTGGACGATCATGGAGGTCTGCGGCGGACAGACGCACACCATCGCGCGCTACGGTATCGAGGATCTGCTCCCCGCCGGCATCGACCTCGTGCATGGCCCCGGCTGCCCGGTCTGCGTCACGCCGCTCGACGTGATCGAGGCCGCGCGGCAGGTGGCGATGACCCCCGGCGCGATCCTCTGCTCCTTCGGCGACATGCTGCGGGTGCCCGGCATCGACGGCGACCTGCTCCAGGCCCGCGCCCGGGGCGCGGACGTGCGGGTCGTGGTTTCGCCGCTCGACGCGGTGCGGTTGGCGGTCGAGAACCCGAATCGGTACGTGGTCTTCTTCGGGGTTGGATTCGAGACCACGGCCCCCGCCACCGCCATGGCCGCCGAGCTGGCGAGCCGACTCGGCCTCTCGAACTTCGGGCTCCTCGCGTCGCACGTTCGCGTCCCGCCCGCGATGCATCTCCTCCTGGCCGCGCCGGGGTGCCGCATCCAGGCCTTCCTCGCCGCCGGGCACGTCTGCACCGTGGAGGGCACCGCCGCCTATCCGCCCGTCGCCGCGCGCTTCGGCGTGCCTATCGTCGTCACCGGGTTCGAGCCCGTCGATCTTCTGGAGGGGCTACTGATGGCGATCCGCCAGCTGGAGGCGGGGCGCGGCGAGGTCGAAGTGCAGTACGCCCGCTGCGTGCAGCCGGAGGGGAACCCCGTGGCGCGCGCCGCCGTCGAGCGGGTCTACGCGATCGCGGACGTCCCGTGGAGAGGGCTCGGCGTGGTCCCCGGCGGAGGCCTGCGCCTGCGCGCCGCGTACGCCACGCTGGACCCCGTGCGTCGCCTCGACCTGGCGCTCGCGCCGTGTCCCGAGCCCGCCGCCTGCCGCGCTGCGGATGTCCTTCAAGGCAAGCTCAAGCCGGCCGCCTGCCCGGCGTTCGGGGGCGAATGCACGCCCGAGCACCCGCTGGGCGCGCCGATGGTGTCGAGCGAGGGAGCCTGCGCCGCCCATTTTCGCTGGCGGCGCCACGGTCCCTCGCGGGGGACACCCCCGCACCCCCCGGGAGTCGCGTGATGGCCGACGAATTCGCCCTCGACTGTCCCGTCCCCTTCGGAGAGTACGACCGCGTGGTGCTCGGCCACGGGGGCGGCGGCCGACTCATGCAGCGCCTCGTGCGCGAGGTCTTCGCCCGTGCCTTCGACGAGCCGGAGCTGCACGCCGGTCACGACGGCGCGGTGGTGGAGGGGCCCGCCCGGCTCGCCGTCACGACCGACGCCTTCGTCGTGCGGCCCCTGTTCTTCCCCGGCGGCGACATCGGCAGCCTCGCGGTGCACGGGACGGTGAACGACCTCGCGATGTGCGGCGCGCGACCGCGGTGGTTGACCGCCGCGTTCGTGCTGGAGGAGGGCTTCCCGCTCGCGGATCTTCGCCGGGTGGTCGGGTCGATGGCGGACGCGGCGCGGCGATGTGGCGTCCGCGTGATCGCCGGAGACACCAAGGTGGTCGAGCGCGGCAAGGGAGACGGCGTGTTCATCACCACGACGGGGCTCGGCGAGGTCGTGGCGCGCGCGCCGGTGGCGCCGGACCGGATACGGGCGGGGGACGCGGTGATCGTGAGCGGCCCGATCGGCGACCACGGCATCGCCGTGCTCCTTGCCCGCGAGAGCTTCGGGATCGGCGCGGACGTGCGGAGTGACAGCGCGCCGGTGTGGGACGCGGTGCATGCGCTCATCGCGGCGGGGATCGACATCCACGCGCTGCGCGACCCGACCCGGGGCGGGCTCGCCGCCGTGCTCAACGAGATCGCGGCCTCGGCCGGCGTCGGCATGCGCATCCACGAGGAGGCGGTGCCGGTGCGGCCGGGCGTGGCGGACGCGTGTGAGCTGCTCGGGCTCGATCCGCTGCTCGTGGCGTGCGAAGGGCGATTCGTGGCCTTCGTGCCCGAGGTGGATGCCGCGCGCGCCCTGGTCGTGCTCCGGAGCCTGCCGGAGTGCGCCGGGGCCGCGCGTGTGGGGTCGGTGCTGGCCGACCACCCGGGTACGGTGCTCTTGCGGGGCGCCATCGGCGGGGAGCGCGTGCTGGACCTCCCGTCGGGGGAGCAGCTGCCGCGGATCTGCTGAGAATGAACCCGGCCCGGTCCCCGCGAGCCCATCCAGCGTGTCGCGGTCGACTTGACCGAGTTTGCCCGCGCCGTGCTCAACGACCTCCGGCGCGCCTACCTGATCGGCATGTGGAAGCGGCCATCGCGGACGGGTCGTTACGCGACGCCCATCACTGACCCGCCGACACACCCGATCTTCGGAGGCTCCATTGTCCATCGTCTGCGCAACTGATCTCACCGTCCGCTCCAACCCCGCCGTCGACGCGATCGCCGGCCTCACCGCGCGCCTCGGGGAGCGGGAGATCTGGCTGGTACATGTCCTCAACCCGGAAACGCGCGAAGTGGACCCGGCGGCCCACGCCCTGCTCCGCGCCAGCGCGGAGCGCATCCTCGCAGCACAGGCGCAGTTGATCCGAGACCAGACGTCGGTAGATGTCCACCCCGAAGTGCTGGAGGGGCCGGTTGCCGTCACGCTCCGGGCGTTCGCCGAGGCGAAGCGGGCTCGGCTCCTCGTGCTCGGCGCGCCGACGCCCTCCGCGCTGCCGGTCTTCCAGTTCGCAGGGACCGCCGAGCGGGTGATCCAGGCGTCCACGGTCCCGGTGCTGGTGGTGCGGTCCGCACAGGGGTTCCTCGCGTGGGGTCGCCGCGAGCGAGCGCTCGGCGTGGTGGTGGGCGTGGACGACACGTACTCGGCCCAGGCGGTCGTCGCCGCGGCGAGGGATCTCGCCTGCTCCGGCGACGTCGCGCTGACCGCGGTGGAGGTGTACTACGCCTCCGAAGCCGGGCGGCGCTACGGGATCCCCGTCCACTCGTGGCTGGAGCGCGACCCGGAGATCGAGGATCTCGTGGCCCGCGACCTCGCGCGGCGCGTCGGCGACGTGCCGGGCGCAACGCTCAAGGTACGGCCGCAGCTCGGGCTGGGCCGGCTCGGTGACCACCTGCTCGACGCGGTCCGTGAGGAGGGAGCAGACCTCGTCATCGTCGGGACGCATGACCGCCGGGGCCTCGGGCGCCTGGGGTCCGCTTCGGCCGTGGTGCTCGCGTTCGGCGACGTCTCGACCCTCGTCGTGCCCACGAAGGCCGTCGCGCCCCAGGTCGGGGGCGTCGAGATCTGCAACGTGCTCGTGGCCACCGACTTCTCCGACTTCGCCGGGCAGGCCGTCGCCTACGCCTACGAGCTGCTCCGCGGGCGGGGTGGCATCGTCCATCTCCTCCATGTCGACCCCGACGTGCCCCCCGCCGCGGATCGCGCCTCCGAGGATCGGTTGCGGGCCCTCGTCCCCTCTCCCTCTCCCGAAGGGGTCGTCACCCACACGCACGTCGTGGCGCAAAGCGACGTGGCCGCTGCCGTTCGCGAGACCGCCGAACGCCTCGGCGCGGACGTGCTGTGCATTGCCTCGCACGGGCGGTCGGGGGTGGTGCGGATGGTGCTCGGCTCGGTCGCCGAGAAGGTGGTCCGCGAGAGCCGGCATCCGGTCCTCGTCGTCCGGCCTCGACCGGCATGAGGGCGGCCGCCCAGACACGGGACGCCACGCCCGTTTCCACTGAGCCGGTTCCCGCGCCGCTCCGGCGCGTCCTCGTCGCCACGGACCTCTCGCCGGGCTCACGCCGGGCGGGGGAGCGCGCGGCATGGCTCCCGCTCGCGGCCGGGGCGTCGCTCCAGCTCCTCCACGTGAGCGCCGGTCCTTTCCGCGACGACGACCGGCTGGCCCTGGTGAACGAGGCGGAGCACGTGCGCTCGCTTCTCAAGGCAGCCGGACGGGAGGACGTCAAGGTGGAGGCCCGATGCACCGAGGGTCAGGCCCACGTCGAGATCGTACGCGGGGCCCGCGCGGATGCCTGCGACCTCGTGGTGGTCGGGAGGCGCGCCCGGAGGGGCCTCTTCTCGATGCTCCCGGGCAGCACCGCAGAGCGCGTGGCACGCAAGTCCACCGTCCCTGTGCTCGTCGTTCGGCACGCTCCGGCGCACCCGTACCGGCATCCGGTCGTCGCAGTGGTCCCCGGGGACGGGGTGGACTTCGTCCTGGAGCGCGCACGGTCGGTCCTTGCGACCGGGATCCGGGTGGACGTGGTCCATGCGTTCGAGGTCCCCTTCGAGGCCGCGATGCGCCGGGGCGGCGCGACCGACGAGACGGTGGCCCGGTGGCGGAAGGAGCAGGCGATGGACGCCCGCAAGCGGCTGGAGCCGGCCGCCCGGGCCGTGTTCGGGAAGGCGGCGCGGGTCCGGGTGCGCCGGGGCTCGCCGGTCCCGACGATTCTCGCTGCCCTCGCCGAGCGGGCCGGGGACCTCGTCGTCGTCGGCAGCCACGCGCATGCGGGGATCGTCTACGCGCTCCTGGGCAGCGTGGCGGAGGCCGTGCTCCGCGCGGCTCCGTGCGATGTGCTGATCGCCCGACTGCCCGGCGTCCAGTTCACCCTCCCCTGACCCTGCCCCGACGTTTCCTGGATCAGCGTCGCGTGGTCGCCGGCGCGCGAGGACCGTTCGCAACGCTGGTGGTAGGAGGCGCCATGCCCACCTTCTTCGAGCCCATCCTGGTGGCCTTCGACGGGTCCACGCCGTCCCGCGCGGCATCGAGATTCGCGCGTTTGCTCGCCGAGGAGCACGAGACCCGGACCATCCTCCTCCACGCACGGGAGCAGCCCGACGACGGTGACGGCGAGGCGGGCCGCATGCTGGAAGAGGAGGCCCAGCGCTTTGGCACCCCGGTCGACACCCGCATCGTGGTCGGCCCTGCGTGCGAGGCGGTGGCAGCCCAGGCCGACGCGCTCGGCGTGGGCCTCGTGGCGGTCGGCACGCGCGGCACGTCCACGCCGGGGGACAGCGTGATCGGAAGCGTGGCGCGCGCTGTGCTCGACCGGGTGCGCCGGCCCACCCTCGTGGCCCACGCCGCGTTTCCGGCGGTGCGCCAGATCGTCGTCGGGGTGGCGGAGGGGCACCGGGCGCAGGCGATCGTGCTGGCCGGGCGCGCGGCCGCCGACGCGACCGGGGCGAGGCTCGTGCTGGCGCACGTCCTCACCGCGCCGCCCGACCTCGCGCACGAGCCGCAGGATTACGGCTTCCCCGGCGAGGCGTGGTCGGATGCCCTGGAGGCCGTGGCCGACCGGGTGTTCGGTCCCCATCGCGCGGTCGCGGGCACGGGCGCGCACGAGCGCGTGCTCTTCGGCTCGACTCCAGAGCAGCTCCGCGCGCTGGCGCTGGGCATGGGGGCCGAGTTGGTCGTCGTGGGACGCTCGGCGCGCGCTCCGCATGGTGTCGAGAGCCTGCTGGGCGCCGCGGCCACGCTCGCGATGCGCGGGCCGTTCGCGACGCTCATCGTGTGATGCGTCACAACCAGCCGAGCGCCTTCGCCTCGGCGGTGAGGCTGTCGCGGAAGCGCGGGTGGGCGATCCCGATGAGCGCACGGGCCCGATCGCGGATGGGGCGCCCGCGGAGGTCCGCGCGTCCATACTCGGTGACGACGAAGCGCACGTCGCCCCGGCTCGTCACCACGCCGGCACCCGGCGCGAGGGTCGCCACGATGCGGCTCAGCGTCCCGTCACGGGCGGTCGACGGCAGCGCGATCACCGGGCGACCGCCGGCAGAGCGCGCGGCCCCGCGGATGAAGTCCACCTGGCCGCCGATGCCGGAGTAGAACCGGGCGCCGATGCTGTCCGCGTTGACCTGCCCCGTGAGGTCCACCGAGAGCGCGGAGTTGATGGCGACCATACGCGCGTGCCGCGCGATCGTCGCCGGGTCGTTCGTCACGTCGCTGGGCTGCATCTCCAATGCCGGGTTGTCATCACACCACCGGTAGAGCCGCGCAGAGCCGAGTACGAACGACGTGACGGCCTTGCCCGGCCACAGCGCCTTGCACGCGCCGGTCGCCACCCCCGCCTCGATGAGCCGCTTCATCCCGTCCGAGAACAGCTCCGTGTGGATGCCCAGGTCGCGCCGGTCGCCGAGCCGACGCATCACCGCATCGGGGATGGACCCGATGCCCGCCTGGATCGTGCAGCCGTCCTCGACCAGCTCGGCGACGTGCCCCGCGATCCGCTCGCGCACCTCGTCCGCTGGCTCCGCCGCGAGGGCGGGGAGCGGGTAGTCGACAGGGACCACCCGGTAAAGGCGCGAGAGATGCACCGACGACGCACCGCCGGTTCGGGGCATGCGCGGGTTCATCTCGGCGACGACGAGCGGCGCGTGATCGACCGCGGTGCGGACCACGTCCACGCTGACGCCGAGGGAGCACCAGCCGTGCCGATCGGGCGGGGACACGACGACGAGCGCCGCGTCGAGCGGGAGCGGTCCGTCGGGGCGGAGCAGGGAGGGGATCTCGGAGAGGAACACCGGCGTGTAGTCGGCGACACCCTCGGCGACGGCCCGCCGGACGGAGGGTCCGATGAAGAGCGCGTTGACGCGGACGTGCCCGCGGGCCGGCGGCGCCACCAGGCGCTCGGAGCCGAAGGAGAGGAGCTGGACGACCTCCAGGTCGTGGAAGCGCGCCGCCGCGTCCGCGAGCGCGGCGACCAGCACACGCGGCTCCCCCGCGTTCGCTCCGATGGCGACCCGACCGCGGTTGGGCAGCGCCTCGACGGCCGCCGAAGCGTCGCAGAGCCGGTCCCGCAGCAGGCTCGCGACGTCCAAGAATCGCTCCAGGAGGGAGCGGGGCTCGTAGCGCGGCGGCCCCATCCTGTCGCGGGAACTATGCCCATGACACCTTGAGATCTTCCGGGTGTCCGAACTGTTGCCGTCGGCCGTCCCGGCACGACGTTTGCTGTGAGCCGTGGCGGAGGTGCCCTCTTGTCCGATCTCAGTCCCATCCTCGTGGCCTTCGACGGCTCCGCCCGGCGCGGGCTGCGGCGTCCTGTGCACGCTCCCTCGCCGCACGCAACGGTCTGCGCACCATCCTGCTGCACGTGATCGATCCTCGCGACAACCTGTGGGACATCACGCAGGACGGGCCAGCGCGCCGCGATCGGGCTGTCCGCGAGCTCCGGAGACGCGCGAGGTGCACCCGGCGGCCCACGCCCTGCTCCGCGCCAGCGCGGACCGCATCCTCGCCGCACAGGCGCAGTTGATCCGAGACCAGACGTCGGCAGATGTCCAACCTGAGCTGTTGGAGGGGCCGGTTGCCGTCACGCTCCGGGCGTTCGCCGAGACGACGCGGGCTCGGCTCCTCGTGCCCGGCGCGCCGACGCCCTCCGCGCTGCCGCTCTTCCAGTTCGTGGGCACCGCCGAGCGGGTGATCCAGGCGTCCACGGTCCCGGTGCTGGTGGTGCGGTCCGCACAGGGGTTCCTCGCGTGGGGTCGCCGCGAGCGCGCGCTCCGCGTGGTGGTGGGCCTGGACGACACGTACTCGGCCCAGGCGGGGGCGAACTTAATCGGCCGGCCGGCCCTACCGCGGACTCCGAGCTCCGATTCCTGATTCCATGATTCCACGGGCCGCCGCTGCTCCGGAATACCCGTGTATTCCATGGAATCACGTCCATGATTCCGGCATCGGCATCGCCGATCCGGATCACGGAATCCAGGAATCGGGAAACATCAAACCCCCCGCCTCTCCCCCTCCCACCGCTCCAGCCCGCCTTCCGCTCCTTCCAGTCGGGCATCACCCGCGTGAGCGCGCTCCAGAACCCCGGCGAGTGGTTGCGGTGCGTCAGATGCACCAGCTCGTGCGCCACGACGTACTCGAACGCCGTGACGGGGGCCTGCACCAGCCGCCAGTGCACGCCTACAGCCTACAGCGGCAAGCCCCAACCTACAGCGCTTACCGCGGCCGCCAACCGCGCTGACCGCGCAACCTGCAGCGGCCAACCGCGGAAATGCCTCGAACAGGGGCGGCTCCCGACGCGAGCGCCCACTACGATCCGCGTCTGACCTTCCTTACCGCGCTTGCCGCGCCTGTGCTGTAAGAAGCGGTAGGTGAAACCTGCCACATTGGCCGCCCTGGGTAGCTACTCTCCCGGGGCGAATCTCGCACCCCGCAGAGCAACACCCCACCCAGAGGAGCCGCCATGTCCTACCCGTACGACGACGACAACGAGTTCGAGCAAGTAGACGAAGAGGAGACCGACGAGGAGTCGGAGGACGATGACGACGAGTCCGACGAGGACGACGACGACGACGACGACCAGGACGAGGATGCCCGGCTCGCGCGCATCGAGACGGCGTTCCGTGCCGAGCGCGCGCTCATTCGTGCCTGCGACGACGTGGCCGAGCTGCGCACGAAGCGACGCGAGTATCAGGCGGTGCTGTCCAATGGCGAGGTCATCGGCGTCGGCCGCCTTCGCATCAACGATCTCATCGAGCTGATCGATGACCGCACGACCGACCTGAAGGCGAAGCGCTTCGCGGCCGGGAGGGCGTGATGGGCGCGACCGACCGCGAGTTCCAGGCGCAGAGCGGGTTCATCGCCGCGTGCGACGACCCGGACACGCTCCTCGACTGGATGCGCGAGTACCGCGACAGCGAGCGCGCTGCGGTCGGTCGCGGGGACAAGGACGAGGCCCGCCAGATGGAGGATCTGGCGGAGCTGGCCGAGGACAGGATCGTGGAGCTGAAGGCCGCGCGGATCGTCGCGGCCACCCCGAGGCCTCGAGGGCCGGAGGTTCGGGTGCCTGCTCCCGAACGCGCGGCTGCCCCGGTTGACGACTCCAGCGCGGAGCTGCGCCAGGTGAAGGAGGAGCTGGCGGCGAGCCGGGAGGCACAGGCGCGAGCCGAACGTGATCAGGCTCGCGCCGAGCGCGAACGGGTCGCCGCGGTCGAGCGCGCCGAGCAGGGGGAGCGCGAGCAGGAGTCGGCGAGGGTCGCCTACGCGGCCGCGACGCCTCACGTCGTGAATACGGCGCCGGTCGCCGCACAGAACAGGTCACCCGAGCGTGAGGCCCACCGGGGGCGGGCCCGCGAGGACGAACGCCTGCGGATCCAAGCGGCGCGCGCGCTCGTAGCGAAACAGCGACCTGTCACGGCTCAGCCCCCGGCCGCGACCGCTCGGCCGCCAATCGTCGGCCAACGGGGACCTGGGCGTCGGCCCACCCCGGCACCGACGGTCGCGCCAATGGGCGCGGCGGTGGCCACGGCTGCGCGCCCGGCGAGCACGGCCCAACCTGTCACGCAGGCCCGGACGGATCCGCAGCCGCCCCGGGCGCCGAGTCCACCTGTCGCCCCAACTACGGAGTTGTCCCCGCTCGCCCGACTCTTCCAGGAGCGGCTGACCGAGACCACTCCGTCCACCGCCCCGAGCCCGCAGCCGTCGAGGCCGCCGCCGACGCGACCGACGCGGCCATCGGCCCCGCCCCCGCCCCCGCCCACCGCGCCGCCGCCCGCCGACCCCGTGGACGGTCTTCCGCAGCACACCGGGGCGGACCTCCTGGCCTATCGGACGTGGTTGGGCGTCGATCAGCGCACACTCGCCGGCAGGTTCGGCGTGGGCCAGGGCACGATCTCGAAGGGGGAGAGCAAGCCGGGCACCGTGCTGGGTCCCGCGTTGCGGAAGGCGCTGCATGAGGCGATGGGCGAGCCCAGGCCGGATGTTGGAGGTGCCAAGTGAAGCTCGCGCCCCAGCTCGCCGCGGGCCAGGACCGCCGCATCGCGCGCGCCATCGCTCCCGTCCGCGCCGCCGTGCGTGAGGGGCGCTCCCTGCTCTGCTGCTTCGACCAACCGATCGGCACCACGCGGCTCGATCTGCTCGGCCCCAACGGCATGATCGGCGGATCGAACGACGGGTTCCTTTGCGCCCCGGTACCGACGCTCCGGCTCTGGTCGCCGACCGCGACGAGTCGTCCTATCGCCCTCGCCGCCGCGAACAAGGACTTCCCCGCCGGGCTCGACGCCATCGCCCGGCGCGCGGCTCCGCTCATCGGCGACGAGCTGCCGTTACTCCTCGCCATGCTCGCCGCGATCCAGGAGGAGACCGCCGGGATGCGCTTCCGCGTGCCCGCGGTGGGCGATCGGATCACGAGCAGCGGCCGTCCCACCGCCGTTGCTTGGGCGTCGGCGCTCTCGCTTGCGGACATCGAGACCGCCATGCTGAAAGCGGTTGCATAGTCGCCAGATAATATGTCAACTTGAATCGGCACTCTGGAGCCCCCATGCCTCTCATCGGAGCCGCGTACCTGCGGTGCAGCGACCCCCGCCAGGACAAATCGGTCCAACAACAGCGCGAGGAGATCGAGCGCCGCGCCGCTGCCGACGGGGTCGTGATCCCCGCCGTCAACTGGTTCGTCGACGAAGGGATCAGCGGGCGCACCGCCAAGAAGCGCGCGGCGTATCAATCGCTCCTGCGGGCGGCTGAGTCCCAGCGTGACGCCCGCCTCGGGCGCGCGAAGGTACGGGTGCAGGGCATCGACCGCCTGTACGTCTGGGCGTTCTCGCGCGTGGCGCGGAACATGTTTGATTGCCTCCGCGCGCTGGCTACGCTCGACGAGGCCGACATCGACGTGATCTCGCTCACCGAGCCCGACGCGGGGGACAAGTCCTTCCGCAAGCTGATCCGTCCGATCCTCGCGTGGCTGGCGGAGCGTTACAGCGAGGAGCTCTCACGCAACGTGGTGCGCGGGATGCGCTCGCAAGCCGAGCGCGGATTCTGGCAGAACGGCCACGCGCCCTATGGCTACGCGCTCCAGAAGGTCGAGGGTGGCTCCCGCCTCGTCGTCACCGAGGAGACGCGGGCGGCGTTCGAGACGGTCCAGCGGATCTTCGCTGAATACCTCGAAGGAAAGGACGGCCAGAAGCGCCTCGCCGAGAAGCTCACCCGCGAGGGGATCGAGCCGCCGACCCGCGAGGTCGAGCGTGAGCGGTTCGCCGGGACGTGGCGTCCGAAGCACCTTCAACGCATCCTGACCAACCGGACGTACTGCGGCCACCTGATGCAGAACGGCGAGGTGCTGGCTCGCGACGCCCACCCCGCCGCCGTGTCCGACGAGGACTTCGAGCGGGTCGCCGCGCTCCGCAAGCTGAAGGACCGCAACAAGGACGAGGGCGGCAACGGCAACCACGAGATCCACATGAGCGAGCGCGGCGTCCTGACCCCCTGGCTCCGGTGTGGAACCTGCGGCGGCCGCGTTGCCATCACCGGCGGCGGACACACCGGGAACATCCGTCACTACTACGTCTGCGCCACCCGGCAGGAGAACAAGGCGAACTGCGCGGGCCTGACCGTCCGCGTGGACAAGCTCGACGCGGCCGTGCTCGCGTACATCCACGACGACACGCTGTCGCCCGCCAACGTGGCCGCGATCTGCGAGCAGGGTGCGGCGGCCCTGGCCGAAGGCCCCGACGAGATCGTGGCCGAGCGCGCGCGCCTGACGGCCGACATCGAGGCCCTCGACCAGCGCATCCGCAAGATCGGGCTCCAGGTGGTCGATGGCATCCTCGCCTCGGAGGATGCGAAGGCGCTGAACGCGCCGCTGATCGACCGCCGCGACGCGATGAAGCTCCGGCTGGCCGCGCTCCCCCAACGCAAGCAGGTGCCGGACACCGAACGCCTCAACCCGATCAAGTTCCGCGCCGCCGTGATGGAAGCTTGGTCGGCCCGTCCGCTCGAAGAACGGCGCGCAGCGTTGGACCGCCTCGTCGAGAAGATCACCCTGTCAGACGGCGGCGCCCACGTCGACTACCGCGTGAAGGACGAACAGATCGCGTTTCACCAGCCTGACCCCTCAGGCCCGCCCTGGGGTTCATGGGGCCAATGGACGGAGGCGTTCGAGGCCCTCGACATCCGCTCGCCGCGGAAGCGAGCGTGAACCCTTCAGATCGCGTCGTCGGGGTCCGGCTCCCGGTCCGGCACCCGGCCCAGCGCCGCGTCGAACTTCGACCTGTCGCCGCGACGCGCCCTCTCCGCGAGGTACTCCTCGGTCGCCCATGCCGCAAGCTTCTCGCCCGCTGCGCTGGCGATGAACTGGTTGATGGAGATGCCCTCGCGCCGAGCGGCCTCGCGGATGCCCTCGTGAAGCGATTCGGGAAGGCGGATGCTGATCGTGCTCATGGAATTGCTCCGATCTCTTGAAGATACTCACGAGGGGTCAGGACCCGGACCCCGAAGCGCTCGGCGCCCGCGAAGTCGCGACCGTTGAACGTGATGATGACGGGGGCTCCGGCGTCGACCGCCAGCTCCAGCACCATGTCATCCTTGGGGTCGGGGAGCGTCGGCCGCCAGAGGAAGAACACGGGCCGGCGGATGGCCACCGAGCACAGGTAGTCGAGGATGTCGCCCACCTCGCCCGCGCTAATCCCGATCTCGGGGAGGAGCCGGTTCGCGACCCCCTCGTACTCGAGGACGAGGGGGACCGACAGGGCGATGTCGAACCGCCCGGTCCCGACGAGCGAGAGCAGGCGGAACGACGCGCCCCTCCGCGAGCGGAGCGCGGCGATCAGGACGTTGGTGTCGAGGACGACGACCATGCGGTATCATAGGCGATACCACCTGGGACGTCAAGCCGTCTGCCCGCACCAAGGGGTGTTCGCCTCGCAGCCCGCCAATCGGTGTTGTTGCGCCGGAAGAGCGCGGAGAATTCTCGGGCGATCACCAGCTGCCTGCAGGCCCGCCTGAGGGGTCAGCCCCGATAAACCGCCGCTGGGTTCTGTGCGAGGAGGTGTCGAGGCCGAAAGTGTACGTCACGGCGGCATTATAGCCCGTGCTGCCTGCACCGTCACCCGGCCGAGCGGCGAGTCACCTCCCCTCCCGCCTCACGGCCTGTCGACGTCCCCACTCGGCGGATGCCTCCAAAGTCTCCCGCTCCACGAACTCCGCGAGCCGCAGCATCTCCTCCAGCCGTCCCCTCGCCTCATGGTTGCCGGGCGCCACCGCCTCCATGCCCGCACGCGCAAGAAGCACTCCTTTCCGGCAATGGCCCAGGATCGCCTCGAACGCTTGCTCCCAGGCTCGCGGGCTCCAGCGAAAGCACGTCCGACGATCGCCAGCTCGGGGCACGCGCTCCAGGAGGCCGAGGACGGTCAGGATCCGTGTGCCGGTATGCACGGATGCGCGGCTCACCGAAAGGAGTGCGCAGACCTCGTCCTGGTCCAAGGGGCGCTCGACCACCAGCATCAAAGCAAGGATACGCGCCTGGATGCGCGAAAAGCCAAGCCCCTCGAAGAACAGACCTTGTTGCTCGACGAACTGAATCTCCGGCGGCGATAGATCGCTCATCCCGGCGGCCTCGTAGGAGTCGAACTCAAGGCTCATTCCGCGCGACCACGACGATCGCCTGCTCCGGACAGGCCGACACGCACGCCATGCAGCCCGTGCATGCGTCGGCGCGCGCAGGGAACGCCTGCAAGCCCCCGTGCGCCTTCATCTTCAGCCAGAGGAGCGGATTGCGGATACGAGGGCGGCGCATCTCGAACACGCGCTCCGGGCACACGCGGACGCAGTCGCGGCGGTTCTCGCAGCGCGCCTCGCTGACGGTCACCTGCCAACGAGGGCTCAGTGCGGGGGATTCCGGGGGCATCGAGACTCCGTGCGGATGGTTCAGTCCACGTGCGCCGCGACCGCGACCGCGGGTCGGGGCCCGGCGCGACGCAACAGCAGGAGCAACGGGAGGCAAACGAGGAAGAGGGTGACAATCGTGAGGTACATGTCGCGGAAGGCCAACTCGGCGGATGCCCGCATCACACGGCCGTAGAGCATGCGGATAGCCATCCCGCCGCCGTCCAGGCCCGCGACGCTCGATCCTATACCCGACAGCTCGCCGCGAAGTACCTCCGAATACGGGCTGACCTGGCCCACCAGATCCGCTTGGTGCTGTGCGCGGAACGAGTTCATCAGCGAGGCGAGCCACGCGATGCCGAGGCTTCCGCCAAGGGACCGCGTGAGGTTGAACAGGCCCGTCGCCTGGCCCATCTGCTCTCGCGGAACGCGGGCCACGGCCGCCACGGAGAGGGGGAGGAAGCAGAACGCCATACCGATACCGCGGAGGATCTGCGGCAGGAGGAGGTCGGACGCTCCCGCCCTGCCGTCCAGTTCGCTCATCATCCACATGCTGATGGCGAACACCACGAGGCCGAACCCTGCCAGCAGGCGAGGATCGCCGCGATCCGAGAGGCGACCACAGATCGGCATCGCGATGGCCGAGGCGACCGCCCCGGGGAGGAGGACGAGGCCCGTCTGGGTGGCGTTGAACCCGATCAACTGCTGAACGAAGAGCGGGAGCATGAACATGCCGCCCATGAGCCCGACGCCGATGGCGACGTTGACCAGCGCCGCGGCGCTGAAGTTGCGTTCGGAGAAGACGCGCAGGTCTACCGCGGGATCCGGGTGTTCAAGCTCCCATACGACGAAGCCCACGAGCAGGATCACCGTCAGGACCGTTGCCGCGACCACCCAGTCCGAGTGGAACCATCCGGCTTCCTCGCCCTTTTCGAGAATGTACTGGAACAGCACGATGCCCGTGGCCAGCAGACCGATCCCCAGCATGTCGCCGCGCGCGTTCGCCCGGCGGCGCAGGTACGGCGGGTCACGCAGGACCAGCGGCACGAGTATCGCCGCAACGATCCCGAGCGGCACGTTGATGTAGAAGATCCACGGCCAGCCGTAGTTGTCGGTGATCCAGCCACCAAGTGTCGGCCCCAGCGCCGGCCCGACCATGACCCCGAGTCCGAAGACAGCCATCGATGATCCCCGCTTTTCGGGGGGAAAGGCTTCGTACAGGATGGTCTGCCCAGTTGGCATCATGATGCCGGCCGCGAGGCCCTGGGCCACACGCGCCACCACCAACAACGGCAGGTTCCAAGCGACCCCGCAGAGCGCGGACGCCACGGTGAACATCACGATCGCCGCACCGTACAGGCGCGCACGCCCGAACACCGAACCCAGCCACGCCGAGAGCGGGATCACGACGACGTTCGCGAGGACATAGGCCGTTACGACCCACGAGATCTCGCTCACACCGGCGCCGAGCGTGCCCATCATGTGCGGCACGGCGACGTTGACGATGGACGAGTCTACGATGCTCATGACCATGCCGAGCATCACCACGCCGGTCACCAGCCACGGGTTCGGCTCGGCCTCCGTCACCGCTCCTTCCCCCCCACCGTCGCGAGCACGGAAATACTTGCCGGGAGGTCCGCGACGGACTCGCCGGGGTCGATTGCGACGCGAACGGCGACCCGCTGAACCACCTTGATGAAGTTGCCCGAGGCGTTGTCGGCGGGCAGCAGCGAGAAGGTAGAGCCCGTGCCGGCGCCGATGCTCTCGACGGTGCCGTGGAGCGGGCGCTTGGGGAAGGCGTCCAGCTCGATCGCTACCTGATCACCCACGTGAATGCGATCGAGGTCGGTCTCCTTGAAGTGGGCCACCGCCTAGCGCGCATCGGCGACGAGCACGCATGTCGCCTGGCCCCGCTGCACCAGCTCCCCAGGTTGGAGCTCGAACTTGGATACTGTTCCGGATGCCGGGGCGCGGACCTCGACGAGGGTGAGGTCACGGCGAGCGATATCGACGGCGCCCTGCGCCGCTGCGACACGGGCCTTGGCTGCCTCGGCGGCCGACTCTGTCGCCTTGAGCCCCGCGCGCCCCGTCTCGACGCCCTGCGCCGCCACGGCGACCGTCGTCGTGGCCCGGTCGACGCCGGCCTGCACGGCCGCACCGGCCCCAGCCAATTCCTGTTGCAGGGCCTGCTCCCGCTGTGCGTCCGCCGTCCGCACCTCCGCGGTTCGGATGTCCTGCCGCGTGATCGCGATGGCGTCGGCGGCGCGCTGGGCGTCCATCTGG
This sequence comes from Myxococcota bacterium, assembly GCA_049322475.1. GTDB lineage: Bacteria > Myxococcota_A > UBA796 > UBA796 > SXON01 > JBMOQZ01. The sequence continues at coordinate 68,994 of JBMOQZ010000120.1, read as the reverse complement.
GCAGCGGCGAGGTTCGCTTCCGCTACGACGAGCCTCAGCCGAAGGTCGCTGTCATCGATCCGGAGCACCAGATCACCGGCTGCAACGTGCTGGTTCTCGCGGACCAGCACCTCGATGATTCGGCCCCCGATCTCGGCCGGAACCTGCACCGTGTCCGCCCGCAGGAAGGCGTCGTCGGTGCTCACGCCGTCCTGGTTGCGCCACCAGAGGTACGCCCCGACGGCGGCACTGACGGCGAAGGCGACGAGCAGAAACGCTCCGAATCGTCGGCGCGGAGGCGGGGCGGGTTGGAGCGTGCGCGCGCCCTCGGCCACCGGCTCGGGCAACTCCTGGGGGCCGCTCACGGTGAATTCCCCACCGCACCGGCCCACGGGTCCTCCCCGACCGCGAGCACCAGCGCCGCGACCGCGCGCCCGATGCCGTAGCGCGCGGTCGCCTCCCCCGATTGCGCACGCACCAGCGAGGTCTGCGCGTCGAGAAGCTCCAGCGTCGTGGCCGTTCCCGCTCGCTGTCGAACCTCGAAGAGCCGAAGGTTCTCCTGCGCAACCTCGACGCTGCCCGTCGCGACCTCCCAGGACGCCTGTGCCGTTCGCAGCGCGTCGAGACGCCCTTCCACCTCGGCTCGTGCACCGGCCTCGGCGCCCGCGAGCTGCGCCGCGAGCTGGTCGGCCTGGGCTCGCGCGGCGCGGGCACCCGCCGCCTGTCGATCCCACGCCCAGATCGTCCAATCGGCCTGGAGGCCCACGAACCCGCTGTCCGGCGCTGCACCGAAGCCCTGGCCCTCCTGGTGCGTGTAGCTGCCGATGGCCGACACCTGCGGCAGTCGACTCCACGAGAGCGCGGTGGCGGACGCGCGCAGCGCATCGACCTGGGCGCGGAGCGCCCCGAGGTCCGGGCGCCGTTCCAGCGCGAGCCTCACGGTTGTCTCCCGGTTCGGCACGGACCGGGTCGTGATCTCCTCGCCGCCCGCGGGGCGCACCGCTCCGCCAACTCCTCCCATCGCCAGGCCAAGGCGTCGATACGCGCTGTCTCGCAGCGCTTCGAGCTGGAGGACCGCCTGGCGGGCTTGTGCGGCGGCGAGCGTCACTTGAAGCACGTCGTTCCGCGTCGCGTTGCCCGCGGCGAGGGCCACCTCCATGGTCCGACCGCGCGCATCGAGGCTCTCCACCTGGGATCGGGCGATCTCGATCTGGCGCTCGACGTCGAGCGCGGCGTACCACGCATCCGCCGCTTGCTGCCGTGCCGTTTCCGTCGCTCCCTCGCTGCCGATTCGCGCGGCGTCGCGACCCTTCGTGGCCGCGGCGAGCTGCCGTTCGCCCGAGACGAGCCCCGTCAGCGGCGCGACCACGCGCAGGGTGACGCTGGAGGTCACTTCCTCGCGCACGACGATGGGCTCGCCGAAGCTCGCGCAGAGGTCGCCCATGCCGACGGCCTCGAAGGTGGTGCAGTCGAGCGGTTCGTCCGTCTCGATGAACTGCACCTCGGTGGCGGAGTCCCAGCGCTGGACGCCCGCTTGGGCCGTGAGGGTCGGCAGCAGACCCGCGCGAGTCTGTACGACGCGGGCCTGCGCGACCCTTTCGCCCGCCGCGGCGGCCGTGACGCCGTACCCGTCGGTCCCAGCGGCATCCATGGCCTGCGCGAGCGTGACCTCGGGAACGACCACGCGGACGCGATCATCGGGCGGCGCCGCCCACGCGGCGAGGGAGAGGGCGAGGAGCGAAAGTGGCATGCACATCCTGGTCGCTGGGTTGCGCGAACGAATCCATGTGCTAATAGTGAATGACGTTCACTGCAAGGAGGAACGCGCCACCATGGACGACCCCCGCCCGCCGCGACGCGAGCGCGAACGCCTGCGCCACCGCGACGAGATCCTCGACGCCGCCGAGCGCCTCCTCCTCACGCGAGGCGTGGAGGGAACGACGATGGAGGACATCGCGAGGCAGTCCGAGTTCGCCGTCGGCTCGCTCTACAAGCATTTTCGGTCGAAGGACGAACTCGTGGAAGCCCTGGTGCTCAAGCACGCCGAGGAGTTCTTCGACCGGGTGGAATCGCTGGGTGCGGATCGCTCCAGGCCCTTTCCGGAGATCTTCGATGCGTTCCTGGCAGACTACGCGAAGGCCGCTGACCGCAGCTTCCCGTTCCTTCGCCTCCTGCTCACGGGCACGCGCTCACTCCCGGCGATCGACAGTGAAACCGGAGAGGGCCTGCGGGCCGCTGGGGGCCGCTACATCCAGGTCGTCGCCGGCCTGGTGCGGCGGGGGCAGGGCGAGGGGGTGCTCGACAGCGGCGAGGATCCGGTCGGGATGGCCACCGCCCTCGTGGGCCTCGTCGACGGTGCCGCCCGGAGCGCTTTCTTCCGCGGCTCGGACGTGACCTCCGGACTCATTCTCACCCGCCGCTGCTTCCTCGATGGATTTCGGCGCCGATAGGCGCTTCGGAGAGAACGTCCCATGTCAAAGCTCTGGATTTTCCCGTTCGCGCTGGTGGTGCTCCTGCTCGGTTGCGTCGGGACGTACCGGGTGGTGGCCGCGCTCGCTCCGGCTGGGCTCGCTGCCGAGGAAGCGCCCCCGCCCGCGGTGGACGTCGCCGTGGCTGCGCGGCGCGATCTCGCCGATGTCGCCGTGCTGGTCGGCACGGTCCGTCCGCTCAACGTGGTGGACGTGGTACCCGATGTGCCCGGACGGGTGGTGAGTATCGCCGTGGACGTGGGCTCTGTCGTCGGGAAGGGAGACGTGCTCGCGATACTGGACTCCACCGAAGCCACGCTCGGCAGGGAGCAGGCCGCTGCCGGACTGGCCATGGCCACCGCCAACCGGGATGCGGCCGCACGCGATCTGGCGGCGGCGGAGCCGGTCGAAGCGGCGGGCGGGATGACACAGACGCAGCTTGCTGGCCTGCGAAGCCGGCTCGAAGTCGCCGAGGCGCAGGTGCTCCAGGCGAAGGCGGCCCTCGGGCTGGCGCAAGAGCGCGTCGCGGACGCGACGATCCGCAGTCCGATCGCCGGGACGGTCACGCGGCGGGCGACGGGGGTCGGGCGCCTCGCGAGCCCCGGGGTGGCGCTGTTCCAGATTCAGGACTTGAGCGGCCTCGAAGTCGAAGCCGAGGCGGACGGGTCCACAGCGTCGCGCCTCACGGTGGGCGCTACCGTCGAGGTGGTGGACGATGCCTCTTCCGTGCCGGGGGTCGTGAAGACGGTGTCTCCGAGCCTCGATTCGCAGAGCCGTCGTAGCAACGTGGTCTTCGCCCTCGCGGAAGGGACCACCGGGGTGATGCCCTTCTCCACGGTGCGGGTGCGCGTGCCCCTGACGCAGCGGCCAGCGGTGGTCGCCGTGCCACATGCGGCCCTGATGGAAAACGGAGCGACGACATCGATCTTCGTGGTGCTGGACGGGAGCGCGCGTCTCACGACGGTGCAGGTTGGGGTTCGTGACGGAGAGTGGGTGGAGGTCGCGGGTGTCGCGGAGGGCTCCGCCGTCGTGGTTGCCGGACAGGGTTCGCTCAAGGACGGTACCGCAGTCATTGTGCGCGAGCAGGTGCCGGCATGAACATCGCTGACATCGCCATTCGACGCCCGGTATTCACCGTCATGGTGATGGCGGCGATGATGATCCTCGGGATCGTGTCGTACTCGCGCCTCGGTGTCGACCTGTTCCCGGACATCAGCTTCCCGCTGGTGACCGTGAGCACGCCGTACCCAGGCGCGGGCCCCGAAGACGTCGAGAAGGAGGTCACGCGACCCATCGAAGACGCGGTCAGCTCTATCGCCGGCCTCGACTCGGTACGCTCCTACTCGCGAGAGGGCGTCTCCATCGTCATCGTCGCCTTCGACATCGGCACGGACACGGATCGCGCTGCGCTCGACGTGCGCGAGAAGGTGGCGGTCGCCCGTCATTCCATGCCCACCGACGTGATGGAGTCGTCGTTCCTTCGCGTCGATCCGTCGGCGGCCCCGGTCATGACGTTGGTGGTCGCGGCGCCCGGCGACCCGAGGCGGGTCCAGGACCTCGCCGACGACATCGTCCGGCCGGCGCTGGAGAAGGCGGACGGCGTTGCGGTCGTCAACGTGCGCGGCGGCGCCGAGCGCGAGATCCAGGTGGACGCATCGGCGAGCAAACTGGCGGCGTTCGGGCTGTCTATCGGTCAGGTCTCCCAGGCCTTGCGCACCGAGAACCTCGACGTGCCGACAGGCCGAATGGAGGAGGGCGCCAGCGAGCTTGCCCTGCGCGTGTCCGGCGAGATCGGCAGCGTCGCGGAGATCGAGGACGTCGTCGTCGGGAGCGCTGGGGGCGCCCCTGTCCGGGTGCGGGATGTCGCAAGGGTGACCGACGGCGTGAGTGAGCGGCGGACGCTGGTGCGGGTGAACGGCACCGAGGCCGTAGCCATCGAGGTGCTCAAGCAGAGCGGCGGAAACACCGTTGCCGTCGCGGATGAGGTCTACGGCGCGATCGAGGAGGCGCGGAAGCAGCTACCCCCCGACGCAAAGCTGGACATCGTCTCCGACACCTCGATCTTCATCCGGGAGAACGCGACGGACGTCGAGCACTCGATCGTCCTCGGTGGCCTCGCCGCCATCGCGATCATCTTCTTGTTCATGCTGGACTGGCGCTCGACCGTGATCTCGGCGTTGGCGCTGCCTACGTCGGTCATCTCCACGTTCTTCTTCATGTACGTCATGGGCTTCACGCTGAACATGATGTCCTTGATGGCGCTGTCGCTTGCCATCGGCTTCCTCATCGACGACGCGATCGTCGTCCGGGAGAACATCTTCCGGCACATCGAGGCCGGCGAGTCGCCGATGGAGGCAGCGAGCAAGGGCACCAGGGAGATCGCCCTCGCCGTTTTGGCCACGACCGCAACCATCCTCGCGGTGTTCGTGCCGGTTGCCTTCACCGGCGGCATGATCGGCCAGATGTTCCAGCAGTTCGGGCTCACCGTCTCGGCGGCAGTCGTGGTCTCGCTGTTCGTGTCCTTCACGCTCGACCCGATGCTCTCCGCCCGCTGGGTTCAGGCCCGCCCCGGCCACCACGTCGATACCGGCGTCGTGGCCTTCATCCGCGCCCGGTTGGACGCGCTGGATCGCCTCTACCGCGGCGTCCTCGGGTGGTCGCTCGGGCACCAGAAGACCGTGGTCGGCCTCGCGGTGCTCACCTTCTTCTCCAGCTTCTCCGTGCTCGCGGTCATGGGAACCGACTTCTTCCCGAAGCCCGACCGTGGGCAGACGACCGTGCTGGTCACGATGCCCGCCGGCACGTCGCTGACCGCCACGACCAAGGTGGTCGGCGAGGTCGAGAGCATCCTGAAGGCCGACAAGGACGTCCTGCTGGTGTACGCCACGGTGGGCGTCAACGGGGAGGCTCGGAAGGCGAGCATCCGGGTCAACGCGACGCAGAAGACGGAGCGTGAACGGTCGCAGCCTGAGATGATGGCCGATATCCGCGAGCAGTTGGCTCGCATTCCGGGGGCGCGCTTCTCCATCCAGGTCGCGGGCATCATCGAGGGCGAGGCCGACTTTCGGCAGTCCCCGGTCACCATCAACGTCCGGGGCGCCGATTTCGCGGTGCTCTTGCCGATCGCCGAGAAGCTGGGCGCGATCGTGGAACGTACCCGCGGCATCACGGATCAGGACAGCACCTGGGCACCCGGCCAGCCGGAGCTGCGTGCGCGCATCGATCGCGACGCCGCGAGCGCGATCGGCCTCTCGGCGGCGCAGACGGGCCTGTTGATCCGAAGCGCGATCGTCGGGGAGACGCCGACGCGACTGCGCGACGGCGAGGACGACATCGACATCCGCGTCCGCCTCCAACCGTCCGATCGCTCGGACCTCGCCGCGTTCGAATCGCTGCTGATCCCGACCCGGAGCGGGCTGGCGCCCCTGCGACAGGTGGCGACCGTCGAGCGAGGGAGCGGGCCATCGACGATCGAGCGCGAAGATCGGCAGCGCCAGATCACCGTGACCGCGAACGTCGCGGGTCGCGCGCTCGGAGACGTCGTGAACGACATCGAGGCCGAGATGGAGGAGATCGACGTCCCGCCCGGGTACACCGTGAAGTTCGCCGGCGAGGCGGAACGCATGCGGGAGTCGATGGCCGCGCTGGGCGTCGCGCTCCTTCTCGCCGTGGTCTTCATCTACGTGGTGCTCGCGAGCCAGTTCGAGAGCTTCGTCCATCCCGTGACCATCATGGTCTCCTTGCCGCTCGCCATCGTCGGCGCGCTGCTCGGGTTGTTCCTGTCCGGGTACACCATCGGGATGTCGTCGTTCATCGGGATCATCCTGCTCATGGGGCTGGTCACCAAGAACGCGATCCTCCTCGTGGACCTCGCAAACGTCCTGCGCGACGAACAGGGCTCGTCCATCCGGGACGCGCTTCTCGTGGCGGGACCCCAGCGGCTCCGGCCGATCGTCATGACGTCGGTGGCCATGGTGATCGGCATGATGCCCACGGCGCTGAGCAACGGACCCGGCTCCGAATTCCGTGCGCCGATGGCGATCGCCGTCATCGGCGGCGTCATCACGTCCACGGTGCTGACGCTCGTGGTCGTGCCCGTGGCGTACACGTGGCTCGATCGTCTCACCGGGCGCCACCAGCACGCTCGACCGGCCCAGGCGCCGCCCACGACGGCCAGCGGCGACGCCGAGGTGTCGCTCGTCGCCGCGGAGGGGAAGTAGCCGTGGACGTAGATCCCGCGGTGCTGGATCGGGTACGGACGTGCTTCGCCGAGGCCCTTGGCCTGGACGTCGCGGACGTGGACTACTCTTCGCGGGTGATTGCCGATCTCGGAGCGGAGAGCCTGGATTTCCTGGACATAGCGTTCAGGCTGGAACGCGCGTTCGACATCCGCATCCCGCGCGGGGGCGTAGAGGCTGTGAGCCGCGAGGAACTTCCGGATGGGGAGACCTACGAGGTCAACGGGCGGCTCACGGCCCGCGCGCTGGAGCGCCTCGCCGTGCACATGCCCGAGGTGCCCGCCGAGGAGTTCCGCGAGGGCCTGAAGGTGTCGGAGATTCCCATGCTGTTTCGCGTCGGCACCTTCTACAACGTCGTGATCGCCTTGCGGAAGGAGAAGGCGGAGTGAGCGCGCGCCGCTGGGTATTGGACGCCGAGCGTTCCTCGCTGCGGTTCGCATTCACAGGGGCGGACGGCGAACCGGTTCGCGGTTCGTTCGTTACCTGGTCCGCGACGCTGACCCTGGACCCGGAAGCGATAGCCGGGGCGGAGGTCGAGGTACGGGTCGCGACCGAGAGCATCGACACCGGCGACGTCCGCGGCGACGAGATGCTCCGCGGGCGCCTGTTCCTCGACGCCGCGCACCACCGCATCATCGGATTCAGCGGGCGACAGGCCGTTCACGCGCGCGACACACGGTGGAGGTTGCTCGGCGATCTGACCATCAAGGACTCGACGGTACCGCTGCTGGTGGATGTCGCCTGGGGCGGGGTGGAGGCGGAGTCGCGTGGCGCGGCCCGCGCGGCGTGTAGCGCCCGGTGCTCGTTCGACCCCGGTCGCTTTGGGCTGGGGCCGGCCCTCGACGGTCCGGGCAGGGCTGCGCGAGCCCCCGTCGAGATCATCGCCGAGCTCGAATTCGTGGAGCACCGGTAGCGGGCAACCCCGTCGCGGCCGATCAGGCGGTCTACGGGCGCGCGCAGAGGGCAAGCGCGCGTTCGACAAGCTCGGTCACCGGCTCGCGGCGCCCGGCGTCGAGGGTCTCCGCCCATTCGGCGAAGCCCAGCCGGCAGGCGTCTCGGAATCGCGCGAGCATCGCGAGTCCGTCGGCGGTCACCGCGATCCGCCGCTGACGTCGATCGGCCGCGTCCTCCGTCCGGGTGACGAGCCCACGCTCGAAGAGTCGGTCCACGAGATGGCTGCCCGCGCTGGGCGAGAGGTCTACGAGCTGCCCGATCTCAGAGACGGACATCGATCCCCGATCTCGCAGGTGAACCAGGACCATGAGCTGCGGAAGTCGTAGCCCGGTCTCGCGTGCGGCCTCCCATGCCCGCCGCGCAATCGGCGCCCCGGCGAGGGCGAGCAGATCCTCAAGCTGGTGATCGAGCGACATCCGCGGGATTGTAGCTGCCCGAACCGGCTCGTGGCGGCGCTTGTTCCCAACTGGCGCGTCGGCGGGAATGTCCTCCGCGCCTTCACCACCGAAGTAGACTGATGCACGCCCCTCGACGGGTCCGACTTTGGAGCAGAACCTCGTGGACGACCGGCAGATCATTCGCATCCTGAAGGCCCTGGCCGAGCCGAACCGGTTCCGCATGGTCCAGGCCATCGCCGCTGCCGGTGAACTCTCCTGCGGCGAGGTAGGCACCCACTTCAACCTGTCGCAGCCGACGATTTCGCACCACCTCAAGATCCTCGCGGACGCGGGGATCCTGGACACGCGGCGCGAAGGCCAGCACGCCGTGATGTCGATCAACCACCAAGTGCTGGAGCAGGCGCTTGCGCTGGTCCCGAGTCGACTCCAGCCGAACGAGACGCGCGGCGAACCGTAGCCGGACGTCGAGGAAATGGGCGCGATGGGGCTTGCTCGCGCCCATAGATAGAGATATCGAAGAACGTCTATGTACGACCCACGCCTGCCGCCGGAGAGTCTGAACCATGCCTGAACTCGCTTCCCGCACCCTCCTCGTCACCGGTGCCTCCGGCCAGCTCGGCCGCCGCACGGTCGAGCTGCTGCTCGCCTCCGGTACGGATCGCGTCGTCGCCGCCACCCGGAATCCCAACAAGCTCGCCGACCTCGCCGCGCTTGGGGCCGTGGTGCGCCGGGCGGACTTCGATGACGCCGCGTCGCTGGACGAGGCGTTCGCCGGCGTGGATCGCATCCTGCTCGTCAGCACCGACGCCATGGATCGCCCAGGCAGGCGCTCCGAGCAAGCCGTCCGGGCGGTCGAGGCCGCTGCCAGGGCCGGCGTGAAGCACATCGTCTACACCTCGCTGGCGCACCCGGAGGCCGATTCGCCAGTGCTCCTCGCCGAAGGCCATCGCGTGACCGAGGCTGCCCTCGCCGCCAGTACGATGTCCTTCACCGCGCTCCGCAACAACCTGTACACCGAGATCCTGCTCTACAGCCTTCCGCGCGCGGTCGCGACGGGACAACTGTACGCCGCAACCGGCGACGGTGCGGCCGCCTGGGTGACGCGCGAGGATTGCGCGCGTATCGCCGCGGCGGCGCTATCGTCGTCGAGCACCGACCGGCAGACGGTCGAGGTCACCGGCCCCACGGCGGTTACCCACGCGCAGATCGCCGCCATCGCGAGCGAGGTCACGGGTCGTCCCGTGGCCTTCGTGCCGATCTCGGCGGAGGCGCTCCGGGGCGGGATGCTGTCCGCAGGGATGCCCGCCCCCGTCGTGGAGCTGATGGTGTCGCTCGACCTGGGTGTCGCCGATGGCCGGTTCGGGCCGGCGACGAACGCGGTCTCGACGTGGACGGGGCAGGCGCCCACCAGCGTCGCGGACTTCCTCGCCTCCGTGCCTGGCCTTCTCCTTGGGGCATCGTCATGAACGCGAACCCGAGCAAGGGGCTGAACATCGGGCTGTGGGTGGCGCAGGTGCTGCTGACGGTCGCGTTCGGCATGGCGGGCGCCATGAAGGCCACCACGCCCCTCGACGAGTTGGCGAAGAGCCTGCCGTGGGTGACCGACGTTCCGGGTGGACTGGTGCGTTTCATCGGCATCGCAGAGTTCGCTGCCGCGGTCGGGATGATCCTCCCCTCGGCCCTGCGAATCAAGCCGATCCTCACCCCGCTCGCGGGGGCGGGACTTGTGGTGATCATGTGCCTCGCGGCGCCGTTCCACCTGAGCCGGGGCGAAGCGGCGGTGACGCCGGTCAACCTCATCCTCGGCGCGCTGGCCGCGTTCGTCGCGTGGGGTCGCTACAGCCGCGCTCCGATCGCGCCGCGGTCGTAGCGCAGGGTCCCGGATGTCTGCCGCCCCGCCCCTCCTGCTCGTGTCCCACGCGCTGTGCCCCTACGTGCAGCGCTGCATCGCGTTGTTGGAGCACAAAGGCGTCGCCTATGAGCTTCGGCACGTCGACCTTTCTGACAAGCCCGGCTGGTTTCTGGACCTCTCGCCGACCGGGAAGGTGCCTCTGCTTGTAGTAGGCGGCACCGTCCTCTTCGAGACGGCCGCGATCTGCGAGTACCTGGACGAGACGACGCCGGGCAGCCTGCTCCCCGACGCCCCCATCGCCCGCGCGCGACACCGGGCCTGGATCGCCCAGGTCTCCGAAATGTTGACGGCGGCATGGGGGATGTTGCGTGCGGCAGAGCCACGCGAGCGGTCGGCGGCTGTCGAATCCCTCGGGGCGCGGCTCGACGGCCTCATGGTCGCGTTCCGCGTCGACGGCGGTGCCTTCTTCGGAGGTACCGCGCCCGGACTGGTGGACTTCGCCGTGGCGCCGCTGCTCCGCCAGCTCGGCGCCCTGGGCAGCATCGATCCCGAGCTGAACCTGGTGGACTCGCGGCCCGAGTTGTCGTCGTGGGCGGAACGTCTTTTCGCGCTGCCGGCGGTGAAGGCTTCCGTGCCAGGGGACTTCGAGGCCCGCTGGTCCGCCGCCGCCCGTCGCATGACGGGCCACGCCCAGGCTTGACCCGCTGACGCAACCCAATCCCCGAGGTCACCGATGTCCGTCGGCGCACTGCTGTACTCCGACTTCGTCTGACCCTTCTGCTTCGTCGCCGAGCGCGGCCCCGTGGCCAGGTTGGTCCGGGAATATGAGGTGGACGTGGAGTGGCGCGGCTTCGAACTGCATCCGGAGACGCCCCCGGCGGGTCTCCCGATCGAGGCGATCGTGCCCGCCGCAAGGCTGGCATCGATGCGTGACTACATGGCTCGCTTCGCCGCTGGCTTCGGGGTGACGATGGGCTTCCCGTCCCGGATGGTGAACACCCGGAGTGCGTTGGCCGTCGCCGAGGTAGCGAGGGAGAGCGGGGTGCTGGACCTCTACCGGACGGCGGCGATGGACGCCCACTGGCGCGACGGGCGCGACCTCAACGACGTGGGCACGCTCGCCGAGTTGGCCGCACGGGCCAGCCTCGGAACGGCGGAGACGCTGGCGGCGCTCGCCAACCCTGCGGTGATGGGACGCGTCGACGCCGTCCGCGCTGAGGCGTCCTCCCGAGGCGTCACCGGAATCCCGACCTTCTTCATCGGCGGGCGGGTCGTCGTCGGTTGTCAGCCGTACACGGCGTTCGAGGAAGCCGCTCTGCGGGCTGGCGCAACCAGGAGGCGCGAAGAGCCATGAGAATGCCGACCTTCTACATTCCCCACGGCGGCGGCCCCTGCTTCTTCATGGACTGGACGCTCGGACCCGCCGACACGTGGGAGCGGATGGGTAGCTGGCTCCGGGGGTTCCCGGCGTCACTACCGGCCCGTCCCGCCGCGATCCTCGTCATTTCGGCCCACTGGGAGGAGCGCGTCCCGACGGTGCAGGCGGCGAAGTCTCCTCCCTTGTTCTTCGACTACTACGGCTTCCCCGCGCACACCTACGCGCTGACCTGGCCCGCCGCCGGGTCTCCGGCGTTGGCCACGCGCACGCAGGCCCTGCTCAGTTCGGCGGGCATCCCATCCGCTCGCGATGAGCAACGCGGCTTCGACCACGGCGCCTTCGTCCCGCTGAAGGTCGCTTTTCCGGCCGCCGACGTCCCGACCATCCAGCTCTCCCTGCGCGCGGACCTCGACCCCTCCGCGCACCTGGCGATCGGGCGGGCGCTCGCGCCGCTGCGAGACGAAGGGGTGCTTATCGTGGGCGCCGGCATGAGCTTCCACAACACCCGCACGTTCATGACGTCACGCTCCCGCCCGGACTCCGCGGCGTTCGACGCCTGGCTCGTCGCGACTGCGGAGGGCAAACCGGCGCTGCGGGAGGAGCAACTGGCGCGCTGGACGTCGGCCCCCGCCGCGCGTGAAGCCCATCCCCGGGAGGAGCACCTGCTCCCGTTGATGGTCGCGGCCGGCGCGGCCATGGGCGACGCGGGGCGGCGGGTGTTCCGAGACGAGGTGCTGGGCGCCGTCGTCTCCGCGATCCAGTTCGGGTAGCGATCGGCCCTCTACTCTACACGACGACCGTGATCGCCGTGAGCACGACCGCGAGCGCCGCGGACTTGAGGTGGACGCGCCGCGCCTGCTTGCGCACTGCGGCGCGAATCGCCGCGTCCTGGATCGACTCGGGCCCCCCATCCATGTCGCGCTGACCCAGCGCGGCGAGGCGTAGTCACGTCTTCTCCTGCGCCTGGAAAACGCCAGTCGCGCCGGCCCAGAACGGGAGCAGGACGAACAGTCGCCAGGGTCCCGCCACGCCGATCCACGCGAGGCCGCCAGCGATCAACAGGCCGACCAACAGGGTCGCGACTCCGAACCGCATTCGCATCGCCCGTTGCTTGGGCCCAATGTTGGCGATGCACACTTCGCCGTCGGCGTGGCTCTCTCCAGATTGGTCATTCATGACGACTCCTCGCGCCAGTTCGGGGGCCAGAGGCGCCACCACCAGGGGCGGGGCGCCTCACGCCGGCCTGTTTCTTCCATCTGCCGCACCGCTTCGCGCGCGGCGTCGACGGCAGCACGCCGGTAGTCGCCGACGGGAGCCTCGGCCTCGCCGCCTGGCGGCCGAGTCCGCTTTGGGGGCGGCGACTCCTTCGGGCGAACGGCTCCGCCTCCCGCTGGAGATTGCGGAGCCTCCGGGAGGCCCGGGCCGAAGACGTATTCGAGTTGTGCCCGATCCGCGAGGTGAATTCCGCGTTCCTTCACGATCGAAACCAGGGCCTGCCGGGGCATCTGGTTCGCGATGTCCTCGCGAAGGTCGAGCCTGGTCAGGAGCAGACGGATCGATCGCTGGTCCGCGATGGGCCTCCCGGCGACGGTCCTCGGCTCACCCGCCATGATCACCGCCCCACGCCGATTGGCCGCTCGCCGCGCCTGGCGCGCGAAACGCGGCGATTTCGAACGCCAGCGTGACGCGCTCCCCTACAAATGTGCCGGTGCTAACGGGCAGGCTGCGCCAAGCCATCCCCCAGTCCACCCGGTTGATCGACGCATGGCCCGTGAACCGCGCGAGGTGCCCTCCCAGCATGTCGAGGGGGACGTCGTACCGCTCGACCAGGAACGCCGTCGAGCGGGTGACACGGCCGATCGTGAGGGCGCACCCGACACGCATCGCCGTCGAACCCAGGAGCTCCACGGAGTTGCTCCGCACCCGCACCTCCGGGAAGCGGGCTGCGTCGAGGCATTCCGGTGAGCGGATCTGGCGGTCCCGATCCTCGTCGCCGGTGGTCAGGCTAGCGAGGCGGGCGACCGCCTCCACCGAAAGTGTTCCCGGGGCGGAGGGGTCGTAGGCCAGATCGGCGGACCAGTCCGGGACGCTCCCGGTGATCTCCGACAGGAGGCCCGTGCGAGCACGGAAGCTGACGAACGAGCCCGTGGCGTCGATCTTCCAGCGGGGCTCGGACACCTACCCGCCTCGGATTCGCGCGGCCGCGTCGAGCGCGTATTGGGCGATCTCACCGAAGCGCTCCGGTTGGATCACTACAAAGAGGCCCTCGCCCTCGGCGTACAGGGTGCCGTCGGCGCCCTCTATGCGCGCGCGTGTGGTCACGCGCCGGCCGCTGACCTCCGCGACCCGGGCGACGATCGTCACCGCGGCCTCCAGGGGCAGCATCGCCCGGAAGTCCACCACGAGCCGCCCGGCGACGACCGCGTGCCCAGAAAGCCAGGCCGCAGCGCCCATGCACTCGTCGAGCGCCGCCGCCATGCTGCCACCGTGCGCGTGGCCGGGTGGCCCCTCGGCGCCGGGGCCGAACCACGCTCGCGCAACGATCGCCGAGTCGCTGTTCCGCAGGAAGTAGCGGACCCGGATCCGATTCCCCTGCGGGTCGCCGGAGACGAACGAGCGGCCTTCGCCGAACGAAGGCGGCGTTTCGAGCGGCGTGCAGCCATCGGGGGGGTCGGCAGACCAGTCCATCGCGCGGGATCTCGTTGTGCTCGTGGCAGGATAAGCGGTACGGGACGGATGAACGATGACCGAAACGCTACAATTCTGGTCTGATACTCCAGACCGCGTGGATGCACGGTTCGACGTGCTCGCTGACGTACTCGACACCATGCGGGTATCCAGCCTCCTCTACCGACGGCTGGAGTTGGGCGCGCCCTGGGGGCTACGGGTGCCGGTGATCGACCTGGCGAATTTCTACGTGGTCGCCCGGGGGAGCGCCATCCTGGAGATCGACGGCGAGGCCCCCGTGTCCTTGTCGGCAGGCGACCTCGTGATGTTCTCCCGCGGTGTGTCCCATGTGCTCCGCGACGGGCCGCGGAGCGATGTCGTGCCGTTGGACGAGGGCGCGTGCTGGCCGAACGGGAGCAGCTCCGGTCGCTTCGGAGGAGCCGGTCCCGTCACGGTCTTGGCCGGCGGCTGTTTCGTGTTCGACGGCCACGGCAGCACCCTGCTCGACCGCCTCTCGCCGATCATCATCCTCCAAGCCCACGATCCGGCGGCGGGCCCGACGCTCGCCGCAACCGTGCAGCTCTTCCTGGCCGAGAGCGCGGCCCCTCGCCCCGGCACCGAACTCGTGATGAGCCGGCTCGCGGACGTGCTCCTGGTCCAGGTGCTGCGCGCCAATGCGGCGCGTAGCTCGTGTCCCGAGGAAGGACTACGTGGACTCGCGGATCCTCACGTGGGTCGCGCGCTGGCGCTGATCCACGCGCGGCCCGGTGAGGGCTGGACGGTCGACCGCCTCTCGGCGGCGGTCGGCATGTCGCGTTCCGGCTTCGCGGCCCGCTTCACGTCGCTCGTGGGCGCGTCGCCGCTGGAGTACGTGACGCGCTGGCGGATGCGGAAGGCCGCGCGCCTGCTCGAAGACACCGACCTTGGCCTGAAGGAGATCGGCGCACGCCTGGGCTATTCGAGCATCCCAGCGTTCAGCAAGGCGTTCAAGCGCGAAGAGGGCGCGACGCCGTTCCAGCATCGAGCAGTTGCGCGCGAACGGCGAGATGATCGGGGACGTGTACCCCTCAGCGCCGCTGGGCTCGGCCTCATGTTCGCTGGGCGCAGGGCGGTGGGCACGCACGGGCCGACGGATGCCGGGGCGTGATCCGGAGGGGGCGGCGGGAGACTGCGTGCCCGGGTGCTCCTGCCGGGGCTGATCGGGCTCGGGACGTGGTGGGGCACGCCGAGCACGTCGGCGAGGTCCTTGAGGTAGCTGTCCTTGTTCGCCCGCTCCGAGGCGCCCGAGGCGGACCAGAGCGTGATCAACTGCTGCACTTCCATGAGGGCGATCTACCCCGTCAGGTGAGCAGGTGGGCGTTCCGGCGATGGGGGAGGCGGACCCGGGGCGTGGGTCAGGCTCGGGCGATGACGGATCGGGGTCACGCGGACGCCCGAGTGGGTGATGAGTGGCGATGATGTTGCGCCGAGATGGCGATGCCGATGACGAAATTGTGGGCGTGATTCCGTGTCATCATCGACATCGGCCGGGGCGTCATCGGGGGGTTCCGGCGTCGTCATCGGGGCTTGCCATCGGGGAGGCATCGTCATCGGCATCATCGGGATTGACATCGGCACCGATGTTAGTATAGATAACGTGTGCTGCCCCGGAACCTCATGCCCACCCCCGCCTCTCCCCGCCCCATCGTCGACTCCGCAACGCTCTTCGGGCGCTGCATCGCGGTGATCCGGGCCGACCTCGGCCTGACCCAGGCGCAGATGGCCGCGATGCTGCGCGTCTCCCGCCCCACGCTGACCCACTTCGAGACCGGGCGGGCAACGCCGTCCTTCCACGTCCTGCTCCGCCTCGGGCAGCGTGTCGCGAAGGCGCGGGTGGACAGCGACGCCACTGCCGTCCTCGCGCTGCTGCACCTGACGGCGAGCGCGCTCCAGGCCGACGGCATCCGGGTGCTCAACCGGCCGGTCCGCGAGGGCGACGTCATCCTCGACTTCGCCAAGATCGACCGCGTGGTCGGCCGCGTCTTCGACCGCGAGTTCCGCGAGTACATCCCCGCCAAGATCGCCGACTTTTCCGGCGATGACGACGAATAGCCACGTTCAACCAACCAATCTGATCAGGAGAATCTCATGGGCAAGTACGCATTCATCGACAACATCTTCGGCACCGACGAGGAAGAGGAGACTGAGGCCAACGACGCCTTCGACGAGGAGGACGATGATGCTGAGGCATCCGAGGACGACTCGGACGTCGATGGCAGCGACGCCGCCGACGCCGAACTCCCCGAGGAGGACGAAGCCTCGCTCGCCCGGCTGGACAAGGAGTTCCGCAAGCTTCGCGCCCGTGTTCGTGGGCTGACGAACGTCTCCGAGCTGCGGGAGATCCGCGGGCACCAGACCGAGTCGCTCGCCGGGCGGCTCACCCCGACGGTCCGCCTCCGCACCCAGGACATCGTCGAGGAGATCGACACGCGGGTGACCGACCTCCGCGCGAGCCGCGGTCCTCGGGGCTCGTGATGTGCGCCGCCGCCTTCGATTTCGTCGCCGAGCGCGGGTTCATCGAGGCCAGCGAGGATCCGAACGAGATCCTCGACTGGATGAGCGACTACGACCGGCGTCGGCGGGAAGCGGCCGCGGAAGATGACGACGACGAGGCAGAGCAGTTCGACGAGCTTCACCGTGAGGCCGAGGACCGCGTGGTGGAGCTGAAGGCGGCGCGGATCTCGCGGAGGACGCCCACGCCGCCAACGGAACCCGTGGAGCGCGTCGTCGAGCCCACGCCCCGCCGGCCGGGAGGAGAAGCGCCGGCCGAAGGCCGCGCGACACGCCGGGCGGACTCCCGTGTCGAGCCGGTGCGGCGCCTTGAACGGGACGACTCGGCGGAGCGAGCCGCCGATCGCGTTGCGGCCGACAGGCGGGCGGAGGATGACGACGAGCTGCGCCAGCTCACCGAGCGGGCGCGCAAGGCAGAAGCCCGGCAGAAGGCGGCGGAAGCGGAGACGGCGAGGATCCTGGTCGAACAGCGGCTCGCCGCCGAGCAGCAGGACGTAGAGCGCCGTCGGGTTGCGAAAGAGCGGGCCAAGAAGGACTTGCAGGCCAAGGAACGCGCGGCGGCGGAGGCCGAAGCGAGGGCGAACGCGGCGTCGCAAGCAGCCGCCAAGGCTACGGCTCCCGCGGCTCCGGCTCCGGCTGCGCCGGTGACGACCGTTTCGCTCACGCGGGCCGGCACCGTAGCCGTCGCCGGCCGCGCCGCGAGTCCCGACGCAGCGGCCGGGCCGACTCGCGCGACTGCCGCCTCCCGCAGCGCCGGGTCGGAGTTGACGCCGCTGGCGCGGATGTTCCAGGAGCGGTTGACGGAGGCCATGGCCGAACCTGCCGCGGCTTCCAGACCAGGCGCCGCGTCGAACGTGAGCACGGTGGCGTCGTCGAATCCGGCGCCCACCAAGCCGACCGCCGCAACGCCGTCTCCCGCCCCGCCGGTCGATCCCTACGCGGACCTCCCCCCGCTCACCGGCGCGGACCTCACGTCGTTCCGGAACTGGCTCGGCGTGAGCCAGCGCGCGTTGGCAACCAAGTTCACAGTGGAGCAAAGCGTGATCTCCAAGAGCGAGGGCAAGCCCACCGCCATCCTCCCGCCGCAGCTCCGAAAGGCGCTCCACCAGGCGATGGGCGAGCCGCGTGCCGACGTTGGAGGTGCGCCGTGAAGCTCGCATCCCAGCTCGCCGCCGGCCACGAGCGTCGCATCGCGCGCGCCATCGCACCCGTTCGCGCCGCGGTGCGCGAAGGGCGCTCCCTGTTCTGCTGCTTCGACCGACCGAGCGGCATGACGCGCCTCGACCTGCTTGGGCCGAACGGGATGATCGGGGGCTCGAACGACGGATTCCTGTGCGCCGCCGTCCCGACCCTGCGGCTGTGGTCCCCCACCGCGACGGCGCGCCCCATCGCCCTCGCCGGCGCGAACAAGGACTTCCCCGCCGGGCTTGACGCCATCGCCCGCCGCGCCGCCCCGCTGATCGGCGACGAGTTGCCGCTCCTCCTCGCGCTGCTCGCCGCCATCCGGGAGGAGACCGCCGGGATGCGCTTCCGCATCCCCTCCGTCGGCGATACGGTCACCGCGACGGGGCGGCCGACGGTCACGGCTTGGGCGGCGGCGCTGTCGCTCGCCGACATCCAAACCGCCGTACTCAAAGCGGTTGCGTAGGCCCCGCGCACTATGTCAAGTTGCACCAGGATTCCGGAGCCCCCCATGCCCATCATCGGAGCCGCGTACCTGCGGTGCAGCGACCCCCGCCAAGACAAGTCGATCGAGCAACAACGGGCTGAGATCGAGCGCCGTGCCGCTGCCGACGGCGTGGTCATTCCTGCCTCCAACTGGTACGTCGATGAAGGGATCAGCGGCCGGGCTGTAAAGAAGCGCGTCGCATACCAGTCGCTCATCCGCGCCGCCGAGGCCCAGCGCGATGCCCGGCTCGGCCGGTCGAAGGTCCGCGCGCCGGGGATCGACCGGCTCTACGTCTGGGCAATTTCCCGCGTCGCACGCAACATGTTCGATTGTCTGCGCGCCCTCGCCACGCTCGACGAGGCCAACGTCACCGTCGTCTCGTTGACCGAGCCTGACGCCGGGGACAAGTCGTTCACCAAACTGATTCGGCCCATTCTTGCGTGGCTCTCGGAGAGGTACAGCGAAGAACTCTCGCGGAACGTGAAGCGCGGGATGCACTCCCAGGCCGAGCAGGGGTTCTGGCAGAACGGCCACGCCCCCTACGGGTACGCCGTGCAGGACGGGCGCCTCGTGGTGACCGACGACACGCGCGCCGCCTTCGAGGTGGTCAAGCGGATCTACGCCGAGTACCTCGAAGGGAAGGACGGGCAGAAGCGCCTCGCCGAGAAGCTCACGCGAGAGGGCGTCCAGCCGCCGACCCGGAACGTCGAGCGGCAACGTTTCGCCGGAACGTGGCTTCCGAAGCACGTTCAACGGGTGCTGACCAACCCCACGTACCTCGGACACATCGTCCAGAACGATGCAGTGGTCGCTCGCGACGCGCACGAGGCCGCCGTCACGCAGGAGGAGTTCGACCGCGTCGCCGCGCTCCGCACGCTGAAGGACCGCAACAAGGACGAAGGTGGCAACGGCAACCACGCGATCCACATGAGCGAACGCGGGGTGTTGACCCCGTGGCTGCGCTGCGGCTCGTGTGGCGGGCGCATCGCCGTCACGGCCGGCGGGCACACCGGCACGGTCCGCCACTACTACACCTGCCGCACCCGCGCAGAGAACAAGGCGCTCTGCACCGGGCTCACCGTGCGCGTCGAGAAGCTCGACGCCGCCGTGCTCGACTTCATCCACAACGACGTGCTCACCCCCGAGAGCGTCCAAGCGCTCATCGACCAGTCGCTCGCCGCGCTGGTCGACCAGCCCGACGACCTCGAGGCCGAGCGCGCCCGGCTCACGGCCGACATCGGTGAGCTGGACGCCCGCATCCGCAAGATCGGCCTCCAGGTGGCGGACGACATCCTGACCGCCGAGGACGCCAAGGCGATCAACGCGCCGCTCATCGCTCGCCGCCAGGCTCTCAAGCTCCGGTTGGCGAGTCTGCCGGAGAAGAAGCCACTCCCCGGCCCCGAGCGGGTCGATCCCGCCAAGTTCCGCGCCGCCGTCCTCGAAGCGTGGAGCGCCCGCCCCCTCGACGAGCGCCGCGAAGCGTTGGATCGCCTCGTCGAGAAGATCACCCTCTCAGACGGTGGCGCCCACGTCGACTACCGCGTCAAGGACGAACAGATCGCGTTTCACCAGCCTGACCCCTCAGGCCCCCCCAACGCCCCAATGTCGCTCGTCGTCCCGTCCACGTCGGTGATCGCGGGATCCCCGGCGTCGATCAGCGGCGAGCCGGCCGAGGGCGCGAGGTCCCAGGTCTCGGCGTCGGCGGCGGTCACGTCGGCGTAGGCCGGCGCCGCGCTGATGTTGCCGTTGCTGCCGGTCTGGCTGGCCATGCCAGAGTACTGGTTGGTCGTGTTGCCGTAGACGTCGCAGTACGAGATGTCGAAGGTGCCGCCGCTCGACGCCTTGTAGATGCCGCCCGCCTTGCTGCCGCCCGTCCCGGTGAAGGTGTTGTCGGTGAGGGCGACGTTCACCAGCGTGACGAGGTCGCTCGACGAGTTGGAAGACAGCGTGCCCGTGTAGGAGCCGGTGCCCGTCGTCGTCGTGTTGCCCGTGATCGTGGCGTTCTCGATCGTGAGCGAGCCCGACAAGAGCGCGATCGTCCCGCGCGCGAGCGCGGAGGCGTCGCCGGCGGCGGCGTCGTTGCCGGCGACGATCAGGTTCGTCGCGCTCACCACGGCCGACCGGTTCAGGAAGACCAGCGACATCTCGTACGTGGCCGACACCGTGTTGTCGACGACCATGACCTGCTCCAGCACGGGCGAGCCGCCGGAGAACGCGAGCGCGCCGCCGTAGACGATGTACCCGTCCGTGTCGTTGCCACGGATCACCGTGTTCGTGATGGTGGCGTCGCTGTCGTACGTCCCGATCGCCGTCCCGAGGCACGTGCCGGTGGTGGTGGTGCACGCGTTGTCCTCGACGATCAGGTCGTCGAGCCACGCATCGGCCGACTCGAGGTAGATGCCCGCGGCCCCGGAGCTGGCGAGCCCGTTGCGGACGGTGAAGCCACGGAACTCCATCGCGCTCGACACCGACTCGAGCGTGAGCGTGATGCCGCCCGCGCCGCCGTCGAGGATCGTGGTGTCGGGCCCGTCCCAGCCCTCGACGATCACGTCGGAATCGATCTGGAGCCGCTCGGAGTAGGTGCCGGGCGCCACGCAAATCGTGTCGCCGGCGGCGGCGGCCGACACGGCGGACCCGATCGTGCCGTAGTCCTCGGGCACGTCGTGGTCCCAGTCGACGGTGCCGTCGCAGTCCTCGTCGAGCCCGCTGCACACCTCCACGCCGTCGGGGTTCACCTCGGCGCGGGTGTCGTCGCAGTCGGTGTCGTCGGCGACGTAGCCGGCGGGCGCCGTACAGGCGTCCTTGACGTCGCCGGCGTCGCCGAAGCCGTCCTCGTCGTCGTCGGCGTAAAAGGGCGTGGTGACGCCCTCGTCGACGGAGACGTCGCAGTCGTCGTCGACCTCGTTGCACACCTCGGTCGCGCCGGGGTTGGTGCTGGCGACGGCGTCGTCGCAGTCGGTGTCGTCGGCGACGTGGCCGGCCGGCGCCGAGCAGGCGACCGTCCACGACGCGGCGTCGCCGTACCCGTCGGCGTCGGCGTCGGCGTACCAGGCGGGCGCGTCGGCGGCGTCGGGTTCGTCGGCGGTGCCGTCGCAGTCGTCGTCGTCGCCGTCGCACCACTCGATGGCGCCCGGGAACTCGCCGTCGTCGGCGTCGTCGCAGTCGGTGGCGTCGGCGACGTGGCCCTCGGGGGCGTCGCAGGCGACCGCGGGGGCGGCGGCGTCGCCGAAGCCGTCCTCGTCGGTGTCGGCGTACCAGGTCGAGGCGTCGGCGGCGTCGTCCTCGTCCGTGGCGCCGTCGCAGTCGTCGTCGACGTCGTTGCACACCTCGATCGCGGCCGGGTTGACGGCGACGTCGGTCTCGTCGCAGTCGTCGCAGTTGGTGTACCCGTCGCCGTCGATGTCCTCGCACGCCGTGGCGACGACGTCGCGGCAGGCCTCGCCCGTGGCGCCGAGCGGATCGGTCGCCGCGAGGCAGAGGGTGATCTGCCCTTCGGGCAGCGTCGTTTCGCAGGAGACGTCGCCGGTCGTGGTGGAGGTCGGGCAGTCGGCGAGCGCCGAGCCGTTCGCGGTCCACGCGAGGGTCAGCGCGTCGGCGCCGTCGTCGGCGTCGTCCACCGTCGCCTCGAGCGTGACGCCCACGAGCACGGTCGCGCCCTCGTCCGGCGCCGTCCACGCCACGGTGGGGGCCTCGTCGGCGATCACCTCGATGGAGATCTCCGAGCTGGCGCCTTCGCCGTCGGCGTCGGCGGAGAGCACGATCGACACGGTGCCGGGCGAGTCGGGCGTCCAGGTGGCGCGGGTCTCGCCGTCGGAGCCCGTGGGGGCGGCGACGGGCTGGGGGTCCTCGCCCGACAACCACAACACCGTCATGTCCTCGGGCGCGGTCTGCGCGTCGTAGACCGTGCCGAGGAGCTGGACCTCGGCGCCCACGCGGGTTCGGTAGCCGTCGATCGGCGAGAGGATGTCGGCCTTCGGGGGCGTGTCGTGCTTCGTGACGCCCTGGTCGCTGCAGGCGGCGAGGAGGGCGGCGAGGGCGAGGCGCATGGGCCCACGATAGCCCGGCTCGGGGGGGCGCCGCGCCGGGGGGCCCGCCACGGCCTTCCGACCGACGGCGCGCGTGCACCGCTTCGGTACGTTCCGATCGAGGGCTCCATGCTCACCCCCCCCGCTCCCCTCGACGAGGACCTCGACATCTCCGTGGCCCGGGTGATGTCCACCGACCTGCTCGAAGCGCGCCCGGAGGAGACGGTCGCGGCGGTCGCCGCGCGGATGCACGCGCGCTCGACGGGCAGCGCGCTCGTGACCCGACACGGCGCGCTCGACGGTCTCTTCACGGAGCGCGACCTGCTCAAGCGCGTGGTCGGCGCCGGGCGATCGCCGGACACCACCACGGTGGGAGAGGTGATGACGACCGACGTGCACGTGCTCGACGTCGCCACGCCGGTGGGCGTCGCGTTCGAGCTCCTGAACGCGCGCGGCTTCCGGCACGTCCCCGTCACGGCCGGCGGGCGGCTCGTCGGGGTGGTGTCGATGCGGGACCTCTTCCGCGTGCGGCTCCGCCACGTCGAGGCGCTCCTGTCCGAGGAGGCAGGCGCGTTGAAGCAGGCGCGCGACCTGCTCGCGCTCGACGACGACGGCCGCGCCCGCGCGCTCATGGACGTGAACGCGCGGCTCCGCGAGCTCGCCCTGACCGACGAGCTCACCGGGCTCTACAACCACCGCTACCTCATGCAGCGGCTCGACGAGGAGATGGCGCGCGCGGTGCGCCACAAGACGGCGCTCGCGCTCCTCATCGTCGACATCGACCACTTCAAGAAGGTCAACGACACCTGGGGCCACACGACCGGCGACCTCGTCCTGCGCCACGTCGCCGACGTGCTCCGCAGCTCGGTCGGCGGCGGGCGGGTGATCGCGCGGCTCCGGCGGGGCGACATCGTCGCGCGCTACGGGGGCGAGGAGTTCGCCGTGATGTTGCCCGACGCGCGGTGCCGGGGCGCGCGGGTCGTCGCCGACCGGATCCACGCCGACCTCGCCGCGCGGCCCGCGATCGTGCCGAACGTGGGCGAGGTGCCCGTGCGGGTCAGCATCGGCGCCGCCTCCTGGCCTCACTGCGCCGCCGATCTCGACGACCTCGTGCGGGCCGCCGACACGGCGCTCTACGCCGCGAAGGAGGCGGGCCGCGACACGACGCGGGTGGCCTGCGGAGACCGGATCGCCGAGGGATAGATCCCCCGGATGCTCCTGCTCGTCGTCGCCTGCGCCCACCCGGGCCCCTCCGCGCCGGCCGCCGATCCGGCCGCGGAGGCCGCCGCCATCGTCGCGTGGCTCGCCGATGACGCTCGCGAGGGGCGCGGCGTCGGGAGCGCGGGGCTCGAGGCCGCCGGCGACTGGATCGCGGCCCGCTACGGCGAGATCGGGCTCTTGCCCGGCGGCGACGCGGGCGGCTGGTTCCAGACCTTCCAGGTGACGACGGGCGTGGCCCTCGGCGACGGTCCCAACCGCCTCGCCGTCGGCGAGCACG
The DNA here is from genome assembly GCA_049322475.1 of Myxococcota bacterium. Lineage (GTDB taxonomy): Bacteria > Myxococcota_A > UBA796 > UBA796 > SXON01 > JBMOQZ01. The sequence goes on along the minus strand of JBMOQZ010000120.1, from coordinate 45,318 downwards.
CGCTCGCGCTGCGACAGGACTTCCTCCCGGCGTCGTTCTCGTCGCAGGGCGCGTTCGCGGGGAAGGCCGCGTTCGTCGGCTACGGGATCTCCGCGCCGGATCTCGGCTACGACGACTGGGCGGGCGTCGACGTCGCCGGGCGCGTGGTCGTGATGATGCGCTACGAGCCCCGCGAGCGCGATCCGGCGAGCCCCTTCGCCGGGGACAAGCCGAGCCACCACAGCGAGCTGCGGCTGAAGGCCCACCTCGCCCGCGAGAAAGGCGCCGTCGCGCTGCTCTTGGTGGAGCCCCCCGACGGGGCGGCCGCCGAGCCCGCGCTCGCGCTGAAGGGGCGGGGCCCCGAGAGCGAGGCCGGGCTCCCGTGCGTGTCGATCACGCGCGCCACGGCGGAGCGGATCCTCGGCGCGGGCGCGCTCGCCGAGGCGCACGCGGGCATCGACGCCGACCTGAAGCCGAGAAGCCGCCTCGTCGACGTCGAGGTCGCGGGCGCGGTCACGCTCGCCCGCACGCGGTCGCCCACGCGCAACGTCGTGGGCCATCTGCCCGGGCGCGGCGCGCTCGCCGGCGAGGCCGTCGTGATCGGCGCCCACTACGACCACCTCGGGCGCGGCGGGCCCGGCAGCGGCTCGCTCCGTCCGGACTCGGAAGCCGTGCACAACGGCGCGGACGACAACGCCAGCGGGGTCGCCGGGATGCTGCTCGCGGCCCGCCGGCTCGCCGCCGACGGCGAGGGCGACCGCCGCGCCATCTGGTTCGTGGCGTTCGCGGCGGAGGAGGTGGGCGTCCGCGGGAGCGCGCACTTCGTGAAGGACGCGCCGGTGCCCGTCGACAAGGTGGTCGCCATGCTCAACCTCGACATGGTCGGCAACCTCGACGGCGACGGCCTCACCGTCCTCGGGAGCGAGAGCGCCGAGGAGTGGCCGGCCGTCCTCGCCGCGGCGGGCACGGCGACCGGGCTTTCGCCCAGCGGGAAGGGCGACGGCTACGGCCCCAGCGACCAGACGCCGTTCTACGCCGCGGGGGTCCCCGTCCTGCACTTCTTCACCGGCGCCCACGCGCGTTACCACACCCCCGACGACGACGCTGGCGCGGTGAACGCCGCGGGGGTCGCCCGGGTGAGCGCGCTCGTGGCGGAGGTGGCCGAGCGGGTCGCCGAGGCGCCCGCGCGGCCGACGTGGAAGAAGCCGAGCAGCGCGGCCTCGATGGCCGGCGACAGCCGCGGGCGCGGGGCCTCGCTCGGGACCGTCCCCGACTACGCGCAGAGCGACGACGGCGGCGGCGTCCTGTTGTCGGGCGTGCGCGCGGGCACGCCCGCGGAGGGCGCCGGGCTGCGGGCGGGCGACCGCATCGTCGGGCTGGGCGGCCGCGCGGTCGACAACCTGTACGACCTCACCTACGCGCTGCAGGCCTTCGCGCCCGGCGACGAGGTCGAGGTGGTCTGGCGTCGCGACGGGCAGGAGCATCGCGCGAAGGTGACCCTCGCCGCGCGCGGGCAGGCCCCGCCCGTCGCGCATCCGTCCGCGCCGGCGCGGCGCTGGACGATCGACGAGACCGGCGTGGGCGCCGTGCGCGTGGGCGAGCCGATCCCCGCCGGCGAGGCCACGGTCGCGCGCTACCGGACGCGGCTCTACGCCGACGCGCAGCCGCTGGAGGGCTTCGAGCTCGCCGACCCGCCCGTGCTCGCCACGATCCGCGGGCCGTACGAGACGTTCGGGTACGACCACCCCGGCGAGCCCCTCCCGGCCGGCATGGCGGAGAAGGCCGTCGCGAAGGCGAAGCGCGCGAAGGTCGAGATGATCGTCGTGACCGACCCCGCGGTGGGGACCGCCGAGGGGCTCCACGTCGGGAGCACCTTCGGCGAGGTGCGCGCCGCGTGGCCCGACGCGAAGCTCACCCAGCTGCCCGGGTTGTGGGAGGAGCCGAGCTGCCTCGTCGAGCGGGGCAGGCTCGTGTTGTTCTTCGCGAAGTGCGAGGGCGGGAAGATCGGCGACGACGAGCGGGTGATCCGGATGGTCGTGCGCGACTAACCCCCGGCGATCGCGACCAACCCCTCCGCCCACGCCCGCGGCCACGCGAAGAGGTCGAGCCCGAGCAGCACGGGCGCGACCAGCACGACGGCGAGCCCGAGGTACCCCGTCGACTGGAGCTGGTCCCACGCGGGGCGGAGCGCGTCGGGCACCACCCCGTCGACCACGCGGCTGCCGTCCAGCGGCGGCACCGGCAAGAGGTTGAACGCGGCGAGCATCACGTTGAGCAACACGGTCTGGGCGAGCACGCCGGCGAGCGCGGTGCCGGCGAGCACGGCGAGCGCGCCCGCGCAGGCGAGGGCGAGGACGAGGTTCGACAGCGGCCCCGCGGCCGCGACGAGCAGGAGCCCGAACCGCTGCGACACGTCCTGCCGGAAGCGCAGCGGCTCGACCGGCACGGGCTTCGCCCACGCGACGGGGATGCCCAGCAACGGCAGCGCGATCGTGCCGAGCGGATCGACGTGGGCGAAGGGGTCGAGCGTCATGCGGCCCATGTGTTTCGCGGTGTCGTCGCCGAGGCGGAAGGCGGTCCACGCGTGCGCCCACTCGTGCACCGCGAGCGAGAGCAACATCGGCACGAACAGGACGACCCGCTCGACCAGCCACTCCATCAGGGCGCGGGCTCGACGTGCCGGATGTTCACCTTCGGGAGCACGCGGCCGCCCACCTTGAGGAACGCGCCGTCGGCCCACGTGAGCGCCCCCTCCGTCACGCTCCCGTCCGTGAGCGTGACGCGGACGTTGGCGACGCCGTTCGGGTGCGCGAGCTGGCTCGCCGACTCCAGCAGCAGCGTGTCGAGGGCGTCGAGCTTCTTCTCGCGCGAATCGAGCCGGGCGAGGGCACCGGCGAGGTCGGCCTCGCCGATCGTCGCCTCGCCGCCGCCGCGCGTGCGCCGGACGGCGTCGATCGCGGCCTCGTTGAGCACCTGCTCGATCGCCGCGCCGTTGAGCCCCGCGGTCTTCGCGGCGAAGGCGTCCAGCGACACGTCCGGGGCGAGCGCCTTGTCGCGGGCGTGGATCCTCAGGGCCTCGAGCCGCCCGGCCTCGTCGAGCTCGGGGATGGACACGCGCACGTCGAAGCGCCCCGGCCGCAAGAGCGCGGCGTCGAGCACCTCGGCGCGGTTGGTCGCCGCGATGACGACGAGGCGGCCGTCGCGCTCGAAGCCGTCGAGGCACACGAGCAGCTGGTTCAGCGTCTGCTCGCGCTCGTCGTGGCCCCAGCCGATGCCCGTGCCGCGCTTGCGCCCCACGGCGTCGAGCTCGTCGATGAAGATCACGGCGGGCGCGGCCTTCCGCGCGTTCTCGAAGAGGTCGCGCACGCGCGCGGCGCCCACGCCGACGAACATCTCGACGAACTCGGAGGCGGACGCGACGAAGAACGGCACCCCGGCCTCGCCGGCGACGGCGCGGGCGAGCAGCGTCTTGCCGCAGCCGGGCGGCCCCTCCAGCAAGACGCCGCGCGGGATGCGGGCGCCGGCCTTCTTCCAGCGCTCGGGCCGGCGGAGCAGGTCGACCACGTCGGCCATGCGCTCCTTCGCGTCGGCCATGCCGGCCACGTCGGCGAAGCGGAGCTTCTCGACGCCGGGGACGAGCTTCTTCGCCTTGCTCTGGCGCAGCTGCAGGATGTTCTGGTTGTTGCCCTGGTTCACGCGGCGCAAGAACCACAGGAGCCCGACCACCACCAGCACGGCGCCGCCGAGGATCGGCCAGAGGCCGAGCAGCCCGGCGAAGGGCGAGGGGTAGTCGATCGCGACCCCCTGGTCGTAGAGCGAGGTCCACGTCTCCTCGTCGATCTGCCCGCGGACGGCGTAGGTGTCGCCGTCGCGCAGCGTGACGGCGAAGGTCCCGTCGCTCCCCCACGCGATCGCGACGACGTCGCCCTCGGCGACGTCCTGGCGCAGCACCGCGGCGGGCTCCGTCCGCGGGGGCTCGCCCTCGTCGAGCACGAAGACGGCGACGAGCACCGCCGCGAGGAGGAGCGCCCAGACGACGAAGGTGCGGAGGGGCCGGCTCACGTCGGGAGCATAGCGGAAGCCGCGTGGTACCATGCTCGTCGCATGGCGCCTCCCGACGAGCGGCTCGATGGGCAGCCCCCGGGCTCGGCGGGCGGTGGGGGAGACGCCGCGCCGGCCGACCCGCTCATCGGCGCGCTCGTCGCCGGCAAGTACCGCGTGCGCAGCTGGGTCGCGCGCGGCGGCATGGGCCGCATCTACCGCGCCGAGCAGGAGCCCCTCGGGCGACCCGTGGCGCTCAAGGTCCTCACGCCGCCCGCGGCGGACCGCGACGCCACGCTCGAGAAGCGCTTCCTGCTCGAGGCCGCCACCTACGCGAAGCTGTCCCACCCCAACACGGTGACCGTCCACGACTACGGTCCGCTGCGCGTCGGCCCCGAGGACACCTTCTTCATCGTGCTCGAGTGGGTGAACGGGCGCACGCTCTCGCAGGCGATCAAGCAGGACCCTCCGTTCTCCGCGGCGCGCACGCTGCGGATCGCCCGCGAGATCTGCCGGTCTTTGCGCGAGGCCCACGCGCTCGGCATCGTCCACCGCGATCTCAAGCCCGGCAACGTGATGCTCGTGCAGCGCGACGAGGGCGAGAGCGTGAAGGTGCTCGACTTCGGCGTCGCCAAGATCGTGCAGGAGGGCCACGAGGGCGTCACCACCCACGCGAGCTTCCTCGGCTCGCCGCGGTACAGCTCGCCCGAGCAGATCAAGCAGGACGAGGTCGACCACCGCGCCGACATCTACGCGCTCGGCATCGTGATGTACGAGATGCTCGCCGGGCAGACGCCCTTCGGCGGCGGCGAGACCATGCGCACGATGTACGCGCACCTCAACACGCCGGTGCCCACCATCAAGGAGAAGAGCGGCCGCGACGCGCCGCCGGAGGTCGAGGACCTCGTCCGGCGCTGCCTCGAGAAGGACCCCGCCAACCGCTGGCCCGACGTGGACATGCTCCTCGAGGAGATCCGCGAGGTCGCGACCGGCCTCGGCGTCGCCGACGACGTGGCGCCCGACACGTGGAGCGGCTCGGGCACCCGCCGCGGCGTCCCGATGGACCCGCCCGCGCCCGACCCGGAGCCGTCGATCGTGCGGCCCGCGGGCGTCGGGGTGATCGCCGGGGTGATCGGCGCCGCCGTGCTCGCCGGCGTGGTCGTCGCGGCGGTGGCCGGGGTCGTCCTGTGGCGGCTCGCCGACCGGCCGGAGGTGGTGGTGGCGCCGCCGGTGGAGGCGCCCGAGCTGGTGGAGGTCTCGGCCCCGAAGGAGGCCCGTTGGACCGTGCAATCGGTGCCGACCGGCGCCGAGGTCTTCTCGGGCGACAAGCTCCTCGGGACGGCGCCGATCGAGGTGCCGACGACGAACGGCGCCGTCGTGACACTGAAGATGGCAGGCTACGAGGACGGCGAGGCGCGATGGGACCCGGAGCGCCCGGTCTCCGTCGTCGAGCTGAAGCCCGTCCCCGCGCCCCTCCCCGTCGAGAAGAAGCCGCCCCCCACCACGAAGAAGCCCCCGAAGGGCGGCGACATCCTGCTCCAGAGGTGACCGCTGCTGTTCGCGCTGTTTGGTGTCGCCTTCGCCCAGCAACCCTCCGTCGACCTCGGCGAGGAGGCCGACCTCCAGTTCCGGCTGGGGGTCGAGGCCTACCAGCGGGGCGACTGGAGCGAGGCGCTGGAGCACCTGCTCGCGTCGAACCGGCTCGTGCCCAACCGCAACGTGGTGTTCAACGTCGCGCGCACGTACGAGCAGCTCGGCCGCTACCAGGAGGCCTTCCGCCACTACTCGGACTTCCTCGATCTGGAGCCCGACGCCGCCAGGCGCGAGCCCGCGGAGAAGGCGCTGGAGCGCATCCGGCCGAAGGTCGCGCTCGTCCGCATCGTGAGCGACCCGCCGGGCGCCGCGGTCTACGTCGACCGCGTCGATCTGGGCGCGCGCGGGCGCACGCCGCGTACGCTCGCTCTCTCGCCCGGCGTGCACCAGATCCTCGTCGAGCGCGAGGGCTACGAGCGCGCCGCCGCCGCCACCGAGCTGGTCGTGGGCAAGGAGGCCGTCGTCCAGTTGCCGCTCGCGCGGATCCTCGGCGACGTCCGCGTCGACGGCGGCCCCGCCGGCGCGGAGATCCGGCTCGACGACGAGCGCGGCGCCGTGCTCGGCGTGGTCCCGTCCACGATCTCGGTGCCGCCGGGCCCGCGCGTGCTCGTCGTCACCGCGCCCGGCCACCGCCCGGTGCGGCAGCTCGTGCAGGTCGAGGCGAAGACGGAGACCCGCACGGTGGTCGAGCTCCCGCTCGTCACCGGCACGCTCGTCGTCAACGCGATCGAGCGCGACGCCCTCATCGAGATCGACGGGCAGGCCGCGGGCTTCACGCCGGCCGTGCTCCCCGACGTGCCCGCGGGCAAGCACCGCGTCCGCGTCACGCTCGCCGGCTACCGCCCCTGGGAGGGCGAGATCGAGGTGGGCCCGGACGGGCAGGCGACGATCGACGTGCCGCTGCGGCCCCTGCAGGAGGTCACCGCCGCGTCGCGAACGGCGGAGGACGTCGAGGACGCCCCGGCCAGCGTCAGCCTCATCGGCGCCGAGGAGATCCGCGCGTTCGGCTACGAGACGCTCTACGAGGCGCTCGCCGGCACGCGCGGCCTCTACCAGACCAACGACCGCACCTACGAGGCCATCGGCGTTCGCGGGTTCTCCCGCCTCGGCGACTACGGCAACCGCCTGCTCGTCACGCTCGACGGCCACACGCTCAACGACGACCAGCTCGGCGCCTCCTACGTGGGGAACGACCTGCTCTGGGACCTCGAGGACCTCGACCGCGTCGAGGTCGTCCGCGGCCCGGGGTCCGCGCTGTACGGCACGAACGCGTTCTTCGGCGTCGTGAACCTCGTGCCCCGGGAGGGCGATCGCTCCGTGGAGGCCGGCGTCGCCGCGAGCTCCGTCCGGCAGGGGCGCGTGCGGCTGGCCAGCGGGGTGGCGTGGGGAGACGACGGGGCGGTGTGGGCGTCGGCGGGCGGCGTGCTCGCGCAAGGCGAGGACTTCGTGTTCGCCGAGTACGGCGACGCCGGCACCAGCGAGGGCGCGGACCGCATGGGCGCGGCCGGCGCCATGGTGCGCGCGCGGAAGGGCGACGTGACCGCGCAGGTGTACGCGAACACCCGCGACAAGGGCATCCCCACCGGCGCGTTCGAGACCCTCCTCGGCGACCCCCGGGCGAAGAGCGTGGACACGCGCAGCTTCGGGGAATTGCGCTGGGAGCCGGAGCTGTCCGAGCGCGTGTCGCTCTACGTGCGCGCCTACGAGGACAACTACGCCTTCGCGGGCGACTACCCCTACGCCGACGAGGACGGCGGCGTCGTGAAGGACCGCTGGTCCGGCGCGTGGGCGGGCGGCGAGGCCCGCGTGCTCGCCCGCCCGTGGGACCGGCTGCGCCTGACCGCCGGCGGCCAGGCGGACTTCCACGTCGCCGCCGAGCTGACGGGCGAGGACAACGCCGGCTCCTACCTCGACGAGAGCCCGCGCTGGCAGGTGTACAGCGGCTACGCCGTCGCCGACGCCGAGGTCGCCGACTGGCTCGGCGCCAGCCTCGGGGCGCGCGCGGACGTGTTCTCCAGCGTCGGCGTGTCGGTGAACCCGCGCTTCGCCGTGCTCCTGCACCCCGGCGAGGCCCACACCTTCAAGCTCCTCGCGGGCTCCGCCTTCCGCGCGCCGAGCCCGTACGAGCTCTCCTACAACGACGGCGGCTACACCCAGATCCCCGCGCCCGACCTCACGCCCGAGACCGTCCGCACCGGCGAGGTCGAGTACACGGTGCGCTTCGGCGACACCACCTCGGGGACGGTGGCCGCCTACTACAGCGAGATCGACGGGCTCATCGACCTCGTCGAGCGCGACTCGGGGCTGCTGCAGTACCAGAACTCGCCCGAGACGGTGCGGACCGTCGGCGGCGAGCTCGAGCTGCGCCGGGCGTGGCGCCAGGGCTGGATGGTGGCGCTCGCGCAGACGCTGCAGCGCACCCGCGTCGGCGACCTCGGCGGCGAGGCCGAGCTGACGAACTCGCCGCCGTACCTCGCCTCGCTGAAGGCGGCGGCGCCCATCCTCCCGTCGGTCACGGGCGCGACGGCGCTGCGCTTCGAGGCGCCGCGCCTCACCACCGCGGGGGGCCAGACCGACCCCGCGCTCCTCTGGGATCTGACGCTCACCGGCCGCGCGGCCGCGCTGGGCGTGTCCTGGGGCCTCGGCGTCCGCAACGCGCTGGACTGGGTCGTCACCCACCCCGGCGGCGAGGACCTCCGGATGGAGGAGGTGCCCCAGCCCGGCCGGACGTTCTTCGCGGAGGTGGGGGTGGCGATTTGAGGGGGAGAGGGGCGTTGGAGACCGATCTCCCCTCTCCCCGCGGAGCGGGGAGAGGGGTCGGGGGTGAGGGGTGTCGATAGAACGCGCCCGCCGGCTCCGCCGCGATCAGACCGTCGCCGAGGCCTTGTTGTGGGCACGGCTGCGCGACCGCCGGCTCGTCGGCCACCGCTTCCGACGGCAACATCCCGTGGGGCGCTACGTCCTCGATTTCTACTGCCCGGAGGCCCGCCTGTGCGTCGAGGTGGACGGCTCGCAACACGGCGGGCCCGACGACGCGGAGAGGGACGCGTGGTTGCAGGGGCAGGGGATTCGGGTCCTCCGCGTCTGGAACGACGACGTCATGGTGCGGATGGACCAGGTGTTGGAGGCGATCCTGGATTTGGTGAAGCAGGCTTGAGTTCCCGAACCCCTCACCCGGCCTTCGGCCACCCTCTCCCCCTGCGGGGGAGAGGGGCATTGGGCCCAAGGACTCCCGTCTCCCCGCTTCGCGGGGAGAGGGGTCGGGGGTGAGGGGTGTTCTCGCTACGACCGTGTCGTGAAGCGCGTCGCCCCCGCCGCCGCCTCCGCGGCGAGCGCGTGCCGGCCGTGCTCGAACTCGTTCGCCATCGCGGCGGCGAAGGAGCCGTCGCTCTCGTAGGCGGAGAGGCGGTCGTGGCGCAGGCAGGTCTGCGGGAAGGCGGCGATCTCCTTCGCGAGGGCGATCGCCGCGCCCAGCGCCTCGCCGCGCGGGACCACGCGGTTGACGAGGCCCATCTGGAGCGCCTCGGCGGCGCCGACGGGGCGGCCGGTCAGGATCAGGTCGAGCGCGCGGGAGAGCCCGATCAGCCGCGGCAGGCGCACGGTCCCGCCGTCGATGAGCGGCACCCCCCAACGACGGCAGAACACGCCGAGCACGGCGTCCTCCGCCGCCACGCGGAGGTCGCACCACGCCGCGAGCTCGAGCCCGCCGGCGACCGCGTACCCCTCGATCGCGGCGATCACCGGCTTCGCGAGCACCATGCGCGACGGCCCCATCGGCCCGTCCCCGTCGGGCTCGAGGCGGTTGGGTCGCCCGGCGGCCACCTCCTTGAGGTCGGCGCCGGCGCAGAACGTGCCGCCCTCGCCGGCGAGCACCGCGACGGCGGCCTCGCTCGCCTCGAACACGCGGAACGCGTCGGCGAGCGCCTCGGCGGTGGGGCGGTCGACGGCGTTGCGGACCTCGGGGCGGGTGATCGTCACGACGCGGACGGGGCCGTGGTCTTCGGTGCGGACGCGCATGGGCTCGCACGTATCGCCGAGTGGGACGCGCGCGACCCCGGGAACGCGGACCCCAGAGGCCAGGGCGCCCGCGCCCCACCCGCGTGATCGCGGGGGTTTACGCGGTGGCGCGGCGCTTGCATCCGTGGCGCGCCCCGCCCCGGAGGCCTCGTGCTCTTCGTGCTCGTCGCCTGCAAGCCCGCCGCCGACGTCCCCCTCGACGTCGCCTTCGCCGACGCCGCCGCGGCGTGGGACGTCCCGGTGGAGGTGCTCGCCGCCACGGCGTGGACCCAGAGCCGCTTCTCCCGGCGCGAGTCGCCCAACCGCGAGGGCGGCGTCGGGCTCTTCGACCTGCGCGAGGACGGCGGCCACCCGGGGCTCGCCGACGCGGCCGAGGCCGCCGGGCTCGACGCCGACGACGTCGCCGCCGACCCCGTCGCCGAGGTGCACGCGGCGGCGGCGCTGCTGCGCGGGCAGGCGCGCGACGCGCGCACGCTCGAGGACTGGGTCGAGCCGGTGGCCGAGTGGTCGGGCGCGGACGACCCCGTCGTCGCCGGCGCGTTCGCCGACCTCGTGCTCGACCGCGTCGCCGTGGGGCTCGCCGCCGAGGTGGAAGAGGGGCGCTTCCTCGTCGTTGACCCCCAGCCCACGCCCTGGCGCGCGGCGCGCGTGCGGCGCGCGGGGGTGGATCGCTTCGTGCCCGACTGCCACGCGCAGGCGGCGGAGGTCGCCCCCGACCACGTGATCGTGCGGCTGACCGGCGGGACGTGGGCCGCCGCCGTGGACGACGCGGCGGGCTGCGCGCGCGACAACGGCGCCCACTACGTCGTGCGCGGGGCCGACGGCGACGTCACCCAGATGCTCGCGGAGTCCGACGCGGCGTGGACCGACGGCGAGCCCGACGCCGGCGCGCTCGTGGTCGAGGTCGAGGGCTACGCGGGCGACGCGGCGATGACCTCGGACGCCGCCCGCCGCCGCGCCGCGGCGATCGTGCGCGACCTGATGCGCCGCCACGCGATCGACGACGTCCGCCTCGACGTGGGCGGCGACACGGCCGCGAAGGCGGAGGGCTTCGACTGGGAGGCGTTCCTCGCGCTCGTCGCCGACCCGTCGTCCGCGGCGCTCGTCGACGGCGAGCTCGTCGGGCGCTTCGTCGCGGACGTGGTCTCCGCGCGGTACGGCGAGGCCGACTCGTGCAGCGGCGACATCGAGGGCGGCACGCTCGGCGGCGACTTCTACCTGCGCGGCACCTGCACGCTGGTCGACCACGCGGACGCCGTGCGCGACGTGCCCGTCCTGTGGATCGGGCGCGTCGACGGCGCGAGCGTGACCGGCACGATGGTCGTCGACGACGTCGCCACCCCGTACGCCGCCACCATCGGCGAGGACGGCTCGCTGACGGCCGAGTACGCGGGCGCGGAGGACGCCGGGGTCGACGTCGGCACGCTGGAGTACGCGGTGGCCCTCGAGGCGGCGGGCGAGGGGGCCGCGGGCGCGGCGTGGCTCGGCCTCGACGCGAACGCGCCGCTGAACGGCACGGCGATCGCCCCGCAGGTGGCGGACCCGGCGATCGTCGCCGACGCGGGCGCCGGCTGGGTCCGCATCAACTTCCTGCTCGGCGGCTTCTCGTCGATCGACGACCCCGCGTGGGCCGAGGCCTACCGGACGATCCTCGCCGGCTACCGCGACCGCGGCGTGCAGGTCTACGGGCTCGTCGGCCGCGAGATCATGTCCGGCGACGACGTGCGCTTCCAGGACGAGACCTGCGGCGCCGACGGCGTCGCCTGGGTCGACGCGTACACGGCGCGCTTCGTGAAGGTGGTCGACCTGTTCAAGGACGACGTTCGCACGTGGGAGTCGTTCAACGAGCCGAACGACTGGAGCGGCACGTCGAGCTCGATCATGGAGCCGTGCCTCTACGCGTACATGCTCCAGCAGGTGTGGCTCGAGACGAAGCAGTTCAACGGTCACGACGCCGACCCCGCCTGGCGCGACCTCACCATCGTCAGCGGACCCCTGTTCGCCCACTGGAACGAGGACGGCGCCACCGCGCAGTACCTCGCCGACACCTACGCCGCCGGCACCTCGCGGTGGGCGTGGGACTGGGTGGCCGCGACGTACGGCCAGTACCCGCTCGACGGCGTGGGGCTGCACCTCTACGAGGCCCAGGGCGGCGGCGACGCCGCGGGCGTCGCGTGGGAGATGTCGGACAAGCTGCGCCGGTTCCAGGCCGTCACCGACGCGTGGGACCCCGGCAAGCCCGTGTGGATCAGCGAGATCGGGTGGCAGGCGAGCGCGGTGGGCGGCGACGACGCGCACGCGGAGATCGTCTCCGCCGCGCTGGACGCGCTCCGCGGCGACACCCGGATCGCCATGGTGAACTGGTTCTCGGTGGTCGACTTCGGCGACACCACGTGGGGCCTGCGGACCGCGGATCTGCAGCCGAAGGTGTCCTACACCCGCTTCCAGCAGGAGGCGGCCGAGTAGAATCCCGCCGTCATGCGCCGCGTCGCCCTGCTGCTCCTCGTCCCCGTCCTGTTGGCCGCCAAGCTCGACCGCGTCGAGAAGCTGCAGGCCGAGGGCGCGCACGCCGAGGTGGTCGCGCTCGTGGGGGGCTGGAAGGAGAAGGGCCAGCTCGGGAAGGAGGAGGCCGCGCTCGTCGCCGCGCTCGAGGAGAGCGCGCTCGCGATCGCGCTGGCCGACGGCAAGGCCGCGGCGCTCGGGGCCTTCCGCGAGGCCCACCCGGAGAGCCCGCTCGTGCCCGAGGCGCTCGAGCGCGAGCACGACCTCGCCTTCCAGGAGGCGCAGGCGGAGGGCACGGCCGCGGCGATGGGCGCCTACCGCGCGCGGTACCCGGACAGCCCCTACGCGTCGCGCGCCGCCGCGCTCGAGCAGGGCTGGGCCTACGAGGAGGCCGTCGCCGAGGGCACGCTCGCCGCGCTCGAGCGCTTCCTCGCCGTCGCCGGCGACAGCCCGTACCGGGCGACCGCGTGGGAGGCCGTCGCCGCGAGGACGCCGGGCGTCACCGTGCTCGACGGGACCGGGCGGCCGCACCCGTCGCCCCCGCTCCCGGTGACGGACGGGCGCGTCGCGTTGCCGGACGGGTTGCCCGAGGGCACGCCGCGCCTCACGTACGCGGTGAACGTGGAGGGCGCGGGCCGCGGCGAGACCTCCGAGTGGTTCGGGCTGCGCGCGGTGGGGCCCGACGGCGTGTTGCTCGACCGGCTCCCGCTGGAGGTCTGGCTCGCGGAGAAGCTCGGCGTCGACGTGGCGCTCTCCCTGGGGCAGCTCGCGGCCGCCGACGGGGCGCACACCGCGCGGGTCGCCGAGTCGCTCCACCCGCTCCTGCTCCCCGGCACGTGCGAGGGCGCGCGCACGTTCGCCCTCGTGCTCGCCGAGCCGGGCGGCGCGGCGACCGCGTGGCCGTTCACCGTGCCGTGCCCCCGCGGCGAGCCCGCCGGCGACACGCCCGCCGGCAAGCTCGCCGTCGCCCTGCTCGCCGCCGAGGCGGGCGACCGCGCCGCCGCGCACGCCGCGTGGGACGAGTTCGCGCGCACGAAGCTCGGCGCGCCGATCGTGGCCGCGCTCAAGGCGAAGGTGGGCGAGGACGTGCGCGGCGCCGTGCTCGACGCGCGCCCCGCCGCCGGCGACGTGATCGCGTGGTCGACGCGGGACGGGAAGACCGAGTCCGTCTGGCTGCACGAGGTGGGCGACGAGGTCCGCGTGCTCGCGCGGCGCCCCGGCCTCGTCGTCGCGACCCCCGCGGGCCTGCGCACGCTGCGCGCCACCGAGGAGCCCTGGACCGCGGGCTGCAAGGCGCCGCCCACGCTCGCGGGCGTCTCCCTCGCGGACCTCGACGGCGAGCGCGCCACGCCGGTGTTCGCCGACGCCGCCACGCGGCTGGCCGGCATGGCCTCGCGCTCGATCGAGCCGCTGGGCTCGGTGGGGCCGCTGCTCTTCCTCCTCGAGCGCGCCGTGCCCTGCAAGGGGTCGCCCGTGACGACGTTTCTGCCCGTCGCCGCCGACACCGGGTTCCCCGCGTCGGTGCTCGGCGACCCCGCGATCGCCGACGCCGCGGTCGCGGCCGCGAAGGAGCGCCTCGGGAAGACGAAGGACCGCCGGAGCCTCGACCAGCTCGCGGTCTACGCGCACCACCCCGCGTTCCCGGACGGCGGCGACCTCGTCTGGCGCTTCGAGCTCGCGCGCGGCACGGCGCCGCCGGTCTCGCAGGACGCCGGGGCGCTGCCGGCGAAGGTGGAGCCCTGGGCCGACACGCCCGCGATGCTCGAGCGCTTCTGGGACGGCGAGCCCCCCGGCGACGTGGCCGGGTGGAGCCGCGTGGAGGGGGAGGCGGGGAGGTTGTTCGCGGGGTTCGTGGGGGGGACGTGATCCGCGGCCGCCCACCGCGCGGTTACAGAGCCCGCGAGCGCAACGAATTCGCCCGACAGTTGGGTCGAGTGCAATTCGGCGGGATCGGCGCACGGACGAAGGCGGGTTTTCGAGGGGCCAGGCCGCCGGCGGAGGGCGGATCGTTGCACTCGGGGCGTCTGTCGGCCTCGCGCGTTGCAGTCGGAGGCTCTGTAACGGTCAGCCCCCGAGCACCACGTACGCCCGCCCCGCCGCGCTCGAGCCCGCGCGCGGCGCGCCGACGAGGAGGTCGTCGGAGGCGTCGCCGTCGAGGTCGCCGGGGCCGGAGAGCACGGCGCCGAATAGGTCGCCGCTGGTCTCGCCCGTGACGGCGAAGCCCGCGTCGCCCGTGTCGTACGAGCCGGCGTCGAAGGTGCCGCCCGCGAAGAAGTAGACGCCGCCGACGTCCGCGCCGCGCATCGAGTAGTACATGTACCAGTAGGTGCTGGTGGCGCTGATGGCGGGCGCGCCGGCGGCGAGGTCGACCACGCCGTCGCCGTCGAAGTCGCCGACGGCCAGCGAGAAGCCGAGCGAGCTGTCGCCGTCGCCGTCGATGTCCGCGTCGGCGTCGTCGGTGTCGAGCTCGGAGGGCGCGGCGGCGAGGTCGTAGAACACCCACACGTGGTCGGTGTCGAGGCCGCCGGTGGCGAAGTCGGCCTTGCCGTCGTCGTCGAAGTCGCCGACGGCGGCGGTGCCGACGCCCACCTGCCCGTCGCCGTCGGCGCCCCAGATGGTGCGGTCGGCCACGTCGCCCACGTCGGCGTCGCCGTCGCCGGACGCGCCGCCGTGCAGGACGAACCACGCGCCCCCGCCGTCGGCGCCGCCGTCCTCGCCCGGCGCGCCGAGGAAGAGGTCGTCGTAGCCGTCGCCGTTGACGTCGGCGCCGCCGACGCCCGCGCCGAGGTAGTCGTAGTTCTCCTCGCCGTCGATCGTCGCGGAGGCGTCGTCCACGTCGAGGTCGCCGCCGCCCGACACGTCCACGATCCACACGCGGCCGGCGTACACGGAGTTGGTCGACGTGTACTGGTAGTACATGGGGTGGGCGAGCACGACCTCGTCGACGCCGTCGCCGTCGACGTCGAGGTCGCCCGCCACGCTCACGACGGTGGAGTAGGACCCGCTGCCGTCGATGGTGGTGTCGGCGTCGCCGCTGTCGAGGCTGCCCGAGAGCGAGCCGCCCTCGTAGATGCCGACGCCCGTGCCGCCGTACCAGGACGTGTAGTAGTCGCTGCCGGCGACGACGAGGTCGGGCTGGCCGTCGCCCGTGTGGTCGCCGGCGACGGCGGGCGTGACGCCGAAGTAGTTGTTGCTCGCGCCGGTCACGTCGGCGGCGTCGTAGTCGTCGGCCTCGCCGGCGAGCCCCGCGTGGTCGTCGCCGTCGATCACGTACACGGCGCCCTTGCGCCCGGCGAGCATCGTGCCGCCCACCGCGAGGTCGGGCGTGGCGTCGCCGGTGAGGTCGGCGATCGCGAGGCCGGAGGAGAAGGTGAGATAGGTGCCGGCGGTGCCGTCGACGTAGCCGGCGGACAGCTCGGCGACCTCGCCGACGTCGACGGAGCCGTCGCAGTCGTTGTCGACGCCGTCCCACACCTCGTCGCGGCCGGGGGACACGTTCGCGTCGGTGTCGTCGCAGTCGCCGGCGTCGGGGCTGTAGCCGTCGCCGTCCTCGTCGATGGAGGTGCAGTGGTCGTTCGCGGCGGCGGGCGTGCCGTGGTCGCCGCCGGACATCGCGGTGCGCGCGGGGCACCAGTACGCGGAGGTGCGCGCGTCGGACCAGGCGAAGTGGTCGGGGTCGAGCGACAGCGAGGCGCCGTCGGCGTCGTACCAGGCGCTCGTCCACTCGACGTCGAAGATGACCTCGCCGGCCTGGGTGAGGATGAGGTTGTCGTCGCTCGAGAGCGAGAGGTCGGTGCGGTCGTAGACGTAGTCGACCATCGCGCCGCCGTTGCTCGCGGTCGAGCCGTTCACCGCGAGCACCACCACGCCGCCGGCCGCCACCACCGTGGTGTCCTCGATCGTGACGCTGTCGCCGTCGTCGCCGCCGACGACGAAGCCGACCAGATCGATGTCGAAGGCGCCGGTGTTGGCGATCTCGAACCACTCGCCGGCGGTGTCGGCGACCGCGAGCGGGTGGTGCATGATCTCGCTCACGACGACGGAGCCGGCGACGACGAAGTCCTCGTCGACCCACGTGTCGCAGTCGTCGTCCTCGAGGTCGAGCGTCTCGGGGGCGGAGGGGCCGATGTCCGCGTCGAGGTCGTCGCAGTCGGCGCCGCCGTAGCCGTCGGCGTCGTCGCCGTCGCCGTCCTGGTCGTAGTCGGAGAGGTCGTCGCAGTCCTGGTCGATCCCGTCGTACCAGACCTCGTTGGCGCCGGGGTGGATCGCCGGGTTGCCGTCGTCGCAGTCCTCGCCGCCCGCGGCCTCGGACGAGTAGCCGTCGCCGTCGGCGTCGGTGCCGGTGGTGCCGGCGAGCCCCACCGTCAACTCCGGCGTGTCGGGGTCGTTGGACGCGATGACGAGGACGCCGGCGCTGTCGACCTCGTCGACGGGGGTGTAGGTGACCGTCACCTCGCCGGACTCGCCCGGCGCGAGCGCGCTCACGGTGGTGGTGACGCCGAAGACGGCGTCGCCGTCGATGCGGACGGAGATCGCGAGCGAGGTCTCGCCGCTGCACGCGTTGGTGACGGTGACGGTGCGCGAGGACTCCGCGCCCACCGGGATCGTCGACCAGATGAGCTCGCTCTCCGAAGCGCCGATGTTGGGACAGGCGTCGGTGAAGGTGGGATCGTCGGTGTCGTCGACGTCCTCGCCGCCGGCGGTGTCGCCGAGCTTGACGGTGGCGGGGCCGCAGGCGCCGAGCGCGAGGAGGGCGAGGAGCCGCATGGTGTCTCCGATGCCGGCGCACTATACCCGCGCGGGAGCGTGACGAATGTGGGTCTTTCTGACGGGGTGCGCGCCGGCGCCGTCGATCTCGCTCGAAGGGGAGGGACGCGAGGCCTGGGCGTTCGAGGTCGTCGTGAGCGGGCGCGCCTCGGAGAGCTGCGACGACGTGTGGGTCGAGACGCCGCGGGGGCTCTACGCCGCCGCGCGCGAGGGCGACCGCTTCTCGGCGCGGGTCGGCCTCTCGGCCGGCGAGAACGAGGTGATCCCCGCCTGCGGGCGAGGCCAGAAGGTGACGCGGGGCGAGGCGCAGCGCTGGACGGTGCGCCTCGAGGACCGGCCCCGCGCGTTCGCCCGCGTGTCCTACGGCGACGACGGGCTGCTCCTCGACGGCGGGGGGTCGAGCCCGAGCGAGGCGCGCGCCGCCGACCTCGTGTCGTACACGTGGGAGGCGCTCGACGGCGACCTCGAGATCGAGGGCGACGGCCCAATCGTCACGGTGCGCAACCCCGGCGAGGACGGCGAGTACCGCGTGCGCCTCACGGTCACCGACGCCGACGGCGTCAGCGACTCGGCCGTGGCGATGTTCCGCGTCTGGTACGAGGAGGCGCTCGTGATGGACGTGGACCGCGAGCACCCCGCGTGGGTGGACGACGCGGTCGTGTACGGGGTGGTGCCGTTCTTCTTCGGCGACGGCGGGTTCGCCGACGTGATCGACCGGCTCGACGAGATCGAGGCCCTCGGCGCCACCGTCCTGTGGCTCTCGCCGGTGACCGACTGCCCGGACGACGACTTCGGCTACGCGGTCACGAACCACTTCGGCTTGCGTGACACCTTCGGGCCCGAGGAGGACTTCCGGCTGCTCGTGGACGAGGCCCACGCGCGCGGGATGAAGGTGATCCTCGACTTCGTCCCCAACCACACCAGCGACGAGCACCCGTACTGGAGCGGCGCCTACGACGGCTTCTACGACGACGAGGTGCCGTACTACTTCGAGTGGGACAACCTGCGGAACCTCGACTACGACAACCCCGAGGTGCAGCGCATGATGGTCGAGGCGTTCGCGTACTGGGTGCGCGAGTACGACGTCGACGGCTTCCGCGCGGACGTGGCCTGGGGCGTGAAGGACCGCGCGCCCGAGTTCTGGCCCGTCTGGCGGCAGGAGCTCAAGCGCGTCAAGCCCGACCTCCTGCTGCTCGCCGAGGCGAGCGCCCGCGACCCGTACTGGTTCGACCACGGCTTCGACGTGGCGTACGACTGGACCTGGGAGCTCGGCGAGTGGGCGTGGGGGAGCGCCTGGGAGTCCGACGACGTGGCGAGCGCGCTCGCCGACGCGTTGACCAACGAGGGCGAGGGCTTCGACGAGGACGCGCTCGTCTTCCGCTTCCTCAACAACAACGACACGGGCGAGCGCTTCGTGACTCGCTACGGCGCCGAGCGGGTCCCGGCGGCGGCGGCGCTCCTGCTCACCGTGCCGGGCGTGCCCTGCGTGTTCGTCGGCGACGAGGTCGGCGCGGCGTTCGAGCCCTACGACGAGGGCCCGCCCGTCGTTTGGGAGGACACGTACGAGCTCACCCCGGTGTACGAGCGGCTGATCCGCCTGCGGCGCGATCTCTCGGCGTTGCACTCGCGGGAGTGGGAGATCCTCCACGCCCGCGACGATGTGCTGGTGTACCTGCGCAAGGCGGAAGATCCGAGCGAGGACGTGCTCGTCGCGCTGAACTTCGGCGACGCCGCCGCGAGCGTGTCGGTCGACGCGTTCGCCGAGGAGACCGAGCTGCAGGACCTCTACGGCGACGTCGCCGTCGGGTGGGACGGGACCGTGGCGCTCGACGCCTTCGGCGTCCGGATCCTCGCCCGCCCGAGCCTCTGAGCCCACCAGGGGCGCAGCTCCACGCCGTAGGCCTCGTCCATCGCGAGCGCCGCCGCCTCGAGCGCCCCGGGCTCGCCGGCGTGGGCGCGGCGGACGAGCTCGGCGGCGGCGTCCCAGGGGGCGTCGGGCAGCGGGATCTCCAGCACCTGGCGCGCGGCGAGCTTCACGACGTCCTCGGACATCCCGGTGCCGCCGTAGTTCTCGAGCGCCCAGCGCGTCGCGAACGGGGAGAGGAGCACGGCGGCGACCTTCCACGGGTCGTCGGCGAACACCGAGATCATCGGGGTGGTGCCGATGCAGGCGCCGTCGGCGTCGACCCAGGCCTCGATCACGCGGGTCTGCGTGGCGACGAGCACCTTCGGCACGCCGCGGCGCGCGGCCCACGCGCGCATCTTCGGGGCGAGCCGGTCGAGGTCGACGCGCGGGTGGGTGTAGGCGACGCGGTGCAGGTGCGCGGGCGCGCGGCCCCACTTGCAGGCGCAGGGGTCGACGAGGCCGGTGGTGACGAGCTTGGGGAGGTCGCCGTCCGGGGCCTCCACCACCGCGCCGCGCAGGCCGTAGTACTCGTCGCGGAAGTCCGCGGTGGCGGTGGCGACGTCCCCGAGGCGGCCGCGGGTGCGGGCGCGCGCGGGCGGCAGGTGGAACGCCACGAGGGGGGCCCACGTGTCGCCGAGGGGCGCCTCGACGCCGGCGTGGGCGAAGGCACGGCCGGTGACGACGCGGACGGGCCCGGGCTCGGCGCCGCGCTCGATCACGGGGGCGCAGACGCGGACCTGGGCGTCGAACACGTCCTCGCCCGACCACCACAACGCGACGAGCGCCCCCTCGCGACCGAGCGCGCGGCGCGCGGCCGCGGCGTGCTGGGCGGCGAGCAGCGACGCGGGCTGGATCATCGCCACGCGCCCGCCCGGGCGGCAGAGGCGGAGCCCGCGCACGAGGAACAGGGTGGCGACGTCGGCGTAGGCGCTCACGACGTCGCCGAGGCGGGCCTTCAGCGCGCTCGCCACGTCGCGCGGGAGCGCGGAGGCGGCGTCGAGCTGGTCGAGGAAGGGGGGGTTGCCGACCACGAGGTCGAAGTCGTCGGGCAGGTCCGACAGGAGCGCGTCGGCGAGCCGGACCTGGCGGGGGTCGCCGCCGAGGTCGGCGATGCCCGCGCGGCAGATCGCGACGGCGAGCGCGTCGGTGTCGACGCCGAAGGCGTTGCGCGCGCCCACGCGTCGCGCCGCGGCGAGCACGAAGCGGCCGGCCCCGCACGAAGGGTCGAGCACCCGCCCCTCGCACCGCGCGAGGTCGAGGAGGTGCTCCACGACGTCCGGCGGCGTGTAGAAGCTCCCGGACGCGCGGCGGCCGGCGGGATCGAGCACGAAGCGCGTGCCGTCCCACCGCAGCGCGAGCGCCTGCTGGTGCAGCTCGGCGAGGTCGGCGTCGAGGCGGGGCGCGTCCACGCGCGGCGGCGCGTGGTCCCACACCGCGTCGGGGGCGCCGCGGCGGCGCAGCTCCGCGGCGTAGAGCGCCTCGCGCGCCATGTCGGGGCCGACCTGCGCGGCCACGTCGTCGAGCAGCGGGGCGATCTCGTGGGCGTGCACGACGGGGGCGACGTAGCCCGGCGCAGGGCGCGAGGGCAGTCGGTCAGATCGTGCGCTCGAAGATCCTGTACCGCCGGTACACCGCCATCCCCGCGTCCTCGACCACCCGGCGCATGCGGCTGTTCCGCTCGTCGATCAGCGAGGCCTCGAGCCGCGTGTACCCCGCGCGGCGGATGCCCTCGATCGCCTCGCGGATGAGCAGCGCGTGAAGGCCCGAGCCGCGGTGCTCCGGCAACACGCCGATGAGTTTGAAGCTGGCGGTCGCGCGACGGGGCCACGCGCCGAGCATGCGGGCGATCCCGGCCGGCGACAGCGAGCCCTTCGCGGCCCCGATCACCTCGTTGAGCTCGGGGAACGTGAGCGCGAAGCCCGCCACGCGGTCGCCGACGGTGGCGATCTGCATCATCTCGCGGCCGGCGAGCGCGATGGCGATCCGCGCGAGCGAGACGAACTGCGCGCGCGGCATCGGCGTGTTGTCGGGCACGTCGCGGAAGGCCTCGACGAACACGGCGTGGCAGCGGTCGAGGTCGCCGCCGAGCCCGAGCGGACGCACCGGCCGGACGGCGAGCCCCGGGACGTCGACGGCCGCGGCTTTCTCGGCGAGCGCCTGCGGGAGCGGGCGGGGCCGCCCGTCCGCGTAGAGCGCCACGTCGTACGCGAGCACGTCGTGGTGCTGCGCGAAGCCGAGCGCCTCGGCGAAGCGGGCGTAGTACGGCGGGTGGTGGCCCGTGAGCATCGGCGGGCGCGTGCCGAAGCCCTCCACGAGGAAGCCCACCTCCTCGACGCGCGTGAGGTTGCGCGGGCCGCGGAGGACCCGCGCGCCCCAGCCCCGCGCGATCTCCGAGGCGCCGTCGAGCAATTCGCGGGCGACCCCCTCGTCCTCGACGCACTCGAAGAAGCCGAAGAACGCCGCGGCCTCGCCCTTGACCTCCTCGTGGCGCCGGTCGCGCAGCACGGTGCAGACGCCGGCGACCTCGCCGTCGCGCTCCACGGCGAGGCCCACGAGCTCGGCCTCGCGGAAGAACGCGCCGCGGCGGTCGAGCCGGCGGGCGAGCCAGGGGCGCAGGGGCGCGACCCAGCCGGGGTCGTCCGCGTAGAGGCGCGCCTGCAGGCGCAGGAGCGTGTCGAGCTCGTCGGGCAGCGTGAGGGAGCGGGGCATGTCCGCCTACGGTAGCAAGGCCCGTGCCTGTCGCCGCCCGTTGACGGCCGCACGGATCGGCGGGATGCTCGCCGGCATGAACCTCCCCCTCCCGGGCGCGCTGCGGCGCGTCGCCGCGCTCGACCCCACGCTCGCCGCGGCGCTCGCCGACGACTTCGGCCGGCTGGCGCGCGCGGCCGACGCGCTCGCGTGGGCGCAGGCGCGGCTGGGCGGCCTCCTCCGCTGCGCCGGGCCCTCCGAGGTGCTCGCGTTGCTCGTCGCCGAGGCGAAGGCGCGCACCGAGGTGCCCGTCGTGTGGGCGGTGACGTGGGACGGCGACCTCGAGAAGGGGCGGGCCAGCTTCCGGGCGCTCGCGGGCCACGGGGAGGTGCCCGCGCCCGGGGAGGTGTCGCGGACCGTGGTCGGGTGGGTCGCCCGCGAGGGCCGGCCCGCGTGGAGCGACGACGCCGCCTCCGACGCGCGGTTCGCCGCCGCCCAGAGCGTCGTGGCCTACGCCCTGCGCTCGGTCGGCTGCGTGCCCGTCGGGAAGTACGGCGTGCTCTACGTCTCTCACCCCACCGAGGCCGGGCGCTTCGACGCGGACACGCGCGCGTGCCTCGCCGCGCTCTGCTCGCTCGCGGCGCCGTTCCTCGACGAGGCGCCCCGCGCGCGCCCCACCGTTCGGCCCGTGCCCGGCATCGTCGGCGCCGCGCCGGCGATGGCGGAGCTCTTCGCCGCCGTCCACGCCTTCGCGCCCATGCCCTGGCCCGCGCTCGTGCTCGGCGAGACGGGGACGGGCAAGGAGTCCGTCGCGCGCGCGCTGCACGACCTGTCGCCCCGCAAGGGTGGCCCCTTCGTCGCGATCAACTGCGGGGCGATCCCCGACGAGCTCGCCGAGAGCACGCTCTTCGGGCACGAGCGCGGCGCGTTCACCGGCGCCGATCGGCGACGCGAGGGGCTCGTGGAGCGCGCGGCGGGCGGCACCCTGTTCCTCGACGAGGTCGGCGAGCTCTCGCCGCGCGTGCAGGTGAAGCTCCTGCGGCTCTTGCAGGAGGGCACGTTCGAGCGCGTGGGCGGCGACCGCGAGCTCCGGTTCGGCGGGCGCGTCGTCGCCGCGACGTGGCGGCCGCTCGACGACGCGGCGACCGGCTTCCGCAGCGACCTCTTCCACCGCCTCGCCGCCTGCGTGTTGCGCGTGCCGCCCCTGCGCGAGCGGCGCGAGGACGTCCCCGCGCTCGCGGCCCACCTGCTCGAGAAATCGCTCGCGATGGTGACCGGCGCGCCGGAGGTCGGGCTGTCCCGCGCGGCGGGGGCGGCGCTCGCGGCGCGCGACTGGCCGGGCAACGTGCGCGAGCTCGAGAACACGCTGCGCACGGGGCTCGCCCGCGCGCTGGCCGAGGGCGCCGCGGAGATCGCGCCCCATCACCTCGACGGGGGCCGCGCGCCGCCCACGGGCGCGGCGTGGACCGCCGGCGAGCCCGCGACCGCCGACGTCGCCGGCGACCTGCAGGCCGCCACCGACGCCTTCGTGAAGGCCCGCGTGCTCGCCGCCGTCGAGGCCGCCGGCGGCAACCGCACGAAGGCCGCCGACGCGCTGGGGGTGAGCCGGCAGTGGCTGCATCGGCTCCTGGCGAGGTGGGAGTGACGGACCCCTTCGAAAACCTCCTCGAACGCCTCGTCCCCGGCGCCGGGCGCAAGGGCGCGCTCGACGCCGACGCGCCCCTGTTCCCGCGCGCCATGGGGCTCGAGCCCCGCGGGCTGCTCGCGCGGGGGGGCACCGGCGAGGTCCACCTCGCGTGGGACCCCCTGCTGGAGCGCGAGGTGGCCGTGAAGATCGCGCGCGCGGACGGCGGCGACGCCGCCCGCGAGGCGCTGTTGCGCGAGGCCCGCGTCACGGCGCGGCTCGAGCACCCGGCGGTGTTGCCCGTCCACCGGGTGTACACGGGCGACGACACGGTCCTCATCGAGTTCCGTCTCGCGCCGGCCGCCACGCTGGAGTCGCTGTTCGTCGACTGGCGCGCGGAGCCCGCGGCCGCGTGGCCCCTGACGGCGCGGCTGCGCGTCCTCGCCGGGGCCGCCGGCGCCGTCGCGTGCGCCCACGCGCTCGACGTCGTCCACGGCGACCTGCACCCCGGGAACCTCGCGGTCTCCGCCGCGGGCGACCCCTACGTGCTCGACTGGGGCAGCCGCTCCGACGTGGTGGGGACGCTCACGGGGAGCCCCGCGTACGCCGCGCCCGAGCAGCTCCGCGGCGCGCCCGCCGACGCGGCGTCGGACGTCTGGGCGCTCGGCGCGCTGGTGTGGGAGGCCTGCACGCTCCGCCCGTTCCGGCCCCGCCGCCACGGCGAGGGGCTCGCCGAGTACGTCGCCCGCTGGCGCGACGCGGAGGCGCCGTCCACGTCCGGGATCGACGACGACCTCGCGCGCCTGCTGGCCGCCGTGCTCGCCGCCGACCCCGACCGGCGCCCGCCCGCCGCCGAGGTGGGGGTGCGGCTCGCCGCCCTGCTCGCCCACCGCGTGGAGCTGGCCGCGCGCGAGGCCGAGGCCGAGGCCTACCTCGGGCGGGCGCGCGACGCGCTCGGGCGCTTCCAGGAGCTCGCGCGGCGGCTCTCGGAGGAGCGCCGCGTGGTGGCGGTGCAGCGCGCGAAGGTGCCCGGGCACGCGCCGATCGAGAACAAGCGGCCGATCTGGGAGGCCGAGGACCGCGCGGCCCACCTCGCCGCCGAGCGCGACGCCGCCTGGGTCGACGCGGCCGACGCCGCGGATCGCTCGCTCGCGCTCACCCCGTCGCTGGTGGAGGCGCGGGAGGTGCTCGCCGAGCTGTGGTGGATCCGCATGGAGGACGCCGAGGCGCGCGGCGAGCGCGGGCTCGCCCGGGTGCTCGCCGCCCGCGCGCTCCAGTACGACGACGGGCGCTGGGCGCGGCGCCTCCACGCCCCCTCGCACCTGACGTTGTCCACGGCCGTGGACGGGGCGCGCGCGCGCGTCTTCCGCTACCGGGAGCGCGGGCGGCGGCTCGTCCCGGAGCTCGCCCACGAGCTGGCGATGCCGATCGAGCGGCTCGCGCTCGCGCCGGGGAGCTGGCTCGTGGAGATCGACGCGCCGGGGAAGGCGACCGCGCGGTACCCCGTCCTGCTCGGCCGGCTCGACCACCACCGCGGGCGCGTGCGGCTCTACGCGCCCGAGGAGGTCGGCGAGGGCTGGGTCTTCGTGCCCGGCGGGCCGTTCCGGCTCGGCGGCGACGGGCTCGCCCGCCAGCCGCTCGACCCCTGCACGCCGGTGCTCGACGACCTGTTCGTCATGCGCACCTGCGTGACGTCGCGCGCGTGGAAGACGTTCCTCGACGCGCTCGAGCCCGACGTCGCCTCGCGCCACGTCCCCGGCGAGCAGGGGCTCTTCGGCGGCTTCCGCGCGTACTGGCGGCGCGGCGAGGACGGGTGGGAGCTGCCGCCCGGCTGGGACCCGGACTGGCCCGTGATGGCGGTGACGCAGGCGGACGCGCGGGCCTACGCCGCGTGGCTGGGCGAGCGGACGCGGCGGCCGATGCGGCTGCCCACCGAGGAGGAGTGGGAGAAGGCGGCGCGCGGCGTGGACGGGCGCAGCTTCCCGTGGGGCAACGGTTTTGACCCGACGTTCGCGCACATGCGCCAGTCGCAGGCGGGCCCGCCCCGCCCCGCGCCCGTCGCGAGCTACCCCGTCGACGTCTCGCCCTACGGCTGCGCCGACATGGCGGGCGGGATGCGCGAGTGGACGAGCTCGCTGCTCGACGACGGGCAGGCGGTCATCCGCGGCGGCACCTGGGGCGACGACGCGGATGATCTGCGCGTGGCGAGCCGCTCGGGGCTCCACCTCGACTTCAGCTACTCCTTCGTCAGTTTTCGGCTGGTTTCGGAGTCGCCGGCTTCTCGATGACCCACGACAGGAGGAGCTGTACGTTGGGCTCGCGCCCGACGCGGTCGGCGTCGATCACGTAGGCGAGGCCCTGCACGACGATGGTGGGGATCGCGGTGGACGTGCCCGGCTTCGCGGCGACGAGCCCGCCGACGACCGCGCTGCGGTCGCCCGAGCCGTACGCCTTGCGGTCGCGGAACGTGGCGCCGACGTTGAGCAGCGGGCGGTCCTTGCCGGGGAGGATCTGGTAGAGCAGGCCGGCCTGGTGCTCGGTCGTCACGTCCTGCCACGCGACGACGAGGTCGCGGCCGGGCTCGTAGACGAACGGCGCGTCGGCGGCGCGGTCGAACGCGACGTACGAGATCGTCCAGGCGTCGAACGCGATGACGGGCCCCAGCTTGGCCTTCAGCGTCGGCGCGGCGGAGGCGTACAACATCCCGGTCGAGAGGTCCTCGCCCTCGCGGGCGTGCCGGTCGTCCGTGAGCTTGCCCTCGGGCGCGTCGAACGCGAGGAGCCCGTTGCCGCCCCAGCTGTAGTAGGTGGCGGCGCCGGCGGACAGGTCCACGTCGAACACGTCGATGGGGGCGAGGCTGAAGACGGCGCCGCCGTCGGCGAACACGGGCGTGAAGACCGCGCGCAGGCCGGCCCCCGCGTACGTGTCGCGGAACACGATGGACTCGGAGCGGTGCAGCGGGGCGCGGTACTGCGCCGTCGTCCGGCTGATCGCGCCGTCGGGGAACACGCCCCCGCCCACCGCGGTCTTGACCCACCAAACGGGCCCGTCGAAGGCGAGCGCGCTCGCGACGAAGGCGATCATGGCGTCACCTCGAACCGGCCCATCGGGCCCTCGAAGCGGACGAGGCGCCCGCCGGCGTCGTACCAGTACTGCCAGGTGGGGCCGAGGTAGCGGAGCATGCCGGTCAGGTGGACCTCGAGGTGGGTGCAGGCGACCGCGCCGCAGGTCTCGCGGCCCACGGTCTCCGTCGCGAAGTCGTACACCTTGCCGCTCGCGGTGTCGATCGCCGAGAACGACGCCGGGACCTCGCCGTTCGCGAGGGCGTACCCGAGGCGGACGTCGAGCGTGTCGCCGTCCCAGAGGCCCGGGCGGTCGACCCGGACCTCGCCGGACGGGCCCCGGAACACGGCGCCGGAGGGGCCGTACTCCACGGTGACGGTGACGCCGTCCGCGGTGCGCGTGGTGCGCCGCGGCGTGAGGTCCGCCGCGGCCACGTGGGTGACCGTCCACTTCGGCGAGCGCCCGGCGACGTGGACCTCGCCGCCGCGCGCCTCGACCGTCCACGCCAGCGTGCCGGCGGCGCCCGCCAGCACGACGGAGGGCGGGATCACCAGTTCACCCCGGTGGTCGCCGCCATGCGCCAGGCGCCGTCGACGTCGGGGATGTACGACAGGTGGAAGGGCGTCGTGATCTTCCCGAACTTCGGCATGTAGCCGATGGCCATGATCATGTGCGTGAGGTTGCCGTTCTCGTCGAAGGCCGCGAGGTTCACGCCCACGCCGACCTGCACGCGCTTGTCGATCTCCACGCCGGTCACGAGGTTCATCGACGGGATCGCGTAGCTCTGGTTGAGCCCCGCGAGCATGACGTTCTCGACGAGGATCACGTCGATGGGGCCGCCGCCCTCGATGCGCTGGCTCATCTCGTAGCCGAACACGAAGAGGTGCGGGCTCGGCAGCGCGGTGGTGTTCACGTACGAGTAGCCGAGGCGGAACCCGTGGTTGAAGACCTGCTCGTCGTTGTCGCCGTCGGCGGCGTGGGCGAGCGAGCTGGCGAAGAGGAAGGCGAGCATCTGGAGCTCCGGGGTGGGTGCCCCGAAGGAGTGCACGTGTCGTGCCACACGGACGAACGCCGGTTTTGCGCGAGAGCGTCCACGGGTGGCGACGGGTCCGTAAACGAGCGGTGACGAATTCCGCCGGAATTCCCGGCATGGGTCTTGCGACGCGGGCCGGTTACCCCGGAGGCCACCCCCATGACCCAGCCGCTCCCCGCGCGTGTCCGCCACGGCTACGGCGTCGCCGCGTTGTCCATCGCGGTCGCGAACACCGCGCTGCTCTTCTTCCTGCTGAAGTTCCTCGTGGACGGCGCGCGCATGACGCCGGCCGCGGCCGGCAGCGTGCTGCTCGTCGGCAAGCTCTGGGACGCGGTCGTCGACCCCGCGATCGGCCGCCTGTCGGATCGCTCGCGGGGGCGTCGCCCGTGGATCGCGGGCGGGGCGCTGCCGCTGGCGGTGCTCTTCGCGGCGCTCTGGCAGCCGCTCCCCCTCGAGGGGCTCGCCCAAGCCGGCGCGTACGCCGGGCTGCTCGTGCTCTACAGCACGTCGTACTCCGCCGTCACGGTGCCCTACGGCGCGCTGACGCCCGCGCTCACGCAGGACTACGACGAGCGCACGCGCCTGAACGCGGCGCGCATGGGGTGGTCGATGGTCGGCGGGCTCGTCGCCGGCATCGCCATGCCGCTCGTCCATCAGGCCACGGGCAGCTGGTCCGTCGCCGGCGGCGCGCTCGCGCTCCTCATCGTGCCGCCCATCCTCGTGACGTGGTGGGCGACCCGCGGGCGCGATCCCGTGCGGCAGGGGGAGGACACCGCGTTCTCCATGCGCGAGCTCCTCGGCGTGCGCGCGTTCCGGCGCACGGCGATCCTGTTCGTGACGGCGTGGTCGAGCATCGCGGTGCTCTCCGCGCTCGTGCCCTTCTACGTGCAGCACCACCTCCAGCACCCGAAGCTGCTCGACGCGGTCTTCGCCGCGATCCAGATCGCCGCGCTCGTCGCGATCCCGGGCGTCGCGTGGCTGTCGCACCGGATGGAGAAGCACCGCGCCTACGCCGTGTCGGTGGCGGCGTGGGCGATCGTGCTCGTGGCGCTCGCCCTCGTGCCGCCCGGGACCGGGTGGCCGGTGCTGATCGTCGCGGCGCTGTGTGGCCCGGGCGTCGCCGCCGCGCACGTGCTCCCCTGGTCGATGCTGCCGGACGTGGTCGAGGCCGACCGCGCCGCCTCGGGCGAGGACCGCGCGGGCCAGTTCTACGGCGTCCTCACCTTCCTCGAGCAGGCCGCCACCGCGGTCGCGCTGCAGGGGGTGGGCCTCGGGCTCGAGTTCTCCGGCTACGTGGAGGGGGCGGCGAGCCAGCCGGAGGCGGCGAGGCTCGCGCTGCGCCTGCTGATCGGGCCCCTGCCGGGCCTCGTGCTCGTGGGCGCCGCGATCTTCGCGTGGACGCGCCCGCCGCTCACCCGCGCCGAGCACCGCTCCCTCGTCGAGAAGCTCAGCGGGTGATCGCCCGCTTGCGGCGCTCGGCCTCGAGATCGTCGGCGAGCGGGACCTCCACGCGCACCTCGCGGCCCGTCGCGAAGGGGTGCTGGAACACGAGGCGGTACGCGTGCAGCGCGAGCCGCCCGCCGCGGTCCTTGCCGTAGAGGTCGTCGCCGAAGACCGGGTGGCCGAGCTTGGCGGCGTGGATGCGGACCTGGTGCGTGCGCCCGGTCTCGAGCTTCGCCTCGATCAGCGAGGCGCCCTGCAGCGGCTCCACGAGGCGGAAGTGCGTGATCGCGCGCTTCCCGCCGGCGCCGGGGCCGCGCCGCCCGTCGCCGCGGTCGCGCACCAGCGTGTCGTCGACCGTGATCGCGTCCGGGAAGCGCCCGCGCACGAGCGCGAGGTAGCGGCGGTCCACGGCGTGTCGCTCGAGCAGCGCCTTGATCGCCTCCTGCGCCTCGCGCCGGAGCGCCACCATCATGATCCCGGACGTGCCCTCGTCGAGGCGGTGCACCGGCCACGCCGAGCCGAACAGCCGGCCCGCCCACGCGAGCGCGTTGGGCTCGTCCTCGCGGCCCGGGGCGGGCACGGTCAGCATCCCGGACGGCTTCCAGAGGATCAGCAGGTCGCGGTCCTTCCAGAGCACGAACGGGTCGCGACCCATCGTCACGCGCGGCGCGTTCGCGTCGACCACGATCTCCGCGGGGTCGATCTCTCGCCCGGGGTCGGCGATGGGACAGCCGCGGAGGCGCACCTTGCCCGTCGCGAGCGCGTCGCGCGCCTCGCGGTTGCCCATCCCGAGCGACTTCAGGTGATCGACGACGCGCATCGGCGCCGCCCTAACCCCCTCTCACGCGGGCTCGAGCGTGTCGGTCCCGAACGTCAGCTCGGCCTCCACCCCCGCGTGCGAGTGCACGACGAGCACGCTGGGCAAGTCCGCGGTCGCGAATTCCTTCGCCGCCTTCACCGCGTCCTGCTTGCGCGGGTACATGCCGAGCGGAGTCGAGCGCTCGCCGGCGACGATCGACCACCGGTCCCCGTCGGGGAACACCTTGTAGACGCTCCGCATCCGAACCCTCCCTTCAAGAGGGGACCCGCGAGGGCTACTCGGACGTCCCCGTCACGGGAGGAGCTCGCGGACGGGCCAGCGCTCCTTTGCGCCGGGGACCTCGACGGCGTCGTCGTCCTCGAGGATGCGCACGAGGTGGTACCCGTCGGGGTGGGGCTCCGCGTGGACCTCGAGGCGGCGGTTCTGGAGATCGAGGAGCCAGTACACCGGGGCGCCGGCGCGCGCGTAGATGGCGGCCTTGCGGTGGTCGACGTCCTGGGTGGTCATGGAGACCTCCACCACGAGGAGGACCTCGTCCGCTCGCGGATGCCGAGCGATGAAGTCCCGCATCGCGCCGAGGACCAGCGCCACGTCGGGCTCGGGCACGCTCTCGTCTCCGCAGTCGAGGGGCCGTTGGGCGCGCACGTGTGTCCCTTCCGGGGCGGTGGCGATGAGCCGCTGGGCGACGAGCTCGCCGGCGACGGAGTGGCGGGTGCCTTGCGGGCTCATCTCGATCAGCTCCCCCTCGATCAGCTCGTAGGGCGCGTCCTCCGAGAGGAGCCCGGTCTCGACCATGCGGCGCACCTCGGACCACGTCCACCGCTTCCGGGGCCGGGACTCGTAGGTGTGCTCCATGCCGGAGAGTGTAGCGCCGCCCTACCCCGCCGTCCCCACCGCCAGCTCGCGGACCTCGCCCGTCGTCCGGTGCACCGCGGCGAGCCGGTGCGCGTTCGTGTCGGCGACGATCAGGAAGTCGCCCGCGACGGTGAGCCCGCCCGGCTCGGCGAGCCCCGCGGCGAGCGTGCGCACGGTCATGTCTCGCAGGTGGATCACCTTGACCTTCCCGTTGAACGTGTCCGCCACGTAGATCGCGCCGTCGGCGACGGCGACGCCGAGCGGGTGCTGGAGCCGGGCCTCGCCGGCGGGGCCGTCGACGTCGCCCCAGTCGAAGAGCCCGCGCCCGCAGAGCGTGCCGACCTTGTGCTCGCCGAGGTCGAGGACGCGGATGCTGGAGGTCTCGCTGTCGGCGAAGAACAGGTAGCGGCCGGCGAGGGCGAGGCCGCTCGGCTGGGCGAGCGCCGCCTCCGCGGGCGCGCCGTCGACGTGGTCCTCGCGGCCGCTGCCGCAGAAGGGCCCGATGGCCTGCTGCTCGGGGACGTGGATCCAGATCTGGTGGGCCCCCGCCATCGCGACGAGCACCGCGTCCGCCTCCTTGCCGGGCTGGTAGCTGCAGGCGACGTCCCACGGCGAGCGCAGAGACGGGCCGTGGGGGCCGGCGGGCTCGCCCCGGCCGAGCCGCCCGGTGCCGGCGACGGTGTGGGCCTTCTCCGTGAGGAGGTCGATCGCGCGCAGCGCGTGGTTCTCCGTGTCGGCGATCCACAGGACGTGCCCGGCGCGGGCGATCCCCTGGGGCGACTGGAAGCGGGCGGTCTCGCAGGGGCCGTCGACGAGGCCGGGCCCGTTGCCGCCCCACGCGCGCCGGAGCATGGCGACGGGCCAGCCGTCGAGCCCCTTGCGGAGGCTGCACTCGAGGATGCGGTGGTTGCCGGTGTCGGCGACGTACAGCCGCGCGTCGGGGCCGAACGGATCGGCGCCCGCGCTCTGGCCCGGCATGTCCGGCCAGACGTGGACCTTGCCCGGGTGCCGCAGGCCGTGGCCCGCGGGGGCGGCCGAAGGCAGGCGCCAGGCGGGCTCGCCGAGGGTGCCGTCCGCGCGCGCCTTCGCGAGCACCCGCGTGACGACGGCGACGAGCTCCTCGTGCGTGACCTCGCCGGCGTGCCGCCACGCGATGCGCCCGGTGGGGTCGAGCACCACGACGGTGGGCCAGCTCTTCACGGCGTACTGGTCCCAGATGGCGTGGGTGGCGTCGTTGACGACGGGGTGGCGCACGCGGTGGCGACGCACGGCGCGCTCGACGTTATCGCGCTCGCGCTCGGCCGGGAACTTCGCGCTGTGCACGCCCACGAAGGCCACGGGCTGGCCCGCGAAGGCCTCCTCGGCCGCGGCGAGCTCGGGCAGGACGTGCATGCAGTTGATGCAGCAGTACGTCCAGAAGTCGAGCACGACGACGTTCCCGCGCAGCGCCTCGAGCGTGAGCGGGCGATCGGTGTTGATCCACGCGTCGGCATCCGCGGGCAAAGGCGGCGCGTGCGGGCGGGGCGGGCCCGCCTTCTCCTCGCGGGGGCGGCCCGCGCGCTCCAATTGCGCGCGGAGCTCGACGGCCTCGGCCGCGGGGGCGAGGCAGGCGCGGTTCTCGCAGAGGTAGGCGAGCGGCGTGGGGTGGGGCTCGCCGGGGGCCTCGTGTTTGCCCTCCATCCACGGCAGGAGCGCCTCCTTCTTCGCGTCGGGGAGCCAGGCGAGCACGCAGAACGGCTGGTAGCGGCCGTAGTACTCGCGGAGCAGCGCCTCGGCGTGGCCGCCCACGATGCCGAGCTGCTGAGTGGGGCCCTGCCGCCACGCGCCGGCGAGCGCCTCGACGCCCAGCGCGCGCGGCGCCCGGTCGAGCAGCGCGCGGTAGCTCTGGAGGATGCGGTCGGCCTTGCGCCCGAGGTCGTCGCGGCCGGACAGATCGGCGAGCCGGGCGAAGGCGAGCGCGGCGGCGCCGTTCGCGGAGGGCTCGGCCCCGCCGAGGAGGTGCTTGCTGCGGGTCACGAGCGGCTCGGCGTCCGAGCCCGTGTAGTAGAGCCCGCCGTCGGCGTCGTCCCAGAACAGCTCCACGAGCCGGTCGGCGAGCGCGTTGGCCTCGCCGAGCCAGTCGAGGTCGAGCGTCGCCTCGTACAGGTCGATCAGCGCGTTCACGAGGAACGCGTGGTCGTCGGCGAAGGCGGGGACGTGCGCGCGGCCGTCCTTCCAGGTGCGCTGCAGGCGCCCGTCGACCGTGGCGGTGTCGAGCAGGAAACGCGCGGCCTTCACGGCGGCGCCGCGCCACTCGGGGTCGTCGAAGGCGGCGCCGGCGCGGGCGAACGCGGAGATCGCCAGCGCGTTCCACGCGGTGAGGACCTTGTCGTCGCGGCCCGGGCGGACGCGCTGCTCGCGCGCGGCGAGGAGCTTCTCGATCCAGGCGTCGTCGACCTCGCCCTCGAGCTGCAGCACGGACGTCCCGTGTTCGAAGCTGCCCTGGTCGGTCACGCCGAGCGCCGTACACGCGCGCATCCCGTCGAGCACGCCGAGCACGCTCCGGATCTCCGCGGGCGTCCAGACGTAGAACTTGCCTTCCTCGCCCTCGCTGTCGGCGTCGAGCGCGCTGCAGAAGCCGCCCCCGGGCGAGGCCATCTCGCGTTGCATCCAGCCGAGCGTCTCGCGGACGACGCGGCCGTAGCGCGTCTTGCCCGTCAGCTTCCACGCGTCGACGTAGATCGGCACGAGCAGCGCGTTGTCGTAGAGCATCTTCTCGAAGTGCGGGACGCGCCAGTGGGGGTCGACGCTGTAGCGGGCGAAGCCGCCGCCGAGCAGGTCGTACATGCCGCCGTGCGCCATGCGGTCGAGCGTGTGCGTCACGACGTGCAGCGCGTGGTCGTCGCCGGAGCGGTGGTGGTGGGCGAGCAGCGCCGCGAGCTGGCCGTGCGGCGGGAACTTCGGGGCGCCGCCGAAGCCGCCGTCGACCTCGTCGAAGTCGCGCGCGCAGGCCTCGGCGAGCTTGTCGAGCCACGCCTCGCTCGCGGTGCCCGTCGGCTTCGGCAGGCGCTCGCTCGCCTTGAGGTAGGGGACGAGCTCGCCGGTGACGCGGTCGACCTCCTGCCGCCGGGAGCGCCACAGCGACGACGCGTGCTCCAGCACCTGGCGGAAGCTGGGCAGCCCGGGGCGAGGCTCGGGCGGGAAGTAGGTGCCGCCGAAGAACGGCTTGCCGTCAGGGGTGAGGAACACGGTCATGGGCCAGCCGCCGTGCCCGCCGGTGAAGGCCTGGACCGCCTGCATGTAGATCTCGTCGAGATCGGGGCGCTCCTCGCGGTCGACCTTCACGTTGACGAAGTGCGAGTTCATCACCGCGGCGACCATCGGGTCCTCGAAGCTCTCGTGGGCCATCACGTGGCACCAGTGGCAGGCCGAATAGCCGACGGAGAGGAGGATGGGGCGGTCGTTGTCCCGCGCGAGCGCCAGCGCCTCCGGTCCCCAGGGGTACCAGTCCACCGGGTTGTCCGCGTGTTGCTGGAGGTAGGGGCTCGTCTCGTTCGCGAGGCGGTTCACTTTTGCGCTCCGGTGGGAGCCGACGAGCTAACCACCGGCCGCGACGGGGCGATGTATGCTGCGCCCATGTTGCTGCTGATGGCCTGCGAGGGCAAGACGACGATCATCGGTGCCGACACCGGTGGCGTCGACGTCCCCGACGAGGTCCCCGTCGAGAGCGCCGGGCACGTGGAGGACGACACGGGCGAGGACACCGAGCCCGACGACACCGGCGGGGAGGACACCGCCGAGGAGGCCCTCGAGGACGCGATCTACGAGGCCTGGTTCGACCGCGGGGTCATCCACGAGGTCCACCTCACGCTCACCAGCGACGCGATCGCCGACCTCCGCCGCGACCCCTTCGAGTGGGTGCACGGCGACGTCGACCTCGACGGCACCGCGTTCCCCGACGTGGGCGTCCGCCTGAAGGGCTCGAGCTCGTTCCAGGACTTCAGCGGCAAGCCGGCGTTCAAGATCGAATTCGACCAGTGGGTCGCCGACCAGAAGTACGGCTCGCTCGAGCGGCTGGTGCTCAACAACATGGTGGGCGACTACGCGATGGGCCGGGAGATCGTCGCGTACACGCTGTTCCAGTCGGCCAACCTGCCGGCCCCGCGCATCACGTACGCGCGGGTGTTCGTCAACGACGAGCTCTTCGGGCTCTACAGCTCGCCCGAGGCGATGGACAACCACTGGGTGCGGCGACGCTACGACCTCGACGACCGCGACGGCGGCGACCTCTGGGAGGGCAACGACTACTGCGACTTCACGCGCGGCGGGCTGCAGAGCTGGGAGCTCGCCGCGGGCCCGGGCGACGAGGAGGCGCTCGAGGCCGTGAAGGACGCCCTGTCGAGCCCGGACGACTTCGTCACCGAGGTCGGCGAGGTCGTCGACGTCGACGAGTACCTCGCGTTCTGGGCGATGACGATCCTCGTCGGCAACAGCGACGGCTACCCCTACAACCTCAACGACGTGTACCTCTACCGCGACCCCGCCGACGGCAAGTTCGACTTCTCGCCGTGGGGCCTCGACGAGACGTGGCCCGAGGCCGGCTTCACCTGGAACAGCGTCAGCGGCAAGATCGCCACCGAGTGCCTCCAGGACGACCCGTGCGTGAGCGCCCTGCGCGAGGCGGTCGACGCCGCCGTGGTGGTGTGGGACCAGGCCAACCCGTCCGCCATCGCCGAGGAGGCGTGGGCGCTCACCGCCGAGGCGGCCGCCGAGGATCCGCGGAAGCCCTACACGACCGAGGACGTGGAGCGCGCGCGGGCCACGCTGAACGCGATGATCGCGGAGTGGCCGGAGAGGGTGCAGAGGGGGATGTAGTCCGTCGGCTTGCCGGGTTGTTGACGTTCGGGCGCCAGGCTGGCACGCTGGGTGGAGCCCCGGTGGTCTGGATGTTGCTCTCTCTCTCTCTCTCTTTGTGATCTCCTCCTAGCGCGCGCGCTCGCATGCATGCCCGGCTACGACGAGGACGGCGACGGCTACTGCGAGAACGAGTCCCCGACCGACTGCAATGACGGTGACCCGGACATCAACCCCGCCGAGGCGGAGGACGGCACGGATCGGGTGGACGAGGACTGCGACGGCTCCCCCTCCGTCCGACGGCCCTACGTCGTCGGCTTCGAGGGCCTCAACGACTGGACGACCAGCGGAGACGTCATCTCGGGTGGCGGGCAGGTCGTGCTGCGGCCCACGGCCACGACCCCCGCGGCGATCTCGTTGAGGGGCGACCTCGCGCACGACTCGGGCCTGTTCACGGTCACCGTCGGCGTGCCCTTCGGCGGACCCTACGCGGACTGCACCGTCGAGGTGCACCACAGCGGAGGGACCGCGTGGGGCTTCTTCGACACGCCCGGCGAGCACGCGCTCACCTTCTCGGGCGTGGAGCCGGGCTCGACGATCACCGACCTCGACGTGGAGTGCGACAGTCTGTTCGCCTACACGATGCCGATCGACTGGCTCACGGTGCAGAACGGCACGTACGAGTGGGCGCCGCTGATGGACGTGACGTTCGAGTTCGACGGCATGGGGGTCCCCGGCGGGGGGAGGCAGTCGGTAGTGCGCGTGAGCGACGGCTACGGGCCCTCGGGCGGGATCACGGGGGGCGGCCTCCTGCTTGCGGGGAGCGACGTCGGCGGCCTCGCGTGGTCGCCCGCGCACGACCCCGAGTCCGTCCGCACGGTCTGGTACACGGCGAACGGCGGGTACGACGACTGGAACGACGGCTCCGAGATGGGCGTCGGCGAGATCCTCGCCCTCTGGCGAGGTGGCGGGACCTGGCGCAACGCCGACGAGTTCGACGTCTACGCCCT
The DNA here is from genome assembly GCA_049322475.1 of Myxococcota bacterium. Lineage (GTDB taxonomy): Bacteria > Myxococcota_A > UBA796 > UBA796 > SXON01 > JBMOQZ01. The sequence continues at coordinate 9,144 of JBMOQZ010000120.1, read as the reverse complement.
GACCGGGAACGAGACGTCCGGTGGCCTGTGGCAGACGGCGGACATCACCGGCGCGTCCACGGGCGGGCAGGAGTGGGACGAGGTGTCGAGCGGGGTGTGGGCGTTCAAGCACCTCGACGACTGCCAGTGGGATGGCAAGGAGCTCTCGTCCGGGCGGCTCCTCGAGACGTTCCCGGGTTTCGCGAGCTGGCTTCTCGTGGCGTCGAACGGCGTGAAGTCGGGGGCGGGGAGCACGCGCGGCCTCCACGTGTGGCAGCGCGGCTCGAGCACGCCCCCCGCGGAGATCTGGTCCGGCTTGCCTGAAGGCGCGACCTACGCCGGGCTCCCTTCGGCGATCGTGACCGGCGAGGGCGACGACGTCCCATTCGTGGTCGTCGGCTACCGGGTGCTCGCGGACGACGCGTACGTCGACGCCGTGTACCTTTGTCCGGCGAACTTCGATCCCGCGTCGGTCCCGAGCCCGGCGCCCGTCTGCGTCCCCGTCGACGGAGGCCCCGACGCCGCACTCGACGTCCGCGACATCGAGGCCGACCCCACGAACGACGGCACCGGCTGGGAGCGGTTCTACATCGCGGACGGGGGGCGCTCGTGGGATCCGACACTTGACCTCGACGACGATGCAGTCCCCGACGGCGGATGCCAGACCGGCGAACCCACCGTGTACGCGCTCGACGTGGACACCAACGCCACCGCCGACGCTTCGCTGTGGGCGACGTACCTGTGGGACACGGACGGGGCCTCGACCTCTCCGGCGTGGATCCCCGCGGGCGAACCCTACTACACCATTGGCTACACCGGGACGGGCGCCGGGCATGCCGGGTGTCTGGACAACGCGTCCGCCACGGCGGGGAGCCTGATTGCGCCGGTCACGAACCTCGCAGGCGACGACACCCTCGAGGCCCACGACCTGAGCGCCATCGCCGTGAGCCCGGGCGGGGCATGGCTGTTCGCGTTCTACCCGAAGGGGAACACCGACGCGCGGTGGGGCTGCGCGAGCACGTTCCGAGGCGCGTTGTCCGGCCTCGCCCAGGGCGCGACGGTGGCGTGGCGGCCGTTCCAGGACTACCAGTTTGGCCACATGGGCTTCGCGAGCGATCCCTCGCGGCTCGAGTACGGTCCGCACTCGAAGGAGCGCCGTGACGCGGTGGAGGTGGCGGGGTCCTACATCGAGGACGAGCCCTTCCACGAGGCCTGGGCCGCGACTTCCGTACACGACGCCGTGTTCGTGCCCGGCCCGACGGGCGGCGCGCCGGACCTGCTCGTCGGTGGTGCGCAGCACTGGTGGATCCACCACGACGCGGACGGGGCGGGCATCGACGTGGGGTGGGACACCACCGGGGTCTCCAGCGAAAGCGACGGCTGCTCGGTGGGGGGCCAGGACCTCGACTGCGTGGACATCACGCTCGCCTGGGCGGGCGACGCCGGCGATCCCGTGTTCCAGGACCTGACCGCCAGCGCCGCGGGTGTGTGCCCGGGGTGCGCGGTCGTCGGCGAGGAGCCCGTCGACGCCCTCCTCGCCGGTGGGACGGGCGACTACAAGTACTACCGCCTCTTCGCCGAGGCCGGCGGCGTCCAGGAGCCCGGTGAGCGACCCTGCGAGTTCCACCCGGTCGGGAGCTTCCCGGTTGACGTGGAGGTGTGGGCGGACCCCAACGGGACGTCAGCGGCGCAGGCATGGATGGCGTTCTCTCCGCAGGACCTGCCGGACGAGGAGGTGCCGATCGTGGACATCGGCCGAACGCGCGGCCTCTTCTTCTCCGAGGAGACGGGCGGGGCCGAGATCGGGGAGGAGTGGTGCTGGGACGGGATTCCTCGGAGTGCGGCCGATCCGTACCCGAGCTTCGCCGGTTGGAACTTCGTCGGCGGCGGAGGCATCCCCTCCGAGGAGCTCGTGTGCGCGGACTACGGATGGAACTCCGACTATGAGGGGACCACGGACGAACACGGCTACCCGGCCTGCAGCACCGACGTCGGGAACCCCACGCTCATGGACGATGCCGGCATCGGGATGATCTGGGCGCTGGAGGTGCTCGGGGAGGACACCGCTGTGATTGCCGCCGTGGCGGCATGCGCAGCGTCTGGTTGCGAGGAAGAGGTCGATCCGGAGCCCGACGACTCCGCCGGCCTCTGGGTGGTCACGCACACGGCCTCGGGCCTCGAGTATGTACCGGTGCCGTTCCCCGCCGGTGGCATCCCGAGCCCCTACGATTCGCCAAACGACAACTGCTCGCGGGAGGAGTTCTTCCAGTACGACTACACGACCGACCTCGAGAACCGCCGCCTCGCGATGTCGGTTCACCCGTCCTCCGGTCCCGCGCTCGGGGATTGGGTCCGCCTTTTCGTGAGTTCCTCGCACCCGCACTGTGGCGTGGCCGAGGTGAGCTTCGAGCGCGGCAACGAAGCGGGCGCGGACTGGGAATTACTTGAGCTCGACCACGACGGGACCGACGCCGGCACCGAACCCGACTGCAAGCTCTGGTGGGGCGAGGAGTGGCAGGTCAACGGCACCCACGCGTCGCGCGACGGGCGGTGGCTGTTCGTGTACGGCGGGCAGGCGGTCAACCCCTCCTACGCCGATGCCGTGTGCGCGATCGACCTCTCGACGGAGTTCGAGGGCGACTACACTTCGTTCACGCCGGTCGCCTCCAACGTGCAGATGAAGATGTCCGTCCACGCGATGGCATCCCACCCACACGTCGAGGACCTTTGGTACTTCGGCGGGTGGGTGGGCCTGGACGACACGGCCACGCACCCGGGCGTGTTCGCGCTGCAGCGGCGGCTGAAGTGGTCCGCCGGCGCCTGGACGACGTTCTGGTCGTTCCTGCGGGTGAGCGACGACGACCTGCAGGCCCGCACCGTATCCGACCTGGGCCTCGGCCCCGGGACCGGCACGCGGACCAGCCCGGTGAGATTCCTCTATGTCAGTACTGGGGGAGGTTCGTGGTGGGACGGGGAGGCGTCGTGGTGATCGCGACCCTCCTCCTCGCCTGCGGCGGTCCGCCCGACCCGAAGCCCGACACTTCGGCCACGGAGACCGACTCGGACACGCAGGCCGATGCCGACACGGACGCCGACGCCGACGCGGACACAGACACCGACACCCCCCCCGATCCCGACGACCTCGACGGCGACGGTCACGACGCGCTCGACGCGGGCGGCGACGACTGCGACGACGAGAACGCCTGGACCTTCCCCGGGGCGACCGAGTACTGCGACACCGTCGATCAGGACTGCGACGGGGACCCGATGGCCGAGGGGGCGTGCGGCGGGGCCACGCCGCTCGGCGCCGCGGGGTGGGAGCTCGCCTATTCGTCCGTGGCGGGCCTCGAAGCGGGGCTCGTCGGTGATCTCACGGGCGACGGCGTCAGCGACGTCGTCCACACCCGGGGCTGGGCCGGCGACCTGCTGGTGTACGCGGGCGGGGCGCTCCCGGACGAGCCGTACGTCGACGCGGAGGGCGACGCGGTGTGGCACGACATGGCGACGAGCGGCGCCTACCTGTATCAATTCGACGGGGGGGATCTGGATGGGGACGGGGCCGACGACCTGCTCCTCCTCGAGTCCACCGGGTATGGCGTGATTGCACACTATGGCCCTCTCAACGGTCCGGGCGGCAGATCCGACTGGCTGTCCGACGTGGATGCGCGGTGGGTCGACTACTACGAGCCGGGGTACTCGGCCGTCGTGGTCAGCGGCGTCGACTTCGACTCCGACGGGCGGGCCGACTTCGCGATCGGAAGCTGGACGGCCGAGGGTGACAGCGCATACGAGCTCTACTTCGGCGGCGAGCCGCCGGATCGCTGCGCGATGCGTTCGGACGGAGGAGCTGCCGGCGGGACCGCTGCGACGCCGATCGGGGATGGCGATGGGGATGGACTCGTCGACCTATCGTGGCGGGTCGGAGGTGAGGTTCAGGTGGTGGCCGGAGAGCTCATCCGCGAGGTTTGCCAAGTTCCCGTCGAAGACGTCGCCGCCGGTTGGATCCTCGCCGGAGACTCGCTCGCTCCCTACCCAATTGCCCACCTCGGGGACTGGACCGGCGACGGCGTGGACGAGTGGGTCGCGTTCGACGACACGAGCGAGGGGGAGGACGGCGTCTGGATCTTCAGCGCCACCCAGGGGATGGCCGGCGAGTTCTCCGTGGACGATGCCCTCGGGAGCTACGTGGTACCGCCCGACCGCTTCAACCTCGGAGTCCCCATCGCGCTCGACTTCGACGGCGACGATCTCCGTGAGCTCGTGGTGGCGCCCGAAACCTGCGTCCAGATGGTCCACGGGGGCCAGATGCCCGGCCCCCACGACGACCTCCCGGACAACGCGTGGCGTTTGGACTGTGGCTACGCCTGGCTCCAGCCCTCCGCTGGCGACTTCGACGCCGACGGCCGCGCCGACCTCCTCGTCGTGGAGGGAGACCGGGACGACAACACCTGGAGACTGGCCTGGCTCGTCCCCGGCTTCGACGTGCCCTGGGACGACCCGTTCTACTGGTGACGCCCGCCTACTTGTCCCTCCAGAACTTCCCCATCACCTCCGCCTTCGCCAGCACGTGCCCCTCCATCGCCTTGTCGAGCTCCTGCCGGGTAGCGCCGGGAGCGAGCGTGACGGCGCGGTCCAGCGCGTAGAGCCGGAAGAAGTACCGGTGGGCGCCGTGCCCGCGCGGGGGGCAGGGGCCGCCGTAGCCGACGGCGCGGAAGTCGTTGGTGCCCTGCGCGCGCGGGGCCTCGCCCTCGGCGAGCTTCGTGGCGGTGGCGGGGATGTCCCACGCGGTCCAGTGCAGCCAGGTGCGGCCGGGCGCGTCGGGGTCGTCGACGATCAGCGCGAAGCTGCGCGTCTCCGCCGGGGCCCCGGACCACTGCAGGGGCGGCGAAACGTTCGCGCCCTCGCAGGTGAAGCGCGCGGGGATGACACCGCCGGGATCGAAGGCGGGGCTCTTCAGCTCCATGAGGGTCTCCGCGAGGACGAGGGGGACGAGCGGAAGCATGCGGGAGCATGCGCGCGCGTCCCCCCCGAGGCAAGGGCGGGCGAGCCCTTCAGTTCGACGCGACCTTCCCCACCGCGATCAGCGGGTAGATGTCGACGAGCCACTCCTCGCCCATCGTGAAGTCCTGGATCTGCCCGACGAAGACGCAGGTGCAGGTGCCGCAGGCCTGGCCCGTCACGTACTGCGTGACGGTGCCGCCCTCCGGCGAGGAGAAGGCGGGCACGTCGCCGAACGCGGCCCAGCTCGCGCCGTCCACGCTCGCCCGCGCCTGGATCGTCGACCCCACGTACTGGTGGCCCCAGAACCGCCCGCCGACGTACGTCATCGGCCCGAGCCCGATCCACCCGGTCGTCTCCACCTGCGCGAACGACTCGCCGTCGGTGCTGGTCCAGAGCGTGTCGTCCCAGAGGCTCTTCGCCACCCACAGGCCGTCGCCGAAGGCGGTCCGCCAGCTCCCGGGCAGATCCGCGATGTCGGTCCAGGTGGTGCCGTCGGTGCTGCGCATCGCGTTGGCGGTGCCGCCGTTCATGTTGGCGACGAAGACGCCGTCGCCCCAGTCCACGTCGATGTAGCCGAAGCTGCCGGTCCCGGCGGACACGGAGGTCCACGTCCCGAGGTCGTCCGAGACGCGCATGTCGTTGTTGCCGCCCACGTAGACGGTCAGGTCGTCGCTGCTGGCGAGGCCCTCGAGGCCGTTCAGCGGGGCCACCTCCGCGAAGGTCCACGCGCCCCCGCTCTCGCTGGTCATGAACCAGGACTTGCCGCCCGTGGAGTAGCCGGACGTGACGAACCTGCCCCGCTGGAAGTAGACCTCCTCCAGCGACAGCGACTGCATGCCGTCGGGCAGCGACGTCTCGTGCAGCGTCCAGGTGTAGCCGTCGCGGCTCGTCGCCCAGCGGAACACGTCCTCGTTCAGGTTGGACACGGTGGCGAGGAAGCGGCCGTCGCCGTACGCGACCCCGGCGAAGCCGTTGATCGCGCCCGGGTAGCCGTAGGCCACGTCCCACGAGACGAGCTCGCCGGCGGGGTCCAGCAGCTCCCACGCGGGCGCGTCGGTGCCGACGCCGGAGCAGTCCTCCTCGGGCCCCTCGGTGGGGTCGTCGTCGGGGACGGTCCCCGAGTCGTCGCCGGGGGTGCCGGAGTCGCCGGCGGTGTCGTCGGTGACGGGCGCGGGGGCCTTGCCGCCGCCGGAGCAGGCGAGGAGCACGAGCGGAATCATCGCGCCTCCGGCCCGGCCACGTCGAAGTGGCCCTCGGTGAGGACGACGTCGCCGAGGCTCGTGTCCGAGACCGGCGAGAGGGTGCCGGAGAAGGTGCCGACGACGCGCGCGCCGTACTCGCTCACGTCGACGTCGCAGGTGTCGGTGGCCTGCCAGTCGTTCGCCGTGGCGTCGGGATCGCGGCGCATGCCGAAGCCGACGCACACGTCGTCCGCGGCCTCCTGACCGGTGAAGTTCACGACGAGCAGCACGCCGTCGTCGAGCACGCCCGAGACGTGGTTGAGGCCGCCGGCGGACAGCTCGGCCGCACAGCTCTCGCGGGAGACGCCGTCGACGAGCCCGGAGAGCACGTCGGCGCCGTCGTCGCAGGCGCTCGTGGGGCCGTTCGTGCCGGCCGTGTCGTCGGAGCCGGAGTCGCTCCCGCCGCCGGAGCAGGCGAGGAGCGCGATGGAGACGAGGGACAAGGCTTCCTCCGAGGGTGAGGCGAGCCTACCCGGGCGAGGCCCCGGCTTCGCTTGCACCCCGCTTGCGGAGGCGCGTCACCACCCCGGAGCTCGCGGCCCACACGCCGCCGGGTCCCGTCGCGACGCGGATCACGCGCCCGGGGTGCGCGCAGCGGCCCACCAGCACGTCGCCGGCGAGCACGCCGACGCCGAGGTCGCCGAGCGCCACGACGTGGCCGCCCTCCCACGGCGCCACGTCCCACGCGCCGGGCACGCCGGGGAGCGTCGCCGGCGAGCCGGTCGGCCCCTCCATCCGCGCGAGCCCGTGCGCGGGCATCGGGATCCAGAGCGCGTCGCCGTCCCAGCGGAGCTCGCTCCCGGGGAGCGGGGCACCGACGAGCTCGAGGGGGCCCGGCAGCGCGTGGACGCGGCGCTCGCCGGCGGGCCCGAGGAGCTCGAGCCGGCCCACGAGCCCGAAGCCGACGGCGACCCACCCGTCTACAACGGCGAGCGCGCGCGGCGGATGCCAGGCGCGCCCCTCGCCGGGGCGGGCGCTCCGGGCCGGGAGGAGCTCGCCGTCGGCGGTCAGCCGGACGCCCGGCGTGGCCGCGATCAGCTCGCGGCCCCCTGGGGCGATCACCTGCTCCATCCGCCCTTCACCCACGACCCACTCGCCGTCGCGGGCGGTGACGACGCGCCACCCGTCGCCCTCGGGGAGGAGCCCCACGACGTCGGGCAGGTCGACCCGCCACCCCTCGAGCCCGCGGACGCCGGATCGGGTGGCCACGACGCCGTCCTCCAGCGCGACCATCGGGTCCGGCACGGGCGTCGCGGGCACGACCGCCTCCTCGCGCGGCGAGGGGGCGCCCACCGGCCGCCACACGTCGTCGACGCCGAGCACCCACGCGCCCTCTCCGGCGGCCACGACCGCGACGGGCCGCCCGTCGACCTCGGAGCGGGCGGCCTCGCCGTCGGGACCGACGCGCAGCACCTCCCCGTCCACCGTGACGGCCCACGCGACGCCGCCGCGCGCGTCCACCGCGACCGCCGGCGAGCGCGTGGCCCACGCGCCGCCGCCCACGCGCGCGAGGCCCGCCGTCCCCGCGAGCCAGACCTCGCCGTCGTCCTCGGCCACCGCGGCGAGCCGCCCCTCCGAGAACACCGGCTCGCCCGCGATCGTGAGGTGGTCCTCGGCGGGCGCGAGCGCGGGCGGCCCCGGCACGGGCACGCCCCCCACGGCCCACCGCCCCTCCACCTCGAACGGGCACGGGAGCGCCGGCGCCGCGGGCAGCTCCCGGCGCGAGGGCCCCGCCACGGCGGGCGGCGTGGGCGTCGCGCAGGCCAGCAGGAGCGCGATCACGGGTCCCGCCGGTTCGTGGGCTCGGCCGGCGGCGCCTCGCCCGAGCGGGAGAGCCACCGCGCGGCGAACGCGTCGGCGTCGGGGCGGCCGCCGTCCCAGGCGTAGCGGAGGTAGGCGCGGGCGAGCCCCCAGGCGGTGGCCAGGTGCGAGGCGACGGGCGCCGGCGGCGCGACGGGACCGCGGGGGAGCGCGGGCGGCGGGGCGCGGCACGCGAAGGGCGCGAGCGCGTCGGCGAACGCCTCCGCGGAGGGGAAGCGCGCCTCCGGGTCCGGGTCGATCGCGCGGGCGACGGCGGCCCAGAGCGCGTCGGGCAGGTCCGGGCGGGCCGGGCGCGCGGGCGCGGTCGGCGTCGCGAGCGCGGCGAGGTCGTCGCCGGGGCGCGCGCCGGCGATGCACTCGTAGAGCACGACGCCGAGCGCGTAGACGTCGGAGCGGACCGTCGCGGGCTCGCCACGGAGCCGCTCCGGCGAGAGGTAGCCCACGGTGCCGAAGAAGCGGTCCACCGTCTCGGTGCGGCGGGCGGTGGGGCGCGCGGCGCCGAAGTCCATGAGCTTCACGGTGCCGTCGCCGGCGAACGCGACGTTCTGCGGCTTCACGTCGCGGTGCAGCACGCCGGCGGCGTGGACGGCGGCGAGCCCCGCCGCGAGGTCGCGGGCGAGCCCCGCGGCGTCGCCGCAGGGCAGGGGGCCCCGCTGGTCGAGCACGTCGCGCAGCGTGGGCCCTCCGAGCAGCTCCAGCACGAGCCAGGCGGCCGGCGCCGCGTCGGTCGGCGCGCGCCACTCGCCGTAGCCGAGGATGCGGACGACGTTCGGGTGGTCGACCGAGGCGCCGAGCTCGGCCTCGCGGCGGAAGACCTCGCGCTCTCCCGGGCGCGCGAGCAGGGAGTAGCGGAGCCGCTTGATCGCCACGCGCTCGCCGGTGGCGACCGAGCGCGCCTCGAAGACGACGCCGGACGCGCCCTCGCCGAGCACGCGCCCCAGGCGGTAGCCGCCCACGATCCGCGCGGCGTCGCGCTTCGTGCGCACCGCCACGATCCCCCACCACGCGGCCGGCACCAGCAGGCTCGCCGCGGCCGCGGGCAGGGCGATCGCCGGCGAGGCGTCGAGCGCCCGGACCCCCGCGGCGAGGCTGGCCCCGCCGC